>NZ_CP073579.1:0-338142 GCF_018199995.1 Photobacterium sp. GJ3 | reverse complement strand
TTTCTTTGCCGAACTGGAGCAACTGATGTTACGACACCAGGGCGTCGGGATTGCAGCCCCTCAGGTCAGTGAATCTGTCAGCGCTTTTATTGTGGCCTCGGCACCAAACGCACGCTATCCCAATGCCCCGTTCATGACCCCCACTCTGATGCTGAACCCGTCGATTGAACGGTTGAGCGACACAATGGAAAAAGGCTGGGAAGGCTGCCTGAGCATTCCGGGCATCCGCGCACTGGTACCGCGGTCCACGCATATTCGGGTCAGCTATGAACAGCTCAACGGCGAGAAAATTCAGTGTGAAATGACCGGATTTATCGCACGCATTTTTCAGCATGAACTGGATCATCTGAACGGGATTGTTTTTCTGGACCGGGCTGACCCACTGGATTATGCCACTGAGTCTGAATATCAGCGTCGAATCCGTTTAAACTAGCGAAAGCGGCCGTAACCGCTTTTTGACGGGATCAGCGAGACAAATGTGCAATAAAGCGTTTCATCTGCACCTGTAAAGTTTCTGCCTGTTGTGGATCAGTGAGCGCCCCCTGAGCATCAAACGCCTGATTTCCGGCTGGAATCGCCAGTTGATCTGGCATCACAAGCACACCGATATTGCCCAGTACCATGCGCAACATGGTGAGTCCTCGCAATCCTCCAAGCCGGCCGGGAGAAGTGCTCAGCAAGTAGGCTGATTTCCCCTGATACGCAACCAACCCGGGCACCTCCCCATCCGGACGGGAAATCCAGTCCAGTGTATTTTTCAGCAGTGGCGAAAAACTTGAATTGTACTCAGGTGAGGCAATACAAACCCCCTGATGTTGAACAAAAATGTCTCTTAATGCCCGGGCATTGTCCGGGATTCCTTCAGCCGATTCCAGATCCCCGTTGTAAAGCGGCATCGGGTAATCCGCCAGATCGATATAGGTCACCTCTGCGCCAAGTTCAGCTGCAACACCCGACGCATAGTGTGCCAGTTGTTTATTCAGGGATTGCTTTCGGCAGCTACCGGACAGAAACAGTATTTTTGCTTTGCTCATGGATCTGAACTCCTTTTACTTTCGGTTTTCCCGCGTGTGATGTCTGTCCCCGCTTTGCTGTTTTTTTCATCAATAACAGAGCCAGTAAAATTAAACCTATACCCACCCACTGCAGAATGCCAAGGCTTTCGCCAACCAGACCAATTCCCAAAATCACGGCTGTCACCGGATTGACCAGAGAAAGCATCGACATCACATTCGGGCCAAGCGTGTTGACTGAGCGAACCCATGCCCAATAACCAAATGCAGTGTTTAACAGCACAAGCCACAGCAGTCCCGGGACTTCATGCATCGTGATTGCCGCCGGTGCCCCGGCAACCATCCAGGCAAAAGGGACCAGCATGAAGCCACCTAAAACGAGCTGCCAGGCCGTGAACCCCAGTGCGTCGCTGACAGTCCAGCGTTTCATCCAAAGTGCTGACTGCGCGACCAGTGCTGTCCCCGCTAAAGCTGCGACTGTCCCGATTGGATCCAGATCTGCTGATGGATTGAGTAATAAACCAACCCCTATCAAGCCCAGCACAGCCAATACCACAGCAATAGGATCCGGCCTTTTGCCCTCGCCCAGCCATTGCAGCAGCATCATCTGAAGGGGCATGGTTGCACCAAGTGTCCCCGCAACCGATCCTGGCAAGCGGTATGCCGCAATAAACAGCAAGACGAAAAATGCGGCAATATTGCAGAAACTCAGCAACGTCATACGCTGCCAGCTCAATGGCGGCAATTTCGGGCGAATCAGCAATAACACCAATCCGGCTGGCAACGCTCGGAATACCGCGACCCAGTAAGGTGACATATCTTGCAAAAATAACCCGACCGCAGCATAAGTGCTGCCCCAGAGCACCGGAACCATGAATGCCAAAAGATAGTTCATTTGTCTTGTTCCTTCATAACTGAAAAAGTATCTTTACTTAAAGATAGATTAGTGGCCTTTTATCTTTAGATCAAGTATCTTTATTAAAAGTAAGTAATTCACCATTCATTCGATGACGCATACAGGAATTCACCATGCAGGATCATGTCGATAAACTGCTGTTACAGTGGCAGGAACACAGACCAGATTTAGACTGTTCGCCAATGGGTGTGATCGGGAGGATGTACCGGGGCCATAAGATCATGACGGAGCAAATCAATCAGGTCTTTAAAAAGTTCGGGCTGATACAGGTGGAGTTTGACATTCTAGCTTCCCTGCGTCGCTCCGGTGAGCCACTCACACCCACGCAGTTGTACCACACAGTCATGCTGACCTCCGGCGCAATGACGACTCGCTTGGATAAGCTTGAACAGCGTGGGTTTATCTACCGTCAGCCCAGCGATAACGACAGGCGCAGCTGCACCGTCTCACTCACGGAATCGGGACAGGCACTGATTGATCAGGCGGTCACAGCCCATGTCGCAAACGAGCATCGAATGCTGGCCGTTTTAGATAAAGATGAGCAAACTGAGCTGGCAAATCTGCTTCGAAAATTTCTGTTGGCGCATGAATCCAACCTGAAATAATACCAATCAAAGTCAGTCAATCATCAGAAATAGCGCAGGGAGAATGTTTGAGAACAAGGCAGATTTTTAGATCAGTCGTGATTCTACAATCAAAAAATATATCGCAGTTATCGAACATTTGAACAAGCGAGGATGACCCGTGATTGACTGCGATTGGTATCAAGGATTAAAGCTGGCGCAGCTCATCCTGAACGGCCTGATAACGCTGCGTCATATCTGCCCGGTCTTCCTCAACGGGCAGACTGTTCTGACGTGAACGGTAAATCATCTCTGCCTGACTGGAAACAGCCTGCTGTTGCGCCTGCGTCCGGCAGTGACTTGCAATCCGTGCCAGTCCTTCCAGTAGACGAATTGAAACCGCGACATCCGTCAGGCTGTGCTGGCGGATTTGATCAAAAGAAGCGGCCAGGACACCCGAAAATGTCAGTGCCGGTTCTTCCAGCTGAAGTGTCCCCATGTCGTCATACCATTTTGCCGGATGAAAAGCCCGTCCCGTCAAGGTACATAAAATGGCACTGAGCCGGTCCACACAGGTCATTGCCGTATAGGGATCATTGATCCCAGGAGACAAAGCCCGGACAGCCACTTCCACCAGCTGATGAATCGCGAATTCAGGATCCTGCTCTGGTGTTCTCATCTTCCCCACAATAAAGCAAGACTGAAGCTGATCATCCAGCGTCTCCTCTAAGGCTTTCTCAGATGAGACCACCGCCAGCGAGCTGCCTTTCACAACAAATGCCCCGGCACGGTATCTCAGTTGAATCTGGCAATCTGAGGAAGCCGCCAGTTGTTGCAGGCATGCCCGATCCACAGCCTGCAGATATCCTTCCGCAGCAGCCGGCACAGTCCGGTGAAACATACCCGTTCGCTGCAAATGCACCTTTTGAGGCGTTTCAACTGCCGCTCCCAGAGATTCCGGAAAAAAATGCTCAATATGCTGATTGAGCTCTTCGTACACACCATTCACCACATTATCCGCTTGTATGGAAGTCGCGACATGATGAATAAAGTAAATCAGGACACCGACATTCATGAGCGCAAGCAGCAAAGACAGATTCACTGCAATTCGGGGGACGAATATCTGCCCGTTTTGACCCGTCACGCTACTGAGGACGAGCAAACAATAAATAAAGGTGGCGATAAAGGTGCCCAGCACATATTGATTGCCGGGATCACGCATAAAGTTTCTCAGCAATCTGGGACCAAACTGAGAGGATGCCAGAGTCAGCGCAACAATGGTGATCGAAAACGCCACACCGGCAACCGTCACCATGGAGCCTGCAATCGTCGACAGAATACTTCTGGCACCCTCCGCGCCACCGGCAAAACCTATCTCGGGCAAGCTGACAGGGAATTGATGAAGATGACGGTCTAATGTCACAACAATACGGACCAACCCGACCGCAATCAGCACTAACATCGCCGGAACAAACCAGAAGCTGTTTCGGATCGTTTCCCAGCGATTCATCCAGTAGGTTTTCATGTCAGCCCAACTATCACGCACCTGAAGATGTGTTTAAAGATAGCAGAACCACTCAGCCCACTTGCAATAAAGTGCAGTCCGGTGAAGTATTTAACCGATCTGAAACCAGCCT
This sequence comes from Photobacterium sp. GJ3, assembly GCF_018199995.1. Taxonomy (NCBI): domain Bacteria; kingdom Pseudomonadati; phylum Pseudomonadota; class Gammaproteobacteria; order Vibrionales; family Vibrionaceae; genus Photobacterium; species Photobacterium sp. GJ3. Next base: position 334,013 of record NZ_CP073579.1, on the reverse strand, counting down.
TGATCAGTTTGGTTCAGGCAGCCCTCAGATCCGTGTGTCGCGTGACGCTGCCGGCCAAACCGTTTTGAAATGCTCAAGCACCAGCATCACCTCTTCTGTCATCTCAATCCCCAGTGCATCACACTCCTGGCTGAAAAATTGCCAGTGCGCTTCCCGCCACCAGTCTAGTGACTGGTCGCCTTCTCCCTCTGCCGCAGCAAAAGCAGGTGATACGTCTTGAAAACGACATTCACTGACTGTTGTGATTTGCGTGATGGCAACGGGCTCTCCCGCCCAGTTTGTCACAATCTGAAGATGACCAACGCAAGGCATCGGCTCAGGCCCGTTTTCATCGCCGGTTTCATACCAGTACTTCATGCTGCAACTGGCCTGCTTCTGCCGTTTCAGCACCAACGCTGCACAGAGATCCGCATTTTCCTGATCCGCACAAAAGTAATCTGCGCTGACACTCGGAATCTCCAGAATCCGGGCTTCTGGTAAAGTCACCAAATACGCAGAAAGAAAATGGGCAGCTTCCGTTGAAAGCTGAAATTGTCCGGCCAGTGTCTCTGGGGAAAAATTCTTAAACATCATCACAATCCGTGTTCATTCAACTGAATCAGAGAGATTCTCAGTCTGTCAGTGCGGCAGCCAGGCCCATCTGATATCCGGCATCGAGGCGTTTTTTATCGGTTGTCACCCGTCCGACATCAAATTCTGCCGGCGGCGCAATCACCCGGATACTGCAATCGGCCGGCGGGTTCTGAATAAATTCAATGGCCTGATTATAGCGCTGGGCGCGATTGAGCATCACCTGCGCCAGCTGAGGTGAATCCGCAAGCATTCGCCGCACCAGCCAAGTGGCTCGACTGGCTTTTTTACGATAACCCAGTGGCCGGGATAAAATCACGGTGATCTCCCGGGCTCCCATCTCGTAAGCTCTGATCACCGGGATAGAATCTGCAACACCACCGTCTGTCATCGGCGCGCCATCCAGCTCAGGAAACGCCCGGTAAGCAATCGGGACCGAACAGGACGCCTTCAGCAACGGCTCCAGATTTGCAGCGGTGGCTTGCGTGTATACCGCCTCGCCCGTCGCGACACAGGTTGTCACCACATATAAAGGGATCGGTTGTGCGCCGAAGGTTTCCAGGTCGAGCCGGATTTCATCAATGGTGACTTGCCACAACCAGTCGAGATCCAACCAGTGCCCGCCACGGACAAACTTGCGTAAACTGATAAATTCAGGACGACAGGAATAATCAGTAATCACTTTATAATTACGACCCGGCTGATTCGCCAGCCAGGCCGCAAGATTGGTGGAACCCGCAGAAACCCCAATACAAAAATCGAACGGACGATAATCTTGTTCTAAAAAACCATCCAGAACACCAGTCGCAAAAATACCGCGCATAGCGCCACCTTCTACAACCAAGGCGCTTGTACTTTGAGGGGTTTGCATCTCAGGCTCCTTTTGAGGTTCAGTTTCCTTCAGGCTGAAAGGGTTTACATCTATTTTCAATACTGAGCGGACAATTCATCAACATCCGATGTCCTTCTTTGGAAATGCCCCATATTCTGGTCAATTCAGGGGCAATGGATTTAACCCGCCACAGGTTGTAACGGTGTTTCCAGTGTCAGCTGGTAAAAATCTAAATCGAGCCAACGGTCAAATTTATAAGCCGCTTGCTGAATGGTGCCTGAATATTGAAAGCCAAGCTTCTTATGTAATGCGATACTCCCCGCATTGGAAGAATCAATCCCCCCCACCAGCACATGGTAATTCTGAGAACGGGCAGCCTGAATTAATGCCACCATTAACACTTTTCCTAATCCTTTCCCCTGATGATCCGGGTGAATATAGACGGAGTGTTCCACAGAGTATTTAAAGGCCGCCCAGGCACGGAAAGTCCCGTAACTGGCAAAACCCATCAGCTCTCCCGCTTCATTTTCCAGACCTATCACCGGAAAATCGTGCGCTTGTTTTGTTTCGAACCAGGTTTGCATCACGGCCATCGTTCGCGGCTGATACTCATATAAAGCGGTGGTGTTCAAAATGGCGTCGTTGAAAATCGCCAGAATGGCTTCCCCGTGAGATTCATACGTACAGTGAACAAACTGCATCTTCCCTCCTGATGCACACAATTCCGAAATCATGATGATTCCAGACAGAGACACCAAGTATGCTGATTTTAGAGTGCCGGAGCCAGATAATTCGCTGCCAGCAACAGGAGCAAAGAAATAGCAATCAACCAGCCTGAAAATACAATATCCTGGTAAGCCTTATCCAGCAGGGAATTTTTCTGCCCATTACTCTGATGCAGCTTTTGCCACACTTCATAGCAGCGGACCACCGCAAGATGAGCATTCTGATTCGCACCCTGCTGTTTCATCTCTTCCAGCCAGGTGTCCGGTAAACATACACCGTAATCCGCAACAGGACGCAATAGCCGAAATAACAGACTCCATGCAGAGATCAGGCCCACATAAGTGAATCCGATACTGATAGCAGCCAGCCACCCAACCCCATGCTGCGGTGGCAGAAAAAGCGAGGAAGAGACAAACACCACAATGGTGAAACCCGCAATCACCGCAGAATGCAATCCCAGCAAACGAGCCGCTTTTTCATCCAGATGGCGTGCATACTGCTGCGCGTCTGACAAAGCAGAGCGCGCATGCTGAAAGAGCACTGCAGTGTTGTCGTCTCTCATCGTTCAGGGCTTTTCTCATGCATTGAAAATGATTCATGAGAGTATAGTCCGACTTGCACCCCACAGTGCCGCTTGCCATCCGGGATGTATTACCTGAACGTCTGCCGGATACACCCTTGCCCGTCCTGAAAACTGACTTCAGCAAATGCCCCGTTCACTAAAGGCATATTGGGGGCAACATGGCCGATATCGGTGTCATACACCACGGGCACCGGTAAATCGGCCAGTACCTGCTCCAACACCGCCACATGAGACAGGGACTTTTCATGTTTCTTCGAAGAACCGTCCCGTCCAATCAGTATGCCATTCACCTGTTCAAACACGCCATTCAGCTTCATTGTCCAGAGCATGCGAGCCATGGCTGTCGGAGACAGCTCCGAATTTTCCAGAAACAGGATCAGCCCGTCCGCTGGATATTGTGATTTCAGATACTTCAGATCCAGATAGGGCGTGTTCGACAACAGGCCCAGCGTATCCAGACAACCACCGATAAGCCGACCGCTGAACTGCACTGCACCTTTCAACTGTCCGGACGACAGCAACTGCCATTGTGTTGGCTGACACAAAGCCAGCAGCGCATTCGGATCTGCAGCGTAATTCGACGGTATTTGCTCGTGACAGGCTGACTGCTCCAGAGCAACAGACTCCCCTTCCGGCAAACTCAGTACTGAAAACACAGCAGAGGTCAGAGGATCTTGCTCTGCCGGATGGAGTTGCATTAAATTTGCAGCGTGCAGGCTGGCCCAGCCACAGGTTGCCGTCAGCGTTGCAGACAAGGTGCTGATATCTGAAAATCCAACTAACCATTTCGGTTTGGCGTGACGTAATAAGTCCCAGTCTATCCGGGGCAGAATTTCCATCGCCAGTTCACCGCCCCAGGGGGGAAAGATCGCATCCACCCGGTCATCCAGCAAAAAATCCATCAGCTCTTTCGTGCGAACCGCTGCCGGTGCACTGACATGGGCGTGATTTTCACGGAGACACTGACCTTCAAGCACCTTAAAACCTTGATCACGCAACCCCTGAATCACAATATCCAGACGTTCATGACATGCTGAAGGCACCCCGGAAGAGAATGCAGTCACCGCAACGGTACTACCGGGCTGCAAAGGAGACGGATAACGCATAAGGCCTCACACCAATATGAAACAAAGGCCTTAACAGTACGGCAAAAAAGAAATAAATCAAGTAGAACAAACGAACAGCAAAACGATACGCTACCAATCACTTAAAAATTCGGAATTAACCGCCATTAAAATGGTATTTGTCGAATTTATTGCCTGCCAGATTGGTACTCATTCTTCATCTTCAGAAGGACATCGGGTTATTGGGGGTGATCAGGGACTGAGGCAAAGCGGGTTTGAGCAAGATACTTTGGCAAACGATGTTTCGGTGCAAACGCATCCGAAATGGGCACAGTGACATGCATCGTTTCCAGTGCCAGCACTTCCGGACCGTAACGTTTCAGAAAGCTGGGTAATGACAAGCAAGTGACCCCTTCAGCCCAACCATGCCTGACCAGTAAATCGGCCAAATCTTCAGGACTGTAGCACTGACGCTCCGCAAGAAAATACACGGGTTCACGCACTGTTTGCTCTGCAATGGTGATATGAAACTCTGCCAGATCGTCAAGATGTGCTGCGTAATAATGGCCGGATGCGGGAATCAGTACCGGAATTCTGGGGCATTCCCGCTGCAAGATTGCCGTTCGGATCGGACAATCCGGCCCACCATAACTGAGCGTGGGAACAAACAGTGCCGTCCAGCCCGCTCTCATCGCTTTTTCAAGCGCAGCAACCTCGCTTTCCGCAGCCGTTAACGGATCAAAGCAGAGATCATCTTCAACGACTTCCTGAGCACAACCGAAGACTTCAATACCTGACGTGAAAATCTTGGCCGCGTGCGGTTTTGCAAAACGCTCTAAATCTGCCATCAAGGGGGCGGCGTGAATCGACTGAGATTCCTGCGCATAAGGTGCAATGACGGGCCTTGCACAACAAATCACGACATCGAACTTTCCGGAGAGCTGCTGATCTTTGGCGGCCAGCGGAATGGCAAGCGGATTATCTTGTTCCGGCTGCTGACTCATCGCAAACGTCTGATAACCATGATCAATCAGATGGCGGACCACATATTTACCTAACACTGTATTTCCGCCTGCGACTAAGGCTTTCATTGCTGCTTCCCTCCCTGCCTGAAATCACGCTTCGCATATAAGGCTGGCCGGGAAAATCCTGTCTGTTTTCCGGCGCTTATGATTAAGCATAGTCGGAAGTACTGCAAAACGTGAGGTCATCACATCCCAGTGATGATGAAATCAGGACGCTCAAAAGCAAAAAACTGGCCTGATGGCCAGTTCTGATTCACGGATCAATTTGCAACGGTCAGCTTGGATTACTCACCGTAAATATCGAACTTGAAGTACTTACTGGCGATCCGATCATAAGTGCCGTTTTCACGGATCGTTTTGATTGCCTTGTTAAATTTATCCACCAGTTGCTGATCAGTTTTTCGCAACGCCAGTGCCGTTCCTTCACCGATGTAGGCTTTATCGGTCACAGCTTCTCCGACGAACTGAAATCCCTCTCCCTGTGCTTTGTCCAGAAAGGCCAGTGCCAGCTGATCTGAGTTGCCGAAAGCAGCATCCAGTCGGCCAGAGACCAGATCCAGATACACCTCATCCTGGCCGGTATACCGCTGGATCTTGGCGACATCGCCATACATATCCGTCACATAGCGGTCATGAATCGTGCCCAACTGAACCCCGATACGTTTTCCGTCCAAACCGGCGGTATCAATCTGGAAACCGGCATCTTTACGCGCCACAAAACGAGCTGGTGTCTGATAATACTTGTCTGTGAACAGCACTCGTTTCTTACGCTCATCCGTAATCCGCATCGAAGCCATAATGGCATCGGACTTCCGTGCCAGCAGTGACGGAATCAGACCATCCCAACTTTGTGTGACCCACTCACAGTTCAGTTTCGCTTCCTGACACAATGCGTCAGCAATTTCGATATCAAAGCCTCTCGGCGTCCCTTCTGCATCTTTGTAGTTAAATGGCGGATAGGTAAAGTCAGAGGCCAGTCTCACCGGCCGCTCTGCAGCCTGAAGCTGACAAGTCAGCGTGGTGGCCAGCATCAGCGCCAGTCCTAATTGTTTTTTCATCATACGTCCCTCTTACGCCGTCGCTTGATTCATTGTATTGAATGGATAATCCTTCAAAGCCTGAAGGGTTTCCAGCATGCTTGATTCTGTCCCGATAGAAATCCGGACACACCGGTGCAGCCTTGGATCATGAGCCTGATTTCGCGTCACGATACCTTTTTGCAGCAGATACTCATACAGACAATCATCTGTATTGAACTTCACCAGAACAAAATTGGTCGACGATGGATAAACCTTCTCGACAAAACTCAGTTCTGCAACAGCCGCTGCAAATGCATTCCGAACCCGAATCAGCGTCTCTGTTTGTTCGTGCATTGCGCGAAGCCCCTCTGGCAACAAAGCCTTCTTCGCAATCAGTGCACTTGGATCTGCAATCGGATAAGGCGGAATCAAACGTTTCACATAACCCATCACACTGCTGTCTGCCAGCAAGAAACCGACCCGGATAGATGCCAGACCAAAAGCTTTCGATAACGTCCGGATCACAATCAGATGCGGATATTGTGCCATCAGACTGACCACACTGCTCTCGGGTGCAAACTCGATATACGCTTCATCGACCACCACCAGTGTTGAGTCTTTTGCTGCTTCAAGCAAGGCGATCATTTGCGCCTGAGGAATCACATTGCCTGTCGGATTGTTTGGAGAGCATAAAAACAGCAATTTACTCTCACTCAGGTGTGGCAGAATGGCCGCAACATCCAGACTGAAATCCTCAGCCAATGGAATTTTACGTGTCCTGACCGCAATAGAATCAGCACAAAACTCATACATCGCATAGGTCGGAGGACACACGATAATCTGATCCTGACCCGGCTGGCAAAAGGTGCGGATCAGCAGATCGATCCCTTCATCAGCCCCCGAACAGCCAGTACTTTCCCCGACAAGGCTGCCCCATCCAGACTCTGTTGTTGCGTATATTCCAGATAGGCCTGCTCAATCACATGCGGTAAAAAGTCCGGATAGCGGTTATAACGCGCTGATTCTCCGTAAGATTCACTCTCTTCAAGCTCATTGGCATTCAGCCAGATATGTCCCTGACCACCAATTCGGCGGGCAGACTGGTAGGGTATGAGATTTTTTACCATCTCTGGTACTAATTTCGTAGCTAGCGACGTCACAGCACACCTCTTCGCAGCGCATGAAAAACTGAACAAAACCCAGAATTATGACTAAGCATTCAATCCTGGAATCTTTCTATCTTGTGTTTACATAAATTAAACAAATAAATTTGAAATAAGAATCGAAATGTCGGCATACTAGCCATGAGAAAAATGCATAGCTGGAAACACAAACGCATGAGATTACCTTCAACCCGTGAACTTCAGGCTTTTCTGATCACCGCAGAGCAGCTCAATTTTACTGCCGCAGCCAAACAGCTCAATGTCACTCAGGGGGCGGTCAGCCGCCAGATACAAGCTCTGGAAGCACAATTGAAGGTCCGCTTATTTCAGCGTCATGCGCGTGGCCTGACACTGACCACCAAAGGCAATGAGTTTCTGCCACTGGTCCAGCAGTTGCTCGCACAACTGCAGAAAGCCGTGGATCAGGTGTCAAATGAAAAGCAACAAATCAAACTGAAAGCACCGAGCTGTATTACTTCCTGGCTGCTGCCCAAGTTAATGACCTTTCAACAGGCGCACCCTGATATTGATGTCGCCCTGACTTCCGCCATCATGCACAACGTTCATTTCGCCTCTGAACCCTTTGATGCGGCGATCTGCTATACCGAACAGACACCACAGAAAGATATGAAAGCATTTCGGTTATTTGATGAGTATTTATCGCCGCTGTGTGCCCCGGGTCTGCTCAGGCCGGATGCTGATCAGACCGATCTGGTACAGCTCAGTCAGCAGACCTGGCTTCATGCGACAGCGCAGCAAACCGACTGGAAAATATGGCTGGACCATGTGGGTTATCAGGGAAAACTGGCGACACAGAACCAGCGTTTTGCAACGCTGGATCTCGCAGTCAGTGCCGCTATTCAGGGATTTGGAATTGCCGTAGGTGACGTCGAATTGGCCAGACAAGATTTAAATGCGGGTCGTCTGGTGATGCCTTTTCCGCAACGTGTCCCTTCCGGAAAAAGCTATTTTCTGGTGCGGCCAAACAGCGCACCAACCCCGGCACTGAGCCTGTTGTTTGACTGGATTCTTGAAGACACCGATTCAAGCATGCTTCAGCCCGAAGCCGCGGATTGAAGAAATTTTATCCGCGATTGCTCCTCCGCCGTGGGCTGATATGCCTCGTTTGATAGCTGACCGGTGTCAATCTGTCCCAGCGGCCAAACGGACTGACGGCTGATGCCATACTGACTTTGCTCGCCGGGAAACCCGGACATTTTTTCGATTTGCAGCGTTCTCAGTTCATAAGTTTCTGGACCTGTCCCACCAGAGAACACACTTTGATGCGCCTGAAACTGAATCCCCTGCTCACCCGTTTGCAGGGTCTGTTTTGCCGTCAGCACCGCAACAGGCTGCCCGCTTTGTGTGAACAGATTCCCCCGAATCCGGTAAATGCCGGATCGCTCAATCAGCAAAATCCCCGGAATATTCACATGGGCGCCGTCGATCGCCGGTAGCCCGATCTGAGTCAACTCGGCGACCGGCACCTCAAAACGGAAGTCCGAAGTTAAGGTGTCTGTCCCGCTTTCAAAGTCCACCGTTGCTTTGATTCGGATTTCCTGCGGCCAGGTATCCCGGGAAGCAAAACGAGCCTGATTTCCGGCAAATCTGACGTTTGCCAATTGCTCTCTGGTGTCCACATCAATCAGCTCAACCTGCATCCCTTCAACTGCAAGATCACTTTGAACGGTCACAGAAACAGGCTCAGGATAGAAAAACCTGAATTTTTCCAGTCGTAAACTGGCCTGACTTTGCCCGTCCAGCACTGGCGTCGCCACCAATTCATACTGATTCGGATTCAGCCACTGCGAATCTGCAGACGTTAAGGGCCGGGAGTAAGCTGGGTGCGTCAGCTCGGAAGCATAAACCTGAGACAACACAGCAAACTGCGCTTTCATCTCAACGGGCATTACAATTCCCGCTTCTGGTTCCGGAGAAGGCGAACCCTCAGAGACAATCTCCGTGCGCCTGTCTGCCCTTTGCGCTCTTGCCATAAGGTTCGACGCTTGCACAGGACTCTCCGGCTCAATGGCAGAGGACAACTGCCCCTGCATTGCTGCCGCATGTTCTGTGGAAAACAAGAACCGGCCAGCAACACCGATCAAGCCGATAGCGGAACCGATCAAAACAATCCGTTGCAGTTTTTTCATGATTCAACTCAAACTGAGAGATTTCAGGCCGAACAACAATCAGGCTTTGGACGCTGCCAAAGCCTGAGCACCGTGGTTACAGAAACTGCCGGGCAATTTCAGACATGGTTTGAGAATCCGATCCATCGACATACCGGTAGTAATAGCCGTTCAGCCAGTACCACTCGTCCGTTGAATTGATCCGGACAGATTTTCCGTCTCCCAGATTCACCTGATCAGTCACTGTGGTGACTTCCCCTTGATGCCGATTGCCGATCAGCGCGTTATGGCTGTAGTCTTCTCCCATCAGGACCGGATAATGATAGGGCATGAACTGGCTGACACCCCGCGACTGGCGGGCAAGTTTGCCGTTATAGCCAACGCTGACCGAACAACTGTTGAAGTCTCCCACTGTGCTTGCGCCGCAAGAAGAATGGCTCGCAACCACACCATCATCATGGCCGGGCAAGAAGCCGGATGTCACACCCAGATAATCGCTGCTGTCCCCCGCAAAGCGCAGCCGTGGCACCCGGCTGTCCGGTAAAGCGGCCAACTGACGGGCATTGGCGACCCGCAAATCATTCAACGTACCCGTGTTATGACTGTCCGGCAGTTCCCCCAGCCACAACGAAACAGCGTATCGCAAAGTGGTATTCCAGACGCCGCCGCCTTCCGCAACGTTCACTGCGACATCAGCCAGCTCAGAACCGCCACCAGCGCCTGCAAAGTCGAAGGTTGCCACAATATTCAATGGCGCTAGTCCAGCCTGACTCAGCCAGTTCGCCTGATTCTCAATGATGTAGCGAGTGACCAGATCCCCGGTTGAGTGTGTGACAAAAACACACCCAGGCTGACAGGTTCCCTGTTCAGATAATGATTTCAATGCTGGCCAGACATAATCGGTGGAAATCTTTCCGGCAATCCTTTCATGGGATGGCCAGTCGATTCGGGCGTCGGCATGAGCCAGCCAGAAATCCTGCCAGTACTCTGCGCCTTCAAGCGTCACCTGTTCAGCATTCGGCCTGGATTTCAGTTGGTCCGGCTGTAAACCATGAACCAGGACCACGGCATAATCATTCATTGCAGCTTGTGCTGTACCCGCACAAAACAGCGCAGCCCACGAAAGGCAAATAGAAAGTGTCTTCATCTTCATTCTTCTTCTGTTGTCGTCCAGTACTTGTCAGAAATGCGCAAGTTTGTCTCCATACGCAGCACAAAGTATTTGCGATATCAGACACTTTGCTTGCCTAGCGTGTCGGAAAATAGATCAAAATCATAAAATTTTTATGACAAAAATTTAACAAAAACAATCGAACTCTGCCCCGCCAGCATGATCCCGAAATAGTCTTGTTTGAAAACTGGAGGTAAATAATTGTTTTATCGAATAATTAGAACATAAGTGCTGCTTAAAACAAAAAATCAGGCAAAAACAAAAGATAAATTCAAAATTTGAGTGATTTCATACTCATTTCATAAAGCCAGAGGGGATTGATGCAGTGAAAGCGGCAGCGGTTTGGCGATCAATACATCAGGCACCTACAATCAAGCTGATGAATTACTCGCGAAACGAACCGAAGACAGGTAAATTGTCTGATTCTTCTCTACTTTTTACAGGAAGCTCGACATGATGCATTCATTCATCAAGCCATTCCTTCAGATCACTTTAATTACGGCTGCACTTGCCGCATGGATTCCAGCTCAGGCTAAAACAGAAACATGTCCTGCTTTGCTTGATCATGAATTTGGCAAACTGAATTCCACCGACAAGATGAACCTTTGTGAGCAATTCAAAGGAAAAGTCTTATTGTTTGTGAACACCGCCAGCCAATGTGGCTTTACACCACAATACAAAGGTCTGGAGACACTTTATCAAACCTACAAAGATCAGGGATTTGCGGTCATTGGATTCCCGTCGAACGATTTTTTCCAGGACCGCGGCAGCGAAGAGAATACGGCAAAGATCTGCTATCTGGATTATGGCGTGACCTTCCCGATGGTGAATCGCAGTGCCGTACGCGGCAGTGATGCCAACCCAGTCTTCCATCAATTAGCAGAAGATTCCGGCGTGACGCCCAAATGGAACTTTTATAAATATCTGGTCGACCGGGAAGGCAAAGTAGTCACCGTTTTTGCCAGCACCACGAAACCCGATGACAGCCAGCTCACGCATAGCATTGAGCAACTGCTGAAAAAGACAAACTAATCTGTAAAACCGGGCCAGTGCCTGAAATGATTCGGCTTTCACTCAGAACTGGCCCGGTGGAATGACGCCCACACTCATTCAGATCTGAATGTAACTGATCTGCATCATTCTTCCCCTGAAAATTTACGTTCTCCCCTTGTTCTTTCGCGAACAACCTGCGATCTTAACGGCATTCATTGTGTTCCACCAAGTTCTCCATTATGTCAGGACTCAACATCATCGGCCCATTTGCCACAACACAGATTTCGACTCTGTCTGTTCTCACTTACCTGTTCACTTTTCCTGCGATTGCTGCTGAACCCGTCGCGGCAAAACATTACGCTGACCCAAATACAGCACAACGATGCTCGCAGGCTGGCCCCGTAATGACGACGCAACTGACTCTGTCTGATCAAACAGCCTATCAAGAGGCTCTGGCAGATAATTCGCTGTATCAAATCTGGGAAGTCGCTGAACAGGTTTCAAAAAACACGGCATATCCGCAACAAAAAAGAACGCAACTCACATTGCAAATTGCCTGTCAGGGTGGATTCGCGCCTGCAGAAGTAAAGTATGCGGTGATGGATATCTATGATCACTGGCAGCATCAGCTCGCGTTCAAATTTGATTTATGTCAGTACATCACCAGTGGTGTGGGTGCCGCATTTTGTACCAATCGATTTGCCGGAGAACAGCAAACAGCCCGAATTCAACGCCAAACAACTGCAATACAGCATTTGTCTTCGGAACAAAAAGCAGCGGTCAAAGACGCTGTTCAGATGGCCAATGACTTTTTTGAACACAGAGCAACCTACGAAGAACTGCACAGCGGCTCCAGCCATGCTGCGTTTCGGATCGAGTCGGTCTCCATTCAAAACGACCGGTATCTCTCACAGATCATTGATACCATTGCCGGACATCAGCCAGATGAAATACCAATGTTCGATGAAGCCGACTATATGTTGCAACAAACCTACAGCAACCTGACACAACGGCTCAAATTAGAACCCATTGAAGACTTTAATCTGGAAGTCACGGCCAAAGATGTTGAAAGTGTTCAGCGTGCCTGGAAAAAGTACCGCGAACAAACAGCAAGCTTACTGGCATCCTTAAATCAGGGCATCAGCAAAGAAGCCTGGATGGGAATCCTGACCGCAGAACGTAGCAGGCAGCTTGCTGAAATGATTGAATATATGGATCTGGCAGAACCAGATTAAGTTGTTCGCTTGCTACGATATCATCATCCTCAGGCCCGTTTTAACGAGCCTGAGGAATGTTTTTTTACTTCACAGCAATACAAATACTGGTGTCGCAAATATCATTTTCTTCATCAATGCTGTGATACAACTCGAAACACGGACGCTCAAAATCAAACTGATAATCTCCTGTTTCGGAGATTTCCTGCTGCAGTTGTTGCCAATACAGCGGATACTGACTGCTGTCCGTTATCATTTTTCGTAAGGTCGCGTAGTCACCACCGGGCAAGAACATCGTTTCGATGCTTCCTTCGGCCTGAGTATCTTCAGGCACACTCAGCCCTACCCGTGTTCTGCAATCCTGAGGCGGTGTAGTTTCAACATCGTCCATATACACGAAAATACATTGCCCGCCTGAAAGACCGTGTTTGTCGGCCCAGAGAAACAGCGTCTCAAGCGCAGGTTGATAATTATCGCCATACGGCCCTTTCACTTCGACATAAGCCAGCCAACATGAAGCGAGTTGTTCCTTTTGCATCATTCATCTCCATTATGAACAGGGTCTATCCCCATTTTGCTTGATCGTTTTGCAATGCAATCTATTTCATGAGTGCATTCAGAATCATGGACACAGCCAGGCTACTGAGCAGAAGTTTCATGACCGTTGTCCAGAGTTGATCATGCGTCCGATAACGGATATGCGTGCCCAACCAAGAGCCCGCAATTGCAGATACGATTAAAGCCAGCAGCAACGGCCATTGATCAAGGTAAGCAAACCCAATCACACCGAACACCAACAATTTGAAAGCATGGACAATCGTCATCATCAAGGCTGTTGTCGCGACCAGCTGATGCTTCCCATCGACTTTTTTCATCACCATCGGGTGAAACACCGGGCCTGGCGCCCCGACCAGTAAGCCCAGTCCAGACAGCACAAACCCTGCCATTAGCATAGACTCAAACCGGCTCACCCATTGGATAAAGCCCTGATGCCAGACGTTCAGTAAAATATATGCACCGATAAACAAGGGCAAATAGGCCATCGCAACTTGAACAACCGTCAGGCCCACCAGCAAGCTGCCGAATACAGCCCCAGTAACAAAGGCAGGCATTAGATGCCAGGCGATATCCCGTCTGGAGAAAAAAGCCCGGCTGACATTGCTGACCATTTGCGTCACACCATGCACAGGAATCACTGCCGCAGCTGGCAGAAAGACTGGCATGGATGCAATCAGCAACATCCCCCCACCAAAACCCAGCACAGCCGCAACGACCGACGCCAGCATTGCAATCCCGCTGAGCCCCAGAATCGTCCACAGAGATACCGAAAAATCAACCAAGGGAGCACCTCAAGCAAATTTATGTACGCCACAAAATTACTGTATGAATATACAGACACATAATATGCAGTCAAACTGATTTTTTAGCCATACACTCAAATCAGCATATTGTTTTAACAGTGTCACAGTATTAACCTGAACAAATTAAACAACTGATCAAAAAGGGAATCAAGATGGGTATTCTTGATAAGTTACTTGGTAATGCAGGGGAAATGGATATTCCGGGGGCAACTGAAGAGCTTCAGACGATCCTTGGGCCAAACGAACAAATAGAACTGGCATATAAACTTATCCGGGATATGCTGGTGCTGACCAACTGCCGTCTGATTTTGATCGACAAACAAGGTGTCACCGGGCGAAAAGTGGAATATCGGTCGGTCCCCTATAAGTCAATCACCATGTTTCTGGTTGAATCGACCGGGAATTTTGATCTGGATGCCGAATTGAAAATCTGGATTTCTGGTCAGCATGACCCGTTAGGTATGACATTCAGCGGCAAGACCAATATTTACAAGCTTCAGGGATTGCTCGCTGAAAAAGTCGCGGGAAAATAACCCGGCAAAGTAGTTTGCCGGGCCTGAGAAGCAATCAGCCAAGCTTCAGAATGTGTTTCAGCCAGGCAGCAATCTCTTTCACCTGCTGCATGCAAACCTGATGTTCCATCGGATAAACGCGCCACTGCGGCGCATATCCCAGATCTTCTAAATCCTCGACCGCAGCTTTGCCCAGTGATGGCAGAACCACAGGGTCATAACTGCCATGCATCACTTCAATGGGAATCTGTCGGTTTGCAGCAGCGGTTTTGATCCCCTTTGCCGTAGGAAAATAGGTCGATAGCGCGAGCAGCCCCGCTAAGGGGTGCGGGTAAGTCAACGCCGTCTGATAAGCCACGGCACCACCCTGCGAGAAACCCGCCAGTACAATGCGATCACTGGCAATCCCCCGGGCACGCTCTCTGTCAATCAAACCTGAAATTTTCTCTGACGATTCAAGTAGTTGCTCTTTGTCGAGTTTTCTGCCAATTCCCATTTCCAGAATGTCATACCAGGCAGGCATCACCATGCCGCCATTGACGGTCACCGGCATGGACGGCGCATGAGGAAATATAAAGCGAACCGGTGCATTTGCAGGTAAATTTAACTCAGGCAATATGGCTTCAAAATCATGTCCGTTCGAGCCCAGGCCATGCAGCCAGATCACGGTTGCTGTTGGTTTTACTTTCGGGTTGACCTCAACAGATTCTAAAATCGGCATGAGAATTTCCTTATGGATCAAAGAAGCCGTCACTGTACCGCAATCCGGGAATCGATGACCAGCACTGTTTATTCATATACAATGACATGCATTTGATTCTGACTCAGGACAGTTCAGAATTTCATCTCAGCAAAGTCAACCGGGGCCTCATCATGAAGCATGATTTACTCATTTTCGATCTGGACGGCACGATCAGCGATCCCAGAGAAGGCATCGTTCGTTCTTTTAATTTTGCCTTATCCCAGCATCACCTGCCTGAACTGGCAGAAACCGAGATTGCTGCGCATATCGGCCCTCCTCTGGATCAGACGTTCATTGCACTGACTCACAATCAGGATCCGGCTTTCATTGCCAGTCTCGTCGAAAAATACCGGGAACGGTATGCCGAGGTGGGCTACGCAGAAAACACCCTCTACGCGGGTATCAAAGACACGCTGACAGAGCTGCATTCGCGACAAGTCCGAATGGGCATCTGCACCTCTAAGCGTGCAGATTTTGCCCGGCAGATTCTGGCGTTATTCGGTTTGGAAGCCATGTTTGAATTTGTCAGTGGCGGCGATATTGGCATTGAAAAGTGGCAGCAACTCGAAACACTGAAAAATCAATTCACCATCAGCCAGCACGCCATCATGATCGGCGACCGGGCTGTCGATTTAACTGCGGCACACAAAAACGGCCTGCAGGCTGCGGGCGTACTCTGGGGTTACGGCTCCCAGGACGAGCTGGACCATGAACAACCGGCTTACCTCTTCGAACAGCCCTCACAACTGTTACGGTTGATCGCGGGTTAACGGTTGAGTCTGGCTCGACTTCAGGCTGAGCTGATTTATTCCTCTGGCCCGAAGGAACTATGCTTTACCTAAAGTCAGCCCAAAATAGTGAGCAGAAATGACAGAAGCTTTAGCCCCGGATAAACGCAGCGGACTCCATGTCCTGATGCTGCTGTACCCTGATTTTAACCTGCTGGATATCAGTGGCCCGGCCACACTGCTCGCAGCGCTGGACGATGAAGTCAGTCTCAGCCTGATTTCGGCACAGGGAACGCCGGTCACCAGCCAGCAAGGGGTAAAACTGATTGCGGATGCCAGCTTTGAAGATGATGTTTTTTGCGATGTTCTGCTGGTTCCGGGCGGTGAAGGGGTTCAGGCAGCATTAGAAAATTCAGCCCTGACGACCTGGCTCTGCCATCAAACGCGTAAAGCCAGAATCTGCTGTTCAGTGTGTACCGGAGCGGCACTGCTGGCGCAGACTGAGATACTGAATGGGAAATCGGCCACAACCAATAAGCAGCATTATCATTGGGTGAGTGAACTGAACGACAAAGTTCAGTGGCAACCCGTGGCCCGCTGGGTTGAGGATGATCATCGTTTTACAGCGTCCGGCACAGCTGCCGGGCTGGATATGACACTGGGATTAATCTGTTTTCTGATGGGTGAAGAAACCGCCCGGAAAGTGGCCATTGATACAGAGTATCTCTGGCGCAATGATCCGGACGATGATCCGTTCGCACCGCTTCATTTAGTCGAATGATGCGAACACAGCAGCCTTAACTGTCAGATTCCCACATCACAGTGCACTCTTCTGCGATGGCAGATTCCAGCATTTCAAGCAAAGGTCGGGCACGGGTCAGCATGCTGATCCTTGGTTCTTCGTCTTCCCAGGGATCTGAAGTGTCTTCAGAAGATGCTTCCTGACTCGCTTCCTGTTGCTGGGTAACAGCAAGTGCTTTCTGCAGATTGTCCAGCGCTTGTGGGACATCGTCCACGTCGATGATACCGGGGATATTTTCGCAAAATCCCATCATATGAATCAGTTGTTGTGCAACCTCACCAAACATCGTGATGTTCGCACTGGCTTTACTGTGAAATGTAATCAGCATGTCTGTTCCCCTTATTGTTCAACATTGGCCAACGACCGGGATTTATCTCGCCGGGCAAAGATATATCCGGCAAACGCGCCGCCCAGTACCCCGAATAAGTGACTCTCATAACTGATCCAGCTGTGTGCCGGAATAATTCCAGCCAGCATAGAGCCATAGAAAATCATCACGAGCACTGCAATGACGATGGATTTGATACTGCGTCGCAACAAGGCATACACAAGCAGATAAGCCCAAAGCCCGTAAATAATCCCACTCAGACCAATATGATAATGCATCCGGCCAAAAAGCCAGACCCCTGCCCCACTGATGGCCCAGCTGATCAGGAAAACAGCCATGAGCCGGGACATCCCGGAGCGGGACACCAGATAGCCCAGCACAGCAAATGACAGCATGTTACTGAACAAATGCCCCCAGGAACCATGGATAAACGGATAAGCCACCAACCCGATTGAATGTGTCACATGCCGGGGTAACAAACCGTAATCCATCAGCATACCGCCCAGCAGCATATTCACAACGTGAATCACGAAGCACAGAACAACCACAGTCCCGATAAACGGGAATGCATCTTTATCACTTTGATCCAACAGGCTTTCCTCCAAGTATTCAGTATAGAGAGTATATACCTAAGTCGATGTCAGATGCATGGGACAACAATTCAGGAAAACAAATGAAATCACCAGAAAGATTGACGATTTTGGTACGCCTTATCACTTTTGTTCCGTTGCCGGTGGCCAGCAATCTGAAAGTTTTTCCCCAGGATTAAACGGATCTGGCTCAGGGTTTCTCTGGCGAGCAGATAACGCTCACTCCGGGTCCAGCATTGATTGGTGGTCGATTTGATGGCAGCAATGGCATCTGGCGATGCCTGAGTGATCTGACGTGCAAATGCCTCTGCCACAGCCAAGGGAGCCTCATGGATTTCAGTGACTAAACCCATGTGTTTCGCCTGAGTTCCGGCGATGATTTCTCCGGTCATGGTCAGCTTCATCGCAACATCCTTCGCTACCAGTTCCCGCAATGACAGTAAACCCGCCATATCCGGTACCAGGCCCCAACGCACTTCCATAATCGACAGTTCAGCATCCGGTGTTGCCAGCCGAAAATCAGCGCCCAGAACAATCTGCATGCCACCGCCCAAACAGCGACCTTCAATGACTGCTATCACTGGGACAGGGATTTTGCGCCAGTTTCTGGAAACACGCTGGGCTAGGTTGGCATTCCCCGGCAACCACTTTTTCAAAATTCCCAACACCTTCGCCGGAGAGGTTGCCACGCTCTGCACATCCAACCCGCTGCTGAAATTGCCGCCTTCACCGGTCAGGATCACGGCGCGGATATCTTTTCGCTGTCGTAAAGAGCGGCTGACTTTATCCAGTTCCTGAAACATCAGCACATCGAGTGCGTTCAGTTTTTCAGGGCGGTTGAGGGAAACCGTGACGATTCCGTCATTTTCCGTCACTTTCAAACGTTGCCAGTGGGTCATAGAACATCCTTGCAAAGTATCTGGTCAGGCCAGTTTACCGATCACCGTATAAAAAGCAGCATCCTTGACATGAAAACCTGCCCGACACCACAGATGTGATTCACCGGCAGACAACGCCAGCGTCAGGGCTGATACGGAAGAAACCCCATCATGACGGCAAATTGCAGCCAGCCTTCCGGATTGGCAGGTTTGATGGGCTGGAATACATGAACGCCAGCCAGCGTCCCCTGATGCGCACACTGGCTGCCAACCCAATCAAATGTCACACTGAATAGCGGCTGGTGGTCCGTGCGATGACTGCACCATTCGCCGCGCATCTCCCCTTGCTGAGCCTCGCAAAATCCTTGAACCCGAGCTGAAAGCGCCTGCACAGAATATTTTGCCGACAAACACCAGATTTGCTCAAATTCCGCATACCCTGCCACTGGATGGAACAATGGTCCATTCGATACATCTGATCGCCTGGTTTCTGCTGAAATATCAGCCTGGGTGCGATGGATAAGATCCACCACCAGGCTGATGGGATCAGAAAAGTCGCTGGCTGGCGGCTGCTCATCGGCAATCAGAAACGAACCCGATGCAATGAAGATGAATCCTATCAGACTGGCCAGATTCCTTCTCATCACTCACTCCTGTCACAGCTCGCTGATTCACCCGGATACAGGCAGTTCAGTTTGAGTCTAGATGATACAAGAGCCGAAAACGCTATACTCAATACAGACAGTTACATTCAGAGATTGAGGATGAATGGTATGCGGTTGTTGAAGATCATGATTCCCTGCGCCCTGCTTCTGTTAAGCGGATGCAGTGCCAAAGTTGCAACAGACTACAATGCTGGCGTGGATTTCAGTCAGTACCAGACTTATCAGTTTGCGGAGAAAGCCGAATCATCCATCGTCAGCCTGGACAAAGACCGCCTGGAAGAAACCATCAAGCGGGAGCTTCGCTTTAAAGGACTTCAACCATCAGACCAGCAAGCCGATCTGACCGTGAATCCCTACATTCGCGAGATGACCGATTTCGATTCCTATGGCACTTCCGTTGGGTTTGGTGTGGGCTACAGATACAGCAGTATCGCTTATTCTACGCCGGTCCGGTTCCGGGAATATACTTACGGCAAACTCATCGTTGAGCTGATTGATAACAAAACGAATAAAGTTGTCTGGCGTTCAGTTTCCCGTCGTCAACTGACTGAAAATATGACGCCTGCCGCCAGAGAAAGTTTTATTCAGGAGCAGGTGGGCGAAATGTTTGCCCAATATCCGCCTTCCAGAGGGTAATTGCCAGAAAAGAAAAAGCGAGGAGATGGTCAGTCTCCTCGCTTTTTCATGCCTCAGACGACATGCATCAGGAGCGCTGACGACGTTGTTCAACCTTTTCGGCTAATTGGCGAAGCACGGTTTCGGTATCGTCCCAGCCGATACAGGCATCCGTAATACTCTGACCATAGGTGGCAACCTTGCCATCCACGATGTCCTGACGTCCTTCAACCAAATGGCTTTCAATCATCACACCAAAAATCGCCTGATTGCCCTGTGCAATTTGCTCGCCAACATCTTCGGCGACATTCATCTGACGTTTGAATTGCTTCAGGCTGTTGGCATGGCTGAAATCAATCATCACTTTCTGACGCTGACCGGCCTTGGCCAATTGCTCAACCACAGCGTTGACATGGTCAGCACTGTAATTGGGCTCTTTACCGCCGCGCAGAATAATATGACAGTCTTCGTTGCCCGCTGTCGAAACAATTGCAGAATGCCCGAACTTGGTCACAGACAGAAAATGGTGCGGCGCACTGGATGAACCAATGGCATCCGTCGCAATTTTAATGTTGCCGTCTGTCCCGTTCTTAAAACCAACCGGGCAGGATAAACCGGAGGCCAGTTCACGGTGCACCTGAGATTCAGTGGTTCGCGCGCCAATCGCACCCCAGCTGATCAAATCCCCCATGTACTGAGGGGTGATCATATCGAGAAATTCACCTGCAGTTGGCATACCCATATCGGTCAGGTCAAGCAAGAGTTTACGCCCCAAACGCAAACCATCATTGAGCTGGAAGCTGTCATCCATGTAGGGGTCATTGATCAGCCCTTTCCAGCCGACCGTGGTGCGTGGCTTTTCGAAATAAACCCGCATCACAATTTCGAGCTGACCTTTAAGTTCATCCCGAAGGGTTTTCAGCTTCGCACCATATTCCAGTGCAGCGTTTGGATCATGAATTGAACAGGGACCCACAACCACCAGCAGGCGATCATCTTCATCGTTCAGAATATGATGGATGGCATCACGGGCCTGAAAAACGGTTTCCGACGCATTTTCGGTTGCCGGGTATTTTTCCAGCACGGCCACTGGCGGTAACAATTCTTTAATTTCTTTAATTCTTACGTCGTCTGTTTTATGCATACTGCTTGCTTCCAATTAACATGTCATGGCCTGGTATGGTCAGTATCAGGCCGATCATCTACTCCAACAGCCAATTAACTTATCGCCTTCAACCAGCATGTGCAAACGCTAATTGAAATTGAATTACAAGCGGCGTGACTCACTTTCAGCACAGGGCATCAGCAAATTTGGATGCGAAACACAGAATAACGACAGATTAAATCAAATAAGCACTGATTTGACTCACAAAACACTATTCGCTTTCAAATATGCAGTTAAACACACAATCCATTTATTCATAAACGCTGAAAATAAGAGGCCCATTCCGGCCAGAGGGCAGCCAGATCCAGATGGGTCTCTATCGCATCCGCCAGCCGTTCAAGGTGCGCTGCTTTGAGTTTTTCCATATCCGGCGTCTGGCAGGCCGTCAGTCCAGCCCAGCGCAAAATGGCATCGCATGCAGCCGGTTCATCGAAGACACCGTGCAAATAAGTACCAAAGACCTGACCCGACAATCCGATGGCACCATCAGCAACCGGCCCTTCCGGCGTTTCAAGTGTTACAGGCGCTGTCGCCCCATCGACACCAGACGTCACCCCCGCATGAATCTCATAACCACGGACCGGCACTGCGGCCTCGCCGGGTAAAATCAAAAGCCCATGAGAGCGTTTGAGTTGCTTCTCCGGCGCCAGAACTGTCTGAACCGGCAGATAACCCAACCCCTGACTTTCTCCGGCTTCACCTTCCAGACCAGTCGGGTCTGAAATCATGTCTCCGAGCATCTGGTATCCGCCACAAATGCCGACAACTTTTCCGCCCAGCCGCAAATGCCGTTCAATCTGTTTGTCCCATCCCTGTTCGCGCAGATAAGCCAGATCGCTGCGCACACTTTTAGAGCCGGGCAACACAATGAGATCGGCCGGTGGTAACGGCTGTCCTTTTCCAATGAAGTGGACATTCACTTGCGGGTGCATTCTCAGCACATCAAAGTCGGTATGGTTACTGATACGGGTGAGTACCGGGACCACCACCTGAAGCGGATTGTCCGCTTTGTCGACCTGTGCATCGGTGATGGCATCTTCTGCTTCCAGCATCAAACCATGGAGATAAGGCAACACCCCCAGCACAGGCTTCCCGGTTTTTGCTTCCAGCCAGTCCAGACCCGATTGCAGCAGGGATAAATCGCCCCGGAACCGGTTGATCACAAAGCCCTGTACGCGGGCCTGCTCCGATTCCGACAACAAGGCCAGTGTGCCATACAGATGTGCAAAGACGCCGCCCCGATCGATATCAGCCACGATGATGACGGGTACGTCAGCAGGTTCTGCGAAGCCCATATTGGCGACATCATTTTCACGCAGATTGATTTCAGCCGGACTGCCCGCTCCCTCAATCAGCACCGTGCCGAACTGCTGCTGTAAGCGACTGAAAGATTCAAGAATGGGTGGCAGAACAAAGCGTTGATAGCCCTGATAACCAATTGCATCCATATCCTGCACCGCTTTCCCCTGCACAATCACCTGCGCTCCGGTATCCGTATTGGGCTTGAGCAGCACCGGATTCATATCCACCGTCGGCTCAATACCGCAGGCAAACGCTTGGACAGCCTGTGCCCGGCCAATTTCTCCCCCGTCTTGGGTCACTGCACTGTTCAGCGCCATGTTTTGCGGCTTGAATGGCGCGACCGATATTCCTTTCCTGGCCAGAACACGGCACAAACCGGCGACCAGCACACTTTTTCCTGCGTCTGAAGTGGTTCCCTGAACCATGAGAGCCTGATGCGTGGGTAGCAAAATTATTTTCCTCACCAGAAAAGTGACAGCGTCACTAAAATAAATTCAATATGTCTTATAAAAACGGCCAGCAAGAGGCTGGCCGTTTCCAATCAGAGAAATCCGTTCAAAATGAGTCATTCGCGATGAATTGAGACCTCACCCTTTTGAAAAATCTGCAGACGGCTTTGAAGGGCGCTTCATCTGAGGCGTCTTCGACCAGTATGCAGCCAGCAGTGACCCGGAAATGTTATGCCAGATCGAAAAGAGCGTCCCCGGAATCGCTGCCACCGGAGTAAAAAACTTCATGGCCAGCGCCGTTGCTAATCCTGAGTTCTGTAACCCAACTTCAATGGCAATGGTACGGCACACAATCTCAGGCATGCCCAGCAAGCGACAGGCATAATAGCCCGCAGCCAATCCCAGCCCATTGTGCAGAATCACTGCCAGCGCGATGGCCGGGCCAATCACAGCCAGACTTGCAGCGTTCAAAGCCACCACTATCGCAATAATCACAACAATCGCACTCACGGAAATCAATGGCAACACCGGAAGCAGTCTTTGTGTCAGGCCCGATAGGAATGAATTAATCAATACCCCGCCAACCACGGGCAACAGGACAATTTTGATCAGGCTCATCAGCATTGCCGTCATAGGGACTTCAACACTCAGGCCCGCCAGAGCTCCGGTCAGCACTGGGGTCAGAAAGACCCCGAGTAACGTCGAAATGGCTGTCATCGAAATGGATAAAGCCACATCACCTTTCGCCAGATAGCAGATGACATTGGATGCCGTTCCCCCGGCGACGCTGCCCACCAGCACCATCCCCACGGTTTGTTCCGGATTAAAACCCAGCGCAAGGCTGATCACAATCGCGACCATCGGCATCACGGTGAATTGAAGCAGAATACCAATGCTGACCGCACGCCGGTTTTTCACCACATCCAAGAAGTCCTGAGGTTTCAGGGTTAACCCCATCGTCAGCATAACCACCGTCAACAAAGGCACGATTGCTGATTTCATGTCAATGAAAAGCGCGGGTTGCTGGTACGCGAAGAGTGATAACAAAATGGCCCAGAGCGGAAAGAGCCGGATGACTGTCCCTAGCATATTGTTTCCTTGTAATGATTGCCGTCAGTCCATGACACGCAGACAAAAGTTCATCAGATGTTCTGTAACCAGTCCTGGTTTTTCCAGCGGGCACAGATGCCCTGCACCTTCGATCAGGTGTAACTGGCTACCCGTCATCCCATCCAGCATCAGATAAGATTCGAGCACAGAGCGGATCTTGTCCTCGGCACCCGCAATCAGCAAACAGGGCAAAGCCAGTTTTTCTGCATCTTCAAAGCTGTCCCGGCGACCAAACCACATTCTTCCGGCCTGTGCCAGCGCTTGTGCTTGCTTGCCCTGAATCGCGCCAAGACGCTGTCGAAAATCTTCAATCAGCTCAGGTGAATTTGCAAGCGTGTGCTGACCAAACTGAAGGGCCGTAAATGACTCCACTGACGCCGGGCGAAACGCCTGAGATTCATCCGCATCACGTAACATCGCCTGGTACTTCAGATTGACAACTTCAGGTTCCAGACCCGCAAAGCTGTTCATGAGCACCAGTGCCTTCACCCGGCCCGGCGCCTGAACGCAACATTCAATCGCCCAACTACTTCCCAGGCCATGACCGACCAAGCCAAACTGCTGTATTTTAAGATGATCAAGCAAAGCCAGTACCGACGCCGCATAATCTGCAAGCGTCGCAGTTGCCCCCGGAGCGGGATCAGAATCACCGTGTCCCCAGAAATCCGGGACGATACAGCGAAAATGCTGGCTGAGTTCGGCCAGTTGATGACGCCACATTGCACTGTCCCACATCAGGGGGTGACCAAGAACCAATGCTGGCCCCTGCCCGATATCCAGATAACAGATCCCTTCAAATTGTGCTTTGCTGGCCGGATAGATACTGCTCATTGATACTCCAGTCTTCATTTTTCTGTTCATTCGTTGGAACGCTGGACAGATTATCCGTTGGACTCTGCCATGACTTGCGGTGCGTACCTGGCAACGACTTTCTGCATCCCCTGCTGAAAGCACATCCAAGCCACAAAACCGGCGGCAAGATTACCAAACATCGCGCCAATAAACAGGCCCTGAATCCCGCCCCAATAGGCGCCCAGCCAGATCAGCGGCAGAAAACAGGCGAAGAGACGCAGACAGGAAATCACCAGCGCACGCATTGGCATTCCCAGTGCGTTACTGACGGAAACCATGATCATACAAATTCCAAGCGGCCCTAAACTCACCGGCACCCAACGCAGGTGAAGCATCAGGATATTCCGGACAGAAGGATCACTGCTCAGCAACGCAGGGAGCCATAAGGATAAAGCCAGCAGTACTGCTGCAATGGCAAATTGCCAGACCATAACAAATTTGACGGCAATCCGAATCAGCGATGAGATGGTCTCCATATCTCTTTTGCCGAAAGCACGACCCACCATGGGTGGCAACGACATGGTCAGTGCCAGAACCACAACAATCGAGAAAAACTCCAGCCGGGAGCCCAATGCCCAGGCAGCAACTGCAGCAGCACCAAACCCCGCAACCAGCTTAGTGGCGAGCATGGACGCCAATGGCGGCATGAGTTGACTCATCATTGCGGGAGCCATGATATTGAGCAATTCTTTTACCGAAGCGACCACATGCAAACCTTGCCAGTTCAGTGACATCCAGCGGCGTTTCACAACCGCCGGGAACATAATCAGCATCCCAATGACAAAGGCAACAATGGTCGCGACCGCGGCGCCAACCAGTCCCATATCCAGAGTAAAAATGAACAGCGGATCCAAGATCATATTTAATACGCTGGTCACGACCATCATGATCCCCGGCAGGAATGTGTTTCCGTGGGCGCGACAGAGGCTGTAAGCAAAATAAACCATGGCACCCACCCAGGCACTGACCAGCCATGATGGCCAGTAAGCATCGATCAGCGGACGGACATCATCCGGCGCACTGAGCAGCGTCAGAATCGGTTCCCGTAACCACCAGATCACCAGTCCGATCAGGGCGACAATCAGCGCCCCGGTCAGAACGACGAGCCCGCCTAACTGACGGGCACGGTTTTCATCACCACTGCCAAGCACCTGGGAGATCACGGCGGTTGTTGCGATCCCTAAACCAACCTGAATCCCAATGATGATCATCTGCATCGGCAGCGTAAAACCTTGCGCCGCGAGTGGCAGCACACCAAGCTGACCAATAAACGCACTATCAATCAGCTGAAAGCTCATCAGTGAAAGTACGCCAAACATCATGGGCCAGGTCATGGAAAAAAGTTGTCTGGGCAGCGAGTCTGCATGCTGTGAATCAGCTGCAATTCTTCGGAACATAAATCAATTTCGTCAGATAAATAGAAGACAGTGTAAAGCGTGATACAGACAGTGCGAAGCCTGTCTTGCAGAAGTTTCGGAGGTGATCCCTGCCCATGAGGCAGGGATCAAAAACGGGTGTCATCCGGTTAGGAATTCGTGACAAGTTTAACCAGATCAGCCGGGCGATAATAGACGGATTTCAACACCTTGCCCTTACGAATCACTTTATCTTCCAGTGTTACATCCTGGCCGCACTTGGCGATGATGTAATCTCCTTTCTGACTACCCGTGATTTCTACACCCTGCTTGGCATAAAAAGCCTGGGTTTCTGCAAATTCCTGTTCGTTTCTGCACACTTTACTCATATTGCTGGCATGCACTTCGTCCCAGCAGGGTACAAAATCAATATTCAGTCGCTGGGCAATCTGCAGCAGCAGATCAATCAGGTAGCTGATGCCCAGATTATCCTCAACTTTGCTGTCGCCCAGATGAACCAATCGGCCCATCAACACATAAACTGAGTCAACAATCGCATCTGCCTGCTCTACCAGAGAGTCAGCTTCTGCTAATTCTGTCATCTCTTCCACAGCCAGCGAGGTATGGAGCTGATCCATTTGATCGTTCAGCGACGACGGATTTTCTATGTCCAGATCAAACGTAGTACGAAACTCTCGAATGTCACGATACAAGTGGTCAAACAATGCCTGATCAAGCACAGTCAGCTTCATACTGATTTTCCTCATCGATTCATCATTATTGTGTCGGCCCGAAATGACCCGCGTGTCTGCCATCTGGACTTGCGGAGACCTTCACAGAAAAAGTGGGCTGATGGTAACACACATCCGGCAAAGCTTTCATGGTTCTTCCGGTTAAAGCAGACAAGCGCTTGGTGTTGCATAAGAAGTAGTCAAATGCATCAATTCAAATATCACTCTGCTTTATATGCAACAATATTTTGCGACACGCATCACGGAAGTTATCAACTGGTGGCATAGAATGCATTTTCATTTCTAGCGTTTGGGAGTTCTTATGTGTCCGCACTGCCAGAGTAAAAGTGTACCGCAACGAATTCGCCGGTCCTTCATCGATAAAATTTTTCGCAAGCATTGTCATAAGTATCAGTGTAGTCAGTGCCATCGTCCCTATTTTGTGAAACTCGGCAGTTATATGGGTGCAGCAACAAACGAGCGGTGATGGGTGAAAAATCGTCGTAAGGCCGTCATTGAATTGTTATATTCCTGGCTCATACTCGGCAACAAGAATCATTTGTCTCTTCAATGAGTAACGGTAAATACTGATATGATTTCCGGACATCGTGGTGCCGCTGCGCTGGCACCTGAAAATACCCTGGCTGGCTTACAGGAAGCAGCACGACATCACCTGAAATGGGTTGAAATGGACACCCAGCTTTGCGCCGATTTCATCCCGGTCATGTTTCACGATGAAAAGGTGAACCGGTGTACCAATGGTCGCGGGAAAGTCCGCGAGTTAAACCTGGCTCAGTTAAAAGCGCTGGATGCCGGGAGCTGGTTTGATGCACAGTTTGTGAACGAACGCATACTGACGCTCGACGAAGCCCTGAATGCGTGCCAGTTGTACGGCCTGAACCTCAATCTCGAAATTAAAGTTCACGACGAAGCAGAAGCGGAGCGCTTAGTACGCGAAGTCGCTGAGACCATTGCTCACAATGGGATTTCTCCCGATGCGCTCATCTTATCCAGCTTTTCAGAAGCAGCCGTCGACTATTGCCGGCAGTACATGCCACAGATTCGTCGTGGTCTGATTTGCGACAAACTGCCTAAAGATCTATTCAGACTGGCTCAATCCATGGCGCTGTTCAGCCTGCATTTGGACCATCGTTTGCTGACCGCGTCACTGGCCAGCCAAATCAAACAGGCAGGCCTGGACCTGCATATCTGGACCATGAATCAGCCCAAACTGGTCCCGCAATTTTATCAATGGGGTGTTGATATTATTATCACCGATAATCCCCCGCTGCTTTTGCAGGCAATCAACTAAAGTGGCCGGGGAAATCCCGGCCATTTCTCAGATGCCACGTTTAATTTTTCAGCCAATAAACAAATCTAGTGCCACAGATCACAATAAATGCTCTATAATCCCGGGTTTGGTCTGTCATACCAAACGGAATCCTCTGTCTGAGCAGTGCGTTTCGTTCGGTATACCGTCTTTAGGAATCTGAGATGTCTTTTGCTTCACAAAATTTTGCACCGGAAATTGTTCGCGCTCTGGATGAGTGTGGTTATGAAAAAATGACCCCGATTCAGCAGAAAGCGATGCCTGCTGCCCGCCGCGGCGAAGATATTCTGGCGAACGCCCAGACAGGGACGGGAAAAACAGCCGCTTTTTCTCTGCCAATTATCCAGCGCATGGTGGATGAACCCAAACCGCGTAAAGGATTCAGCACCCGTGCGCTGATTCTGGCACCAACCCGTGAACTGGCCGAGCAGATTGCCCGGAATGTTTCCGATTACAGCCAGTATCTGGATTTGAAAGTGACGGCTGTTTTTGGCGGCAAGAAAATGTCCAGTCAGGAAAAGCAGTTGGAATCCGGTGTAGATATCCTGGTTGCGACACCTGGCCGATTGCTTGAGCATATTGAGCTGGGCAACCTGTCTTTAAGCAATCTTGAATTTCTGGTCTTCGATGAAGCCGACCGGATGCTGGATATGGGCTTTATCGGCGATATCCGCGTCATCATGAACGGGATTGAAGGTCATCCGCAAACCATGCTGTTTTCGGCGACGTTTTCCAGCCTGATGAATAAGCTGGCCGGAGAAATTCTGAACAAGCCAAAACGCATTTCTGTGACGCCAGAAAACTCGACAGCTGAAACCGTTGCCCATGTGGTTTATCCGGTCGACGAAAACCGTAAGCGTGAATTGTTGTCGGAACTGATTGGCAAAAAGAACTGGCAACAGGTGCTGGTCTTCGTCAATTACAAAGAAACCGCCAACGAGCTGGTGAAAGAACTGAAACTGGACGGCATCAAAGCTGTACTGTGTCATGGCGATAAAGCACAAAGTGCACGCCGTCGCGCGTTGGAAGAGTTCACCTCCGGCAAAGCCCGCGTGATGGTCGCAACAGAAGTCGCCGCACGTGGACTGGATATTCAGGGGCTGCCGCACGTGGTGAATTACGACATGCCGTTTCTGGCAGAAGACTATGTTCACCGGATTGGCCGGACAGGACGCGCAGGCCAGCAAGGCCATGCGGTTTCTTTTGTCAGCAGTGAAGAAGAACTGACACTGTTGCAGGTTGAGAAGATCATTAAACAACGGATTCGCCGGGTACTGCTGGAAGGTTATGAACCCGCAAAACGGGATGCGTTGATTGAAAAACTGAATACCAAAGCTGCGTATCGGGACCGGAAGAGCCGGACCAATAACCCGGACCAATCCGCAGCGGAACGCCGCATGCGGTTACAGCGCGCGATTCGGGATAAAAACACCGCCCCCAAGAAACTGAAAAAGTAAAACTGAAAACAGCCCCGGTAAAAAACGGGGCTGTTTTTCATTCAGGGTGCCATCTTATTGAGATACATTCTGGAATCGGCCTTCGCAAGAATCTCTTCCAGATCCATTGTCTGGCCAGCCGGTACGGTATACAGCCCGGAACTGAATAGAAGCTGATAAGGTCGGTGCTGCCTGCGGTTAAACTCACTGACATTCTGTTCAAAGCGGCGAATCGCCCGTCGGGTTTCCATCTCGTTCATGCCCGTGTAAAGCACGACAAACTCATCTCCCCCAACCCGGGCAAATAAATCTGAATACCGAAAACTCTGGCTGAGCAACATCGCGAAATCTTTCAGCGCCTGATCGCCAACCTGATGTCCGAGCTGATCATTGATCGCTTTAAATTTATTCAGGTCGAAGAAAGCCAGTGAGAAAGACGTCCCCCGCTGCTGACAGTGCTGTAAGCTTTTCGTTGCCAGTTTGACAAAACCACGCCGGTTCGAGATCTGAGTCAATTCATCTATGGTTGCATCATAAAGCGCAGCCAATTCCTGCTCAGCCATTTTTGCCAGATCAACCAGATCTTTGATTTGCTCTTCATCTAATGTGTGAGGCTGCTGATCGACGATACATAACGAACCCAGCTTGTACTCATTGTCATATAAGAGCGGCACACCTGCATAAAATCGTATGTGCGGCGGACCCGTCACCAACGGGTTATCCTTGAAGCGGGCATCTTGCGCCGCATCCGGAATAATAAAGGGATCATTTCCCAAAATGGTGTGCCCGCAGAAAGAAATCTCTCTCGGGGTTTCGGTCACATCAGCGCCGATGCAGGATTTGAACCACTGTCTGTTTTCATCGACCAGCGTCACTGTCGACATAGAGACCTGAAACATCCGCCGGGCCAACCGGGTGACCCGGTCAAACCGTTCTTCCCGATCCGTGTCTAATAGTGTCAGGGCATGGAGACTTTGAAGGCGTTCCACTTCGTCTCTGGGCTTCTCTGGCACGAGCATTGCGACCCTTCCTTATTCATGTTGCTTTACCTGCCCCCAAAATATACCAATGAACCCTTAAGAAGAACCTTTTCGCGCGGGTTTATTGTGAGATTTCCAGTCTCTCGGGACTCAACAGGAGAAAATAATACCGCTAAAATCCTGAAAAATAATTAAAAATCAACATTTATCACTATAAGTATAAATACAGATGATGCCGACCACATTGTTCGTCACCGACAGCCAGATCCGACCATGTACCCGCATCATCTGCTTTCGGTTACTGCAAGATTCGGGATGCTTCAATCTGCTTGTAGAAATAAATCGTGGCGTCCAGAGTGCCGGAAGCGCTTCTGGCAAATTCAGGAATTCTACCCGCTTCAACATAATCTAATTTTTTGTACAGTTCTGAAGCAACATCGCCTTCACGGGTATCCAGTACCAGTAAGGTTCGATTCAGTGCTGCACATTGTGCCTCAGCGGCCACCATCAATGCCCGGCCAGCACCTTGCCCCCGGGCTTGTGTATGTACCATCAGCTTTTCCACTTCAGCCCGGTGGGATCCATTGCGTTTCCCGCACAGCGATAATTGCACCGTCCCGATGATCTGACGACCCTGTTTTGCCACCCAGAGCTTCCGGTTTTCACCCAGTTCTGCAGCAACTCCCAGCCAGTAATCACTGGCTTCTTCCGTACTGAGAGGCGGAAGAAATCCAATCGACGCGCCATCTGCGACACAATTTTGGAGCAGTTCCGTCAGTTGCCCGTGAATCAGCTCAGGTTGATGAATTTCAATCACTTCCATGTTCATTTCTCCGTTATGGAAACAGCATCTTTAAAAACTCGTTCCATCATTACGGTGATTGGATCACACAAATCGGATAATCGCCAGGATTCTTACCGCCGCCCATATCAAGACAAACATCTTCATAGCGGAGGCGCTCAACTTGCATGCCAGCCCAGAAGCTGGCAGCCATCAACAGCAAAACGACAACCACTTTCATCAAAAATTTCATGCTGACCTCACTCTCGAATCTGTGCGCGATTCAGCCATTGCTCACGCTGCACAGACAAAATCACAGCGTCCCATGGACGACCCTTGAAGTGATAGTGATCTGCAATCCTTTCCGAGACTTCAAGGCCCAGCCGGCGACAAAGTGCCATTGCCGCCCGGTTATCCGCCAGCGTTTCAGCATAAATGCGGTTCAACCCCAGCGTGCCAAAACCGTAATGGATCAGCGCAGACATGGCTTCATCCGCAATCGCCTGTCCATGGAAAGCCCGGGCAAGACCACAACCCACCGAAGCTTCACCGGGACGCACAATTCTCAGGCCCGCCGTTCCTGCGAACTGCTCGCTTTCTCCCTCAGCGGCTGGCCAGCGAATCGCGAGCTGATACGCTTGCCGTGGCCGCTCTGTCGCCTGTTGGATAAATAAAGCGACCAAAGCGCACATTTTCTCTTCTTCACAGTCGGCTTCACTATAAAAACGCTGGTATTTTGCATCTGTCGCCATGGCCACGTAATCATCTGTATCGGATGGCCGGAAATCAGTCAGAGAAAAACGAGGCGTCTGTAATAAAAACGGGGATTGACTCATGGTTGGAATCGTCCATGTTGCAGAAAATAAATAACCTGCGCGATCACGGTTTCATCTCGCATGATGAAGGTATGCGTCGCAGGCATCACCAGATGGGCACGCATCCCTTCAACCCGGGTACTTGGGACACTGACTTTTCCATCATGCGGCTCAGGTAATGGCCAGGAAGTCAGAAAATCCAGACTGCGGTTGCCAGCGATCACACCCAGATCAAAATGAACAGGGCCCAGTTGTTTGGGCACACTGGTTCTCTCCGTGCCTAACTGCTGTCCAGCCGGGCCGTAGATCCACTGAAAAAGCGCCAGATCGTGAAAACTGTCGACCACCTCACTGCCCTGATTCGGTGGCGCCAGCATCACGACCCGCCCTAAATTGTTCAAATCATGCTGTGACAAGTACTGTCTGACTAAAATCCCGCCCATTGAGTGTGTCACGAAATGCACCGGTTGCGTGTGATCACACTGAGACAAAGCATCAGGAATCACGGTGGCAGCAAGGGTTTCAATCGGATGTTGGGTCGACGGGTAATCCACATTGACCGTCTGATAATCAGCATCTGACAGCGCATCAGCTAACCTATCCATCGAATGCGCAGTTCTTGCCAGACCATGCAGCAAGATAACGCACCCCGGCGACGTGATTCCAGCCTGTGCAGCCATTGCTAAAGGTGCCGCGAATAACGACATCAGAAAAAGTAAAATGAAAGCGTGCATCAACGTCCCGGTGAACAGAAATCCTTCTTACAACAGGGGATTATGCATCAAGTCGTCCATTTCGGATACCACAATCGAAAAAAGCCCGCAAACTGAGTTGCGGGCTGTGTGCTCAGAAACGAAGCGGTTACACGCCCACTTCACCGCCGTCATTGCGACGAATCACAACCGTTGCCGCACGGGGCCGCACTGTGGTTCCGGCAGGTGTCTGCTCGGCAGCATTCTCTGAATAGGGCCAGTTCCCGGGATGCTGAATATTAATAAAGACCGATTTGTAGTCCGGGCTGATGGCAAACCCAGTGACTTCGCAACCATTCGGACCGACAAAGAAACGTTTCAGCTGCATCTGATTCTCACCTGTGACGACCTGCTGCTTTCCTTGTGCGTCAACCATCGCAGACGGCACAATCGCCAGCATCTGGTCATTGGTGTAGCTGGTCACATCCGGCGCGCCGTTGTCCGTCTGCACCCAGAGAATCCCACGGGGATCAAAGGCAAGACCATCCGGACTGGCAAACATATTCAGATCCGTCAGACCCGACCGGTTGGTTGCTGCATCGGCATCCGACGGCGCACCAAACAGGAAAATGTCCCAGAGAAAGGAAGTGGCGTCATCCCCTTCATCCCAGCGAATGACATGGCCGTAATAGTTTTTCAGACGTGGATTGGCCACATTCCCTTCGGTCCGGCTGGAATTATTGGTCAGGGTCAGATAAACCGTACCGGTGAACGGATCGACAGTCGTCCACTCAGGACGATCCATCGGGGTCGCGCCCACCCGATCCGCAGCCCCTGCCGTGTTCAGTAAAATGGCAGCCAACGATTCAAAATGATCCCCCAGCACACCCGCATCTTTCGTCGGGCTGTCCAGGGTCAAAGGCAGCCACTGGCCAACCCCTTCATCCGAGAATTTCGCAACATAAAGCGTCCCGTGATCCATGTACTTATCACCGGTGACGCGACGATTCACTGGATTAGCATCTGCCGGATCCCATAAGGCATCTGAAACGAACTTGTAGATGTATTCAAACTTCGAGTCATGGCCTGAATAGAAAACAACCGGCTTGCCTTCTTCAAGCTTGCCGAAAGCACAGCCTTCGTGGCGGAAGCGACCCAGTGCTGTGCGTTTGACCGCCCTTGCTCTCGCATCGTATGGATCAATTTCCACAATATAACCAAAGCCGTTTGCTTCATTGCGGTAATCTCCTGCGGCACTGGCCGCCGAAGGCGTCACATTAAAACGACTGAACTCGTCCAGACGTTCATCCGCATCACCCGCCAGATCATCCCAGCCGTAGCGTGTGCCGGACGAAGAGACACCAATGCGGCTCTGATCTTCTGTCAAAGTGCCCTGATTGACAAAGTAACCCGGCCAGTTTTCTTCGCATGTCAGATAAGTGCCCCAAGGCGTGTAGCCGTTGCCGCAATTATTCAGGGTGCCGCGCGTCTGGCTGCCATCCGGTGAAAACCGGGTTTCCAGATAACCGGTATAAGCCAGCGGGCCTCCCATATCCATCACGGTTGCGGCCGTAAAACGGCGGTTCAACGGATCATTGTCCACGATCTGCCAGGTATTGCCGATCAGCCTGACCCGAACCACACTCACGCCATGAGCGTTGATTTCCTTGCGGATTTCTTCAACGCTTGTTCTCAGCCCCCCGACTTCCGTTGGCCCCGCGGGGTGCAGTGCATCCTGATCGATATATTCATGGTTAATGCAGAGCAAACCATCATCTGCGGCATCGTTCAGTGGGAAAAAGTGCATGCCGTCGTGGTGCATCCCCATCGCATTGGCCTGATCGTCATCCGAGTTTTGACCGCTGCTATCCCAAGCATTCGCTTTGGTATTCAGTGGCGTACCCCATGGCACCAGCACCTGAGCACTGTACCCGGCTGGTACAGCAACGGCATCCAGGAGCGACCCTGGAATCGAATCAAAATTCAGTACCGCAGTACTCCGGTTTGCTGCATCCGGATTGGTGTCAGTCCCATGACCGGACTTCCCGGAATCATTGTCGCTCCCGCAACCTGCGAGACCAAAAGTACTTAAAGCGGTTAATGCACCCAGACCGAGCGTGCTTTTCAATGCTGTTCTGCGGGATAAATGTTTATCGAGAACTTCCTGAAAGGTTTCATTACCACTCTTGTTATAACGGGTTGGATCGAATGTCGCCTTGCTCATTTGTCTTCCCTAATTGTCTGTATTTTTATTCATCAGTGTCATGACGGGCATACATTCTGAGGGCGGGGTATGACAGGCAGGCGTGAATTCAATGACGCTTTGGTTTCAATCGGTTAAAAAACCATGGGTTCAGTCCGGCTGTCTGGTGTGAAGTCGGAAAACGAGGAAATTAGGTGAGTTCGCAAAAAACAAACGCCACACAGGCCAGTGCCTGTGTGGCGTGATATCAGCATCGCAGAACAAGGCCTGCTCGGAAGATGACTATGCCGTTTCAGGCGGCAAAATACCTTCCGCTTCGAAGGCTTGTTTTGCAGTCGTCATGCCATTGATGGCTGCCGGAAAGCCTGCATAGACAGCCATTTGTAAAATCACTTCCACAATCTGTTGCGGCTTGCAGCCAATCCGTAACGCACCCTGAATATGGCTGGCCAATTGTGGCTGACAATTGCCCATCGCCGTCAACGCTGAAATGGTCGCCAGTTCGCGGGTCTGAAAATCCAGCCCATCACGGGAAAGCACCTCACCAAAAGGAAAGGCGATGATGAAATCGGCCAGCTCAGGGCAAATCGACTGAAAGCTGGCTTTCAGATGTTCTGCTGCATTCGGATCCAGCTCGCTGAGTTTCGCCAGTCCTTGTTGATATCGTTTTTCGTCTGCCATACTGCACTCAATTAATCGGCAACAAGCTCCCAGCCACGGTAATCGTCATTGGCCCGCAGCGCCTTGATCAGCGCATCCTGCTTCAGGGAACCTGCATCTCTGAACTGAAAATAAACACGGCCTTCCTTATCCGTGAAATGACCGGTGACGAACGCCATGCCGCTCAGGGTAATTTTACCTTTGTGAATCGTCACGGCTTCGAAAGTCGGCTGATCAATGTACCGCGCGTAGTTTTCAAAGACAACGCGGGCGCCTGCGTAACAGCGAAACCCGTTGATGACATACGTGCCCGCCTGAATTCCGGGGATGATCGTTGCTTGCTTACTTTCATCATAGAAAGATTCTTCACTCCAGACAGCCGGTGAAGTATTGATGGCTTCTGTCACCTCATTCAGCCGAACCGAAATTGAGCGACAGGGCATCGGCTTGCCTGAATCCCGGTCGGTTTCCAGATACAGCGCCAGTGCGCCGGTACTTTTATCTTCAGGTAATCCTTGCAGAACCGAACAGCCACTTAACGACAATCCCAGTGCGACAGCAAGCAGCGTTTTTCCTTGATTCATTATGCTTCCATGTTCATGTATTTCAGGGAGGCGTATTAGACCGCCCGTGAAGCATGCTTTCAACCTGAACATCACAAAAAATTGATAGTAATCAAGGTTATTGAACCGTATCAATAAAAAAACCGCCCGATAGGCGGTTTTCCTGGCGAATGACAGATTTACAGATATTGCTTCGCAACATCCTGGGGTTCCATCTCGACCCCTTCCAGACGATCATTCCAGTTCAGACCAACCAACACACCGTCTTCAGCCAGAGTGACCATCCAGTCTTCCGCAAAAACATCCAGCGGCAGCGCTGTCGCCTGGAACTCCGCCCACTCTTCGACACAATGGTAAGTTGCATCGGCTTCATTCGACCAAAATGGCATCACTTCAGATTCTTCAAACTCGCTGGAATCAACCGACAACCAATCCCCTTCTTCATTACACAGGCCATACACGACTTGCGTCTCTTTCGATTCGGTGAAGAACAAATCAGCATTCTTCTGTACGTCTGCAGTTAATTTCGTCATGGCGATTCTCTCTTTCATTAAGGGGCTCGCGGTTCAGCGGGCTGTTGGCGCAAATAGTAGCAAAGATTCCCGGACATGTAAGATCAAATTTTTATACCCGAATCGCCCTGAAAGGGAGATCCAGCGCCTTGAGCATCCTCAATTTTTTGATGTTTGGGGTATCGTCTAAGAATTGAACGATCGCCTGCCGAGGGCATGCTTATACTTGTATTGACCACGAAGTGAGCATTATCGAGGTAATCATGGCCACCATTGACTGGCAATCTTATCTTCATCCATCTGCCTTGCAGCCCCCTCGCACGCATCTCGTTGAGGCACACCAGTTACTCGACGATCAACTTCGGGGCAAAGTGGCCGTTGACTGTGGATGCGGCCAGGGCCGCGATACCTTCTTTTTATTGGAAAACCAATACCGGGTCTATGCGTTCGACAGCCATCTGGAAAGCCTGAGACAACTGTCAACGCATCCGCTGGCTGCATCCAATCCGTTACTCGATCTTCAGCATTGTACATTCAGCGAGTACCGCTTCCCCAAAGCTCATCTGGTGAATGCCAGTGCTTCCTTATTCTTTTGTCCGCGGCAGGACTTTTACGCCGTCTGGCAAAAAATGGTGCAATGCCTTTATCCGGGCGGGCTGTTCTGTGGCCACTTTCTGGGCATGAACCATGATGAAACCGACTATTCCGATAAAGTCATGACCCACAGCAAGCCAGAACTTGAGCGGCTCTTCAGTCAGTTCTATGTGGTGTCCTGGCAGCAAAGGCACGAAATTTCGGCCCGGCTCACCGGTGAAAAGCGCCAGTGGCACATCCACACCCTGATCGCGATGAAAAAGTAAGTCGTTCCATGAAGCTGAAGTCGTCCCGGGCATTATCACAGTATCGTTCTGACCGTATCCGAACGCTCTTACTGATTGCTTCGGCCTGCATACTGGTGTTGCTGATTTTACTGCAGTCTCCGGTGATCCTGCCTCCGGATGTTGACACAGACACATCTTCCCGCCAGATATCCGATGTTCATCCTTTGCACGTGATTGTCTCCAGTCTGCCTTTGGCGATTGTCGGTTTCATGGGGATCCGAATGCTCAGTCTGATCCCCAAAAAGCAAGCCGATCGGGTTGTCGAGCCTGAAATTGCGACAGCCTATTTCCTCTTCTTTCAAGCGTTGCTGGCAACCAGCCTTGGTGCTGTATATTACGATTTGCTGCCAACACCGTTTGGGCTGATGCTGGACAGAATTCCCGGTGCAATCGCGCTCGTCTCGCTGTACTGCATCGTTCTGAGCGAATATGTCCGGCCCGCGCTGGGCACAAAACTGCTGTTTCCGCTCAATATCTATGCGGTGTTCTCTGTGGTGTATTGGTACTGGATGACGACAGCCGCTTCGGGCACGGCCGATTTGAGCGCCTACATGCTGGTACAGTTGCTGCCCATTCTGCATTTGCCCTTAATTTTGCTTCTTTATCAGGGACGCTGGCCGGACAGACCGTACTATCTGGCAGCATTCATGTGCTACGGAGTGGCCATTGGAGCGGAATCTCTGGATGCGGAGGTTTGGGGCATGACACAGGGTATTATCAGCGGCCATTGTGTAAAACACGTGCTGGCCGCATGTGCCGGAGGGTGGGTTTATCTGATGTTACGTCAGCGACTACGCCGGACGTGACTTATTTTTCCCCGATTCCCCGGTGCTCTTTCGGTGCCAGAGCAATCTTGCCAAAGCCCAGTTTACGGAAGTGACTGTCACGAAAATCCCGGACAGCTTTTTCACCACTGGAGACAGCTTCAACCTGTTGCTCCATCTTCAGATATTCTCTGAGATCAATGCCTTCCGCTGCGGCAACAGCTTCATGAATTGAACGGTACTGACTGTAAGAAAAGCTGATGCTTTTCTCCTGCATTTTATAGGTGTAATTCACGGTACGTGCCATGGTGAAACCTGATGTCTCTGTATGAATCCAAGGGCGAAGTGTAACGGATAATCCCGCCTAAGCCTAGTCGGGACGCGCCTGGACCGCTGTGCTTTATCCACTGCGCTCTGATTCATTCACTTGATTTTCCCACAGTTATACACAGAAACGGTGGATAACTTCATGAGTTATCAATAAAAGCCATGCAGAAAGAGTGGGTTAACTCTAGTTGTCCACGGCTTCCATCCAGACCCCCTGAGAACCGGCTTTACGAAGCACGCGCTGATTCCTGCTGCCACGCCAGGGCAGTGAAGGATCAGATAAATGCTGAACAAACGGGCCGTCGATCAGCACATCAATCAACGCTGTGACCTCCTGCTGAGCACGGGTCAGGGTTTCCATCACGTAACCGGTCCACACCCAGATGTCTTTACCGGGACAGTCACGCCGGACCCGCTGTATCAGGTGTTTCACTGCCGACAGATTGGCCGGATGCAGCGGATCCCCGCCGGACAGAGACAAGCCTCTGCGGCGAATACGCTGATCCTGCAAATCCGCAATAATACGGTCTTCCATATCACGGCTGAAAGGCCTACCACTGTGCAGCGGCCAGGTCGACTGGTTGTAACAACCGCGGCACTGATGCTCACAGCCTGATACAAACAAGGTACAGCGGGTTCCCGGTCCGTTGACAACGTCACAAGGGTAATACTGGTGATAATGCATCCTAACCTCTGAACAACATGATGCGCGCCACCATTACAGGTGTTTCACGCGGCGTTTCACTTCTTCCTGTTTCCCCGCATTAAACGGTCTGGCATCCGGGCTGCCCAGATAGCCGCAAACCCGGCGAATGACGGAGACCCGCGACGGCTCATGATTCCCACACGCAGGACAGACAAAACCTTTGCTGGTGCAGTTAAATTCCCCCTGAAAACCGCAGTCATAGCACTCATCAATCGGCGTATTAGTGCCGTAGTAAGGCACACGGTCGTAGCTGTAATCCCACACATCTTCCAGCGCTTCCAGGTTGTGCTGCATATTCGGATATTCGCCATAGCAGATAAAACCACCATTGGAGATGGCCGGATACGCCATTTCAAAATCAATTTTGTCGTACGGGTTAGCCTGCTTCTCGACATCCAGATGGAAACTGTTGGTGTAGTATCCTTTGTCATTCACACCGGGGATGTCACCAAATGCTTGACGATCCAGCGTGCAAAACCGGCTGCACAGGTTTTCACTCGGTGTCGCATATAAACTGAAGCCATACCCGGTTTCGTCCTTCCAGCGGTCCACGGCAGCTCGCAAATGGCGTACAATCGCCTGTGCTTTGCGTTGCAAAGCGTCAGAGTCAAACACATGTGTCGATTGCCCATACAAAGCTGTCAACGTTTCATGCAAGCCAATATATCCCAGTGAAATAGAGGCGCGTCCATTTTTGAAGATCTCCGCAATGTCATCGTTCGCTTTCAGCCGGACCCCGCAAGCGCCTTCCATATAAAGGATCGGAGCCACGCTGGCTTTCACGCCATCCAGAGATTGAATACGATACATCAAAGCCTGACGAGCAAGCAGCAGTCGCCGATCCAGCACACGAAAGAACACCGCTTCATCCCCTTTCGCTTCAATGGCAATCCGGGGCAAATTCAGGCTGACCACCCCGAGATTGCACCGGCCTTCATGAATCGCAGTGCCATTTTCTTCATACCGTCCCAGAAAACTCCGGCAGCCCATCGGGGTTTTGAATGAGCCGGTAATCGCTTCAACCTGCTCGACATTCAGAATATCCGGATACATGCGCTTGGCAGCACATTGCAACGCAAGTTGCTTGATATCGTAATTGCCATCTTCGGGCTTGTGGTTGATCCCGTCCTTCACGGCAAAAACCAGCTTTGGAAACACCGCGGTTTTTCGGTTCTTCCCTAAACCAGCCAGCCGGTTTTTCAGAATCGATTGCTGAATCAGCCGGGATTCCCAGGATGTTCCCAGCCCAAATCCTAAGGTGACAAAAGGCGTCTGCCCGTTTGCGGTATGCAGCGTATTCACTTCATATTCCAGCGACTGAAACGCATCAAAACATTCCTTTTCCGTGCGCTGGCGGGCAAAGGCTCTGACATCAGAAATTTCCCATTCCCGAGCAACCGTCAGGTGCTTCTGGTAACTGCGGGTAACATAAGGT
Source organism: Photobacterium sp. GJ3 (assembly GCF_018199995.1). Taxonomy (NCBI): domain Bacteria; kingdom Pseudomonadati; phylum Pseudomonadota; class Gammaproteobacteria; order Vibrionales; family Vibrionaceae; genus Photobacterium; species Photobacterium sp. GJ3. The sequence continues at coordinate 293,254 of NZ_CP073579.1, read as the reverse complement.
GCCAGCACTTCATCAATCCGGTTCACCGTGGTACCACCATAAATATAGCTGGCGACCTGTGCGATGATCTGCGCGGTGACCGCCGTCGCTGTGGAGATGGAGCGCGGGGTATCAATATCCGCATTCCCCATTTTGAATCCCTGCGTCAGCATGCCTTCCAGATCAATCAGCATGCAATTAAACATCGGGAAAAATGGCGCGTAGTCCAGATCATGAAAATGAATTTCGCCGGATTCATGCGCAGCCGCGACATGCGAAGGCAGCAGAAACTGCCGGGCATAATGCTTTGACACAATGCCCGCCAGCAGATCGCGTTGCGTCGGAATGACCCGGCTGTCTTTATTGGCATTTTCATTGAGCAAATCCGCTGCGGTCTGCGCCATCAGTCCGCGAATATCGTCCAGCATGCCATCCAGCAGCTGCCCGCTGTTCCTTTTCTCCGTCACCACACCCACCCCAAAATCACTAGATATGCAAAATGTTATTATCAAGAACACAAGATATTGTGTATTTAGCGACAAGTGCCGCAAGCTTACTTTGATCTGCATCAGGGATGCCTGCATGTCGGTTACACTTCAGACGAAATGACTTTTTTGCTTTGGAATGCAGGTGTTTTGGATATGCAAGGATGGCGATTACAAACAGGGGGGATGGCGGCGCTGCTGACTGCCGCTTTAGGATTATTCAGTCTGTCGCCGCTGGCGGCACAATCACCGCCCTCTGGCATCCCAGCCCAGTCTTTTCTCACCATCATGACGTGGAACATGGCCTGGTTTGGCACAGCAAACCAGCCCAGAACCACGATGGATAAAGCTTATATCGCCAAGCTTCTGACAGAAGTCTCACCGGATGTGCTCGCCTTTCAGGAAGTTGATCGTGCCGAAGCTCTCCTTGAGGTTCTGCCCGAGAGTCAATACCGGATTTATCTGTCCGACCGGCATCACAGAAAACAGGAGACTTTCCGGGATGGTAATCAGTACACCGGGTTTGCCGTCAAAACTCATCTGCGAGTTGAAGACCCGAACGATCTGGCCGAACTGAATGTTCGCAGAGCCCCCAAACCGGCTCAACAGCCAAAGCGTGGACGGCTGAGATATGGAGCTTACATCGTGGTTTACCCCGAAACCGGAAAGCCGCTGCACCTGCTGAACATTCACCTGAAATCCGGCTGTTACAGCGCCCGCATCAAGTCTCAATCGGCATCCTGCCGGGTTTTGGCTTATCAGGGTGATGTACTCCGGACATGGATTGATCAACGCGTCAGCCAGCAAGAATCTTTTCTGATCGGCGGCGACTTCAATCACCGGATGGCCGACCCCGACAGCCGGTTCTCTCACACGCTCACTGGATCTTCTGTCCGTTTGCTGACAAAGACGCTTCAGGGTTCATGTTATGTTCGGCTCAATCGTCCGGGCAAAAAAGCCAGCTACCGACATTACACCCGTCTGATTGACCACTTCCTGGCATCGGCAGATCTCGCAGCAGGTGTCACACCAGAACACCTGCACCAGCTGAAATTTTCGCAGGAAGCCGTACGGCGTTTGACTTTGTCTGATCATTGTCCGATTGTCCTGAGGTTACCGTTGCATACAACTGAGACCTAGACACCAATGTTCAGAGATATCCCTGAGAATTTGTGGACAAAGATCAATGGCAGAGCCGTCAACACAAAAAAGGGGATCCACATCGATGCGCTGTCATGATAGTGTCATTGAATCGATTTAGGGTTTGAGCAACACAACAGTGAACCCTTTTCAGCAGTAAGGAACACAAATGGATTACAGCAACCTGGCCACACTGGTTGTGCCAACCATGGACGAACTCATGGTTGACCAGCCAGAATGTGTCTTCACCAATACCGAATCAGATGAGCACAACGAAGTCATTCTGTTGTCTCTGTAAAAACATTCCCGACAGGTCGAAAACCTGATTCGACAAAAAACACCCCGCCATGCGGGGTGTTTCAGTTTTGTCTGGCTGTGTGATCACACTACTCTCGCATAAAGTTTGAATTGTAGTGGCGGACATCCGGCACAATATTGTGTTTATTGAGCAGTCGGTACATCGTCGCTCTGGACACCCCAAGATCTTTCGCTGCAGAAGCAACCTGTCCCCGGTGGGTTTCCAGTACGGCAACCAGCACGTCTTTCTCGGCTTCATCTTTAATATTGCGCAAGCTTTGCTTCAAGTTCGCTTTACTTGGCAAATCAAAGTGTTCGGCCCGGACTTCATTTCCCTCAGCAAGCAATGCCGCCCGCTTGACCTGATTGATCAATTCACGAACATTCCCCGGCCAGCTGTAACGCAATAACAGCTGTTTCGAGTCTTCCGAGAAGTTTGACGCCATGGTGCTGTACTCCTTAGCAAACTTCTGCAGAAACGTTTCTGCCAGCAGAAAAATATCCGAGCCCCGTTCACGCAATGTCGGCACTTTAATGTGAAAAACGTTCAGACGGTAATACAGCTCTTTACTGAAATCACCTTTTGCCACCAGCGCATCCAGATCCGCACTGGTTGCAGCAATAATCCGAACATCACAAGCCGAGTCGCCATCCAGAGAATCACTACTTGGCGCCTGTATAAAGGACAGCAGTAACTCCTGAAACTCTCGGGTCAGCTCTTCCACGTTATCCAGCATAATGGTGCCGTTGAATCCGCCTTCTTCGTCATCAGAGGCTGAGACATGTTTCAGGAAATTCAACTTCTCATCATCTTTGCTGAGAGCCCCACAGTTAATGGTGACAAATGGCGCATGTTTGCGTTTCGACAGGTTATGAATTGATTTGGCAATCAGCTCTTTCCCCGTGCCATTCTCCCCGGTCAAGAAGACGTTCACTTCCGTTAACGCCACACGACGCACCATATCCCGCAGTTGTTTAATTGATTTTGATTCTCCGTACAGTCCCATTTCATGCTGTGTGGTAATTTCATGCCAGGATGAGGATTCAATATCCAGCATCCCCAACTGATGTCCCACAGTATCTAATAAATGACTGCCTGGTACGGGCACCGTAAAATAATCAACGCAAAAGTTATTAATAAACTGGCAAATTGCGTCAGTTTTTAATTGCTCTTTTTTGATCAAAGCAATCCATCTTACTTGTTTGGTTTTATTTGCCCTCAAAGAGATGCTGTTTAAGCTAAAATCATTATTGCTTAAATCAACGATGCAGATGCAGGGGCTGAACTCTTCCAGGATTGAATCAACCGTTCTTAAGTCATAACAGCACTGGGTTTTCCAACCTGACTGTTCCAGAAGCGCTATCCAAGGCTCGTAGTTACATCCGATTGCCACCAGCCGTCCGTTTAGAGCTTTATTTTGACATTGAGCTACCATCAGAAGTCACCTTCAATTCAATGCACGTTTATTATTAATGTTCATTGAAAAATATAGGCAAGAAAGCGCAGGGCCGCGTGGTATCAGAAGTAAGAATTGTCTTGAGAAAAGCGGTGAGACAGCAGAATAAACTAAGATTCAGCCAGTTATGCAAAGCGTTGCCATCAGATTTTTTTAAGCTCACATACCATTTGGGACGAAATTGCATACAAAAAAGGTACAGACGAATGCTGTACCTTATGCCTTTTATTGCAATGTTCTACAACAAATGAACTAATAGCCTGTATGCAATATTGCATTCTCAAGTCGGCTTTTCAGGACACTGTTCTGAATATAGCCATTCAGATCAGCATTAATATCTACACTGCGCTCGATACGGATACTGCTGCCGTCCAGACTGTTTTGAACGACCTGCATAATGCTGTTTGGCAACAGATTCGGACGTTCAAAGGTGTTGTTATCACCGACTTGCCGCAAAGTAATCATATCTCCGCTTGCGTAAGCCGAACCTGCGGTTGTACTGAGCACACCGTTACTGATGGTGAAATTCGCAATATGAGAGCGCAGAATTTCTTCGCCGTTAAGCGCGGTGATGATGCTCAGACCAATGCTGATCAAGGATCCCTCCGCCGAGAAACCGCCACGAATCGCGGACATTTCCGACTTTGTCATCGTGATCAGGCTGCTGTCATCTAACAACACACCATAATGCGGGGTGGTGTATGCATCCGCGTAAGTACTTGCTATAAAAGCAGCGCCTCCGAGCGTCACGGCGACTGCATATTGTGATAGCTTATTCATACTAGCCTCTGCCTTTAATAGTCGTTTGAACCTGGCAATGTAATACTAAACGTTGACAATGAATCCCTTGTCACAGCATCAGACACTGGGGATGGTGTATAAACACTGTAGTTTTCCTGAGTAATAAAGCTCTCGCGCCCTTCTTTCACCATGTTTTTCACCAACAGCACAGAGCCACGATAATAGGGTTTAAATTCACTGATCTTCATGACCATGGTGCCCGGGACGGGTCACCTAAAATAACCTGATCACTGTTCATCCCTTTAATGACGACAAAATGCATATAGCCGTCGAAATTCACAATTGTAATTGCGGGCACACCTAAAGTTTGAAATTTATCGAGGGGTAACCGGTAACCATTGGCATCCAATCCGACAGACTGCATATATTCTTTCATGTCAAACATTGAAAAACCGCTTTTTTCAATTTTGGTTTTATCACCATTTTCAAACATATACTTGAAGACAGTGTTTTCTGATGTCTCGATACCATAGTGATATTTCATCAGGGAGGCGACGGCTGCTGAACCACAGCTAAAGTCATACTGCTGACGCATCACATCGCCAAACATCTGCTCCTGATAACTCTTCACTTTCACATTATATGCGCCTCGGCTGGGGAAATAATCCAGTGCGCTGACTGATGCACTCAGCATGATTCCGGTCAAGGCCAGGGTTACCAATTTCAATCTCATGATGACACCCTTTTCAATCTTACTGACAGGGTAATTCGTTCGCATTCTGTTAAGGAATTTATTATTCCTATCTGTCTGACTTTCAACTCAAAAACCTGATAGATAACAATAATGAGGGCCGTCTTACGACGGCCCGTATCGGTTAGTAACTCGCTGAAGCAGACAAAGTTGCATTGGTGCTGGTTGACTGCTGAACCATAGAGTTGTTACCGGCGTTTTGTGCCGCGACGTTGATACCAGAAGCATCGCCGAAGGAATTCGCCATGGTATTAAAGTGTTCAACTTCTACGTCACCAGACTTACCTTTACAGCAGGCACCGCCATAAGTAACTTCGTTTCGGATCACTTCGCCATCCAGTTCAGATTTAGCCAAAACCTTATTCAGCTCAACATTCAACTTAAAGGTTTTGTCGTACTTATAGTCAATGGATTTTTTCATTTTCCATGAGTTATCACTATTATCTTTCAGACGAATCGATTTATCATTTCCGATATCTTTCATGTACAAACTATCGTTGTCTTGGTTGAAAGAATAATCGATCTCTTTGGACTTTTTCACATCCACGGTCAGTGTTTTATTAATCGTGTCATTGAAACTACCATCAATCGTGTCAGCATCTGGCACACCATTCGCCAAAGCAAGTGGTGATGCAACCATTGCTGCAAGTAACAATACGTTATATTTACGCATGATATTACTCCAATTATGTTCCCCATAGTGCATGGACCTTTTTAGAATAAGCCCATGCTGGGTAAAAAATATTATCGATGTTGAAGCAATGTTGTTAGCCCTGCGAAACCAAATATCAATTACTAGTAATTTAACATTTAGTTTTCCGGTTATCATGATCCGGTTTAGATACACTAACAGGTTACTTCAATGTCAGGTTAACCACGGTCGCATTTTGAATTAACACATTATTACCGGTGTTTTGAACGACGTTGAAGACACCAGATGAACCATTGAAGGCACCGCCATCAATCACGTTATCACCTGTGGTATTTCCATACGCGCCATTCCCTACGACATCACCGTACATGTCCGAATCTGCTTGCATGTAGTCAATGTTGAGCTCGTACTGCCCACCTCGAGTCTCATACATTGAACTATCACTCAACGTATCGGAACTTGTCAGAATATCCAACTCATCAGCAGCGGCACCCCAAGACAGCAATACAGCCACGGTCAGTGTTAAATATTTCATACGTCCTCCTGAGTGCTGCCAGTTATGATAGCAACCTCAGCTCATGTGTTATTGACCCAGAAGTACCGCGTTGGTGCTGGCACTTTGTTGGATCAGCGAGTTGTTACCTGCGTTCTGACCAGCAAGGTTAATACCAGATGCACCTGCAAAAGCACCCGTCATGTCGTTCACATGAGTGACCGTCAGTGAGCCAGCGTCACCATAGCTACCACCGTTGTTGTTGCCATAACCGCGTGAATAGCCTTTATCGTGACCATAACCGCCGTGATCATCACAACATGCACCACCATAAGTGACATCGTTCCCGATCACTTCGCCTTTCAGGTCAGATTTTGCCATATAGTGGTTTTTTTCGATGTTGATTTTCCAGGTTTCGCTGTGTTCTGTGTTGCTCTTGTAGTAGAACTTCTTGCTGTTATCACTGTTGTCCGTCCATTTGAAGGATTTATCATTATTGATGTCCTTCATTTTCAGCTTGTCATTGTCCTGATTAAAGCTGTCGGTAATCGTTTTATCTTTGGAATAATACAAGGATGCATCTTTGGTGACATCATCATTGAATGAGTCAACAATTGAAGGACCTTGGTCATCATAGCCACCGTTGTAGTCACCACCATAGCCATCACCATAAGAGGGTGACTCAGGTTGTTGTGGGTAGTCAGCCAGTGCAAGAGGAGAGGCTACCAGCACTGCCACTAACATTGCGAGATTAGATTTACGCATGATAAGACTCCAAATATATTGAGTTTTTTATTTTTACACTCCCACGTCGCCGCGAGAGATAACTTAATACTAGTTTTTGCCACTTTTTGATTTGTATTATTTTTAATAAAAACCCACCCATAAAATACAAAAAATGCTGACATTAAAATGATGATTTCAATTTTAAATTCTAAGAAAAGAGCATCATTTCTCACAATTAATAATATGCCCACCAATAATACACAATGAATTAACTATCATATTTGAGACAAAATTAACTTATCACTTTCACTTTTTACACAAGATTTGACTATTCTTATGACAAGCCAGTGCAACTGACTATTATTTTTTTGGGGTTACCTTTGCAAACAAAGTGAGGATATCGTGAAAAATTACAAGATACACAGCCTGTTAGCGCTGATAGCGATTTTTTCAACCACGGTTGCGGCAGAGGAATCTACAACAACCCAACAAAAATCTCGCCAGGTTCAGACCGTCACGGATATTCTGGAAAAACCTGGGGTACTGACACCCAAGGGATCTTTTGTTCTGGATTCGTCGTTAACTTACACTCAAAACTCATCCAACACAGTCTCTGTCGTCGGTTACACCGTACTGCCATCACTGATTGTCGGCCTGATCCGTGCCAGTGATATCGACAGAACCACACTCACCTTCGGCCTGACTGGCCGTTACGGGATTACCAACCGGCTGGAGGTAGAGGCACGCATCCCCTGGGTTTACCGGAACGACTCTATCTCAGAGCGGGACATTAATGGCCCATCCAACAGCCCGACCACCAAAACACTCGAAGGCAATGATATTGGTGACATTGAAGCCGCCTTTAAGTATCAGTTCAACCTACTGGAAGCCCCTTACTGGATTGGTAGCTTGCGCTTTAAGAGTACCACAGGAACATCTCCTTATGATGTGCCTCTGGATGACACCAATGACTTCAAAGAGTTACCTACCGGGTCCGGTTTTCCGAGTATTGAACCTGGTGTCACGATGATCATGCCACTGGATCCGGCTGTCCTCTTCCTCAATGCCAGCTATATCTGGAATATAAAAGATGACGTCAGCGTGCAAATTCCGGCCACCGATGAAACGCCCAGCACCCAAATCAACACCATCGATCTTGGGGACACCATTTCGCTGGGCGCTGGGATGGGCTTCGCCGTGAATCCCAAGTTTTCCTTCAGTATTGGCCTGAACCATAAAACGATCCTGAAATCCAAAGTCAATGGTGGCTATCCGGCAGATGCCAAGTTGCTCCAGCTCGATACAATCTCGTTTGGCGCCAACTATGCAATCAACCGGGAAACCACACTCAATGTAGGCGCTGCCGCCGGTCTGACCGCCGATGCGCCGGATTTCCAGCTCACGATTCGCATCCCTTACACCCTGAAATAAAACCTGTGCCCAAAGATGCCGGCCCTGCCGGCATCGGCACTTCCTTCCCCGCCTGCTTTCCACTATGCTTAGTGCTGCGAAACAAAGCGATACGCTTTCTAACCCCATCCGAGTACAGGATCCAACTATGTCCATCTCCCCTTTATCCCAAGAACAAATTGAAACCATCCTGCAGTACGATGCAGAAAAAAGGTTTCAGTACCTGCTGAAAGAAGTCACCACTCAGGGACAGATCTGGATTCTGACTGATGAGCATGGCTGCGTGATGCTCAACAGCGAAGACGAAGACTGTGTACCAGTCTGGCCAAATCAGGAGTTTGCGCAAGCCTGGGCAACCGGTGACTGGGAAGACTGCAAGCCTGAGTCCATTTCAGTCAATAAATGGCGCAGCCGCTGGACACCCGGTCTTGAGGATGATGAGCTGGCCATTGTTGTTTTCCCGAACCTGGATCAGGAAGGTTTAATCCTGTATCCGGACGAATTCGACGATGCACTCAAGCAACAGGCACAGAAAGCAGGCCGTCGCTGATTCAGCCAGCCGGGAACACATTTGAGAAAAACGGGCTTGCCCGTTTTTCTTTCTCTTTGCAATTGAAGAAGGAAAACAGCATGGATACGCTGATCAAAACCATCAAAGAAACCCCTGAAACGGTTGTCTTTGATCAGGTATTACGCGAAATTGACGCGCATTACGATTACCAGCCAACGGCTTTCAGTAACGGCCTGAACAATGAAACACTGGCCAATGAAGCCGGCAGCAACGAAGGTTCCTGTCGCATTTTTGCTTTTGCGCAACTGCACCAGCTCACCGAACAGGAAACACTGGCGTGTTTTGGACATCATTATTTTGAGGCGGTGCTGAACAATCCAGAAGGCACAGACCACATGAATATCCGGAATTTCATGAAATTCGGTTGGCGGGGTATCCGCTTTGCTGGTCAGCCTTTAACCCGAAAAGCATCCGTAGAACAGCTTTAAGATCCGACAGGACAAACAACCAGGGAGCATTGCAGCTCCTTTTTTCATTCCAATGAGAACACTACGCGAACTGGGGCTAACACCATCGGCGCACATGCTGACAATACTCTATATATTGCTGACCAAACGCATGTGTTAAGACACGTTCTTCCGCAGCAATTTGTACCGAGTTCATATAGAAAACAAAGACGGGGATCATGATCAGGCTACTCAAAGCCGATAAGTTCAGAAAAATTGCCACCAGCAACAGCAGCAAACCGAGGTAAATGGGATTCCTGGAGTAGCGATAAACCCCGGAAGTGACAAGTCTGGACGCTTTTTTCGGATTGATTGCGGTTTTGGCGCGGGCAAATGCCATGATTCCAGCAAGCGCAAATCCGACAGCCATCAGGCTGAACACCCATTCCAGCAGGACTTTCCCCGGAAAATCAAATCGCCAGAGGGGAACATAACGTGCCAGAACATACATCGCAGCTAAAGTGAGCAAAAATACCAATGGCGGAGTCACTCTGAATCTCATGTTGAATCCCTCAATCACAGTCAACCACTTGATCATTCAAAGTATAAGCCGAAATTTGTGCATCAGAACCGAATGTATTCATAAATTGTTACATCCACCCCGTTCGCCGCCTGACCTGAGCAATGTCGACGCAAACGCACGGTTCAGCCACGCAATCGAGCGAATTTCACTAACAGTCTGACCTGAGTTGCCCTACAATAGCCGCCAAAGTCACTGCTCTGGAAAAACCATGAAAATTTTTGCTGTTGAACTGAAAGGGAATGAAGCCCATCTATGTCTGTTGTCTCTGGAACAAGGGATGTTCTCTATCCCTGACTGCCGTACTCAAAAACTGATGCTGCAAAGCAGTACAGATTTCGAATCGATGCGTCACTTCCAGAAAACATTCAGCAAACTGGCTGAAGACTATCAGGTGACTCAGGTTGTTATCAAAAGCCGTGAGACACGCGGAAAGCACGCGGGCAGCGCAGAAAGCTTTAAAATGGAAGCCGCGATTCAATTGATCGAAGGGCTGGAAGTCAGCTTCATGAGCAATGCTGACGTGAAAGAGAAACTGAAGCGTAATCCGCTGTCTGTTGATTTTCGCAGTACCGGACTGCGTCAGTTCCAGGAAAATGCCTTTGTCACGGGCTATGCATTTTTGAGCAAATAAACATCGAACGGGAGCCTCACAGGCTCCCGTTGTGTATTCATCAGGGTAAGGTTAATGATCCGGTGCTTCTGAGTACCCCTTCAAGGGCCGAATCACGGACTCCAGTCCTTCAATCTGCATTTCCAGAGCCATGGCCATTAAACGGCCCAATTCACCTTCCGGGAAGCCTTGCTTGGCAAACCACAATAAATAAGGCTCTGGCAAATCAATCAATACGCGCCCGCTGTATTTGCCAAATGGCATTTTCATATTGGCCAGTTTGACCAGATCCCGCTTATCAAACATCGATATCGATCCATTTCATACGCGATTTGAGCCGTTAATCCGCAGCACGCCAGGTTGATTTCACCAGCGTTTCACCTGCACAAATCAGTGCGCCCTGAAAGACCTGCCCGCTTTGAATCACCCCAACCCCTTGCGGCGTGCCAGTCATCACTAAGTCGCCATCTTCCAGAGGAATGATCTGCTGGACTTCTTCAAGAATTACATCCGGCGGATAGAGCATCAGCGTCGTATCCCCTTGCTGTGCCAGTTCATCGTCAATTTTTAAAGTCAGCCCTAAGGGGGCTGCTGTTTCCGGTAAAGTCACGAAGTCACTGAACAATGCGGCCCCTTCAAACACTTTACACCGCTCCCACGGCAGGCCTTTGCTTTTCAGTCGGGTTTGTAAGTCACGCTTGGTGAGGTCCAAACCAATAGCCGCAGCATTGAAACGACCATGCTGATAGTGATAGACAATTTCAGCTTCATAATGCAAGGCTTCGCCATGATGCGTTGCTGCCAGCTGTGTCCCAATGGCCGTATTGGGTTTCAGAAAAATCACCATATCTTCCGGCATTTCGTTCCCCAGCTCTTCAATATGAGCCACGTAATTCCGTCCGACACACACAATTTTTCCTGGCTTCACCTGATTTCCATTGACTGTGACGCTCTTCATGACCGCTCCTGCTTACTTCAGAAAACAGACATGAGCATAAAGAGCATCACCGCTTGGGTCAATGGATTCAGCCAGTTAAGACTCATCAGGTACAAAGGCGAGGTTCACGAACACGGGCACACTCGGCAAGATACCATTCAGGTTAGCGACCTCTTGAAGCGCCTTCAGGCCAGATTCCATCCCGAATGCTTTCGCGTCGATAATCACCGGGCTTTTGGAACTGATCATCAGGGTGTCATCCACCAGACGCGTGATCATCAGATCCGCATTCACTGGGTTAATCGCGCCATGAAGATTCAGCTTCAGTGACACTTGCTGGCTCAGTGTTTCACCTGTTTTCAGATCGCCCAGGCCAGAGACATCAACTTCTCCTTCCAGCATGGCTTTCGGATAATCGGCAACCCGAAACAGCATGGTTTTCATCCGCTCGTCACGAATCGGAATTTGAGTATCGACACTGCTCAGATCCAGCATCAGTTGCACCTTGCCCTCATCCGTCAGGGAACCTTCCAGCTGTTTAATCGCGTGCTGTTCAATCACAGCGTTATTCTTGACCGATAAAAATTTCAGCTCTGACTGGTTATTATCCAATTTCCAGGCTGCAAACGAGCACAGCGGAAACACAGCGAGCAGGGTAACGAACAAGTGACGGGTACGCATTGAGAAATCCTCTCCAACATTTTCAGGATGATTAATATTAGTCTTTTTCACGAGTTATCGTTGTATTCATCCGAAAGATTTCGTGTCACTTCACGTCAGAGAGTCATCGTTTCCATGATTAAGCACTGATAGTCATCAGCTCATCACGAATCGTTTTCAGCAAGAACAGCTCGCGCTCAACGGATAAACCTTTCTTCTCGCTCTTCGCCAGCGTTTCTTCATTATGCGCAATGGCCTGATGGATGTTGATCCAGACGGGCTTCATGCCATTCCGGACTTCATATGCCTCCAGGCGCGTTTCGCCAAGCACCCGGTCAATGGTGCAGGTGAAACAGAAAGATTCCATATGCATGATGTCGAAATCAGGTTTGTACCAGGGCCGGAATTCTTCATAAATGCCAAACGGCTGAATATCATGAATATTTCTTGCGCCAGTTTCTTCTTCCAGCTCCCGGATCAAACCCGACTCAATGGATTCATGTTCATCCACACCACCGCCCGGTAATGAATAATCGTGGTAACGTGCGGTGTAGAGCATCAGAATATCTTCGCCATCCAGAATAATGGCGCGGGTCGCTTTCCGGTAAAACATCGATCCCTGTTGATCGGCGACATCTGGATGCACCACTGTTTTTAAGAGCCGCATTCGGTTCAACCTCTGATAAAAAAACGGGTCGGCATTGTAACCGACCCGTTGATGATTGCCACGCTTGTCGCGTGTTACCAGTTAAAGATAGAGCGAATAATCGTTGAAACTTTATTCTCGCAATTCATGCTCTGGCGACCATTTTTATCCCAGACCGGTAATTCAACCTGCCCGATACACGCCTGCGTTAAGCCACCCTGCTGATTCATCTGATAAGCAACATCGGTCATTCCTTTTGGCTCTTTCAGGGTCAGCGGCTCGGGATCGCGTTTCTGGATGTACTCGCTGTAGAGTCTCAGCGGACCCGACGATCCGGTCAGTTTCACGTTTTTATTATCATCCCGTCCCATCCAGACCGTCACCACTTCACGTCCGTCTACACCGACATACCAACTGTCACGGCCTTCATCTGACGTGCCGGTTTTCCCCGCCAGTTTCAGTGACGGCAGGATGGAGTCCAGATAACGGGCTGTCCCTTCAGTCACCACTTTCTGCATTGCATACATCGTTAGCCATGCAGATTGCTTTGAAACCACCTGCTGGGTGGAAGGCAAGTGCTGGTAGATCATTTTTCCGTCCCTGTCCGTCACCGCACTCAGTGCCGTCAGCGGGCTGCGGCGGCCTTCGTTCGCAATCGTCTGGTACATTTGCGTCACTTCATAAGGCGACAAGGTAAATGCCCCCAGCAAAATCGCTGGCACATGCGGGATCTGAGCCGGATCAACCCCCAGTTCTTCCATCGTACTGATGACATTGTCCAGACCAACGGCCATTCCCAGATTCACCGTCGGAATGTTGTAGGAGCGGGCCAGCGCCTGAACCAGAGGCACTTCACCACGATACTGACGATCATAATTGCGAGGTGACCAGGTTTTTCCTTTCTCATCAGTTAACGTCAGCGGCTTGTCGTCCAGATTACTGCCCAGACTAAATCGCTCCGGGCGCGCCAGTGCAGACAGGTAAACGGCAGGTTTCACGACAGAACCAATCTGACGACGGGCATCCAGGGCTCGGTTAAATCCGTCGAATTCAGGGCGGCTGCCGCCAACCATGGCACGGACTTCACCCGTTTGGCGGTCGGCGACCACAACTGCGGTTTCAAGCTGTTTCCCATGTTGCTTTTTCATGGCAGCCATTTTTGAGCGGACGACATTTTCAGCATTGGCTTGAGAAATCGGATCCAGCGTGGTGTAAACCCGCAGCCCCATCCCCGGCTGATAACCCTGACTCACTTTCTCATTCAGTTCTTGTTTCAACAAGCTGAAGAACGCTGGCTGACGACCCGCCACATGTCCCTTCGGCTGCAAATCCAGACCTTGCTTGATGGCTTCCTGATACGTGGCTTCGTCGATCTTTTTCTCATCATGCATCAGGCTCAGGACCAGATCGCGTCGCTCTTTGGCACGTTCCGGATAACGCCACGGATTATAATAAGACGGCCCTTTCACCATACCGACCAGCAGCGCCTGCTGATCGACACGCAGTTCAGACAACGGAAGCCCAAAGTAAAAACGGGATCCCAGCGCAAAACCATGCACCGCATCAGATCCGCTTTGCGCCAGATAAACCTGATTCAGATAAGCATCCAGCACTTCGTCTTTGTTGTAACGATAATCAATGATCATCGCCATATAGGCTTCTTTAAACTTGCGCCAGAAACTGCGTTCACTGGAAAGAAAAAGGTTTTTCGCCAGCTGCTGGGTCAGCGTACTGCCGCCCTGAACCGTTCGGCCCGCTTTCATATTTGCCAGAAAAGCACGGCCAATCGCCACGACAGAGACACCGTCATGGGTGTAGTAATCCCGATCTTCTGTCACCAGCAGCGCATCGATCAGTGTCGCTGGCATCTCTGCTTTTGGCTGATAAAGACGCAGCTCATCAGAATCCGTTTCCAGCATACCCAGCATTTGCGGCTCAACAGAAAAGATCCCGTACTCGCGGTTGGTATTCACATCGACCACACGCCGCACTGTGTTGTAGTCAAACGACACGCTGACATGGCGTGCTGGCTGCGGTCCGGTCCGGGACTGAAACGGGCGTCGAATGAATTCCACTTTCAGGCGGCTGGTGCTGTACTCACCCACACGGGTCGGCTTGCTGACTTTTCTGTAGTTCAGGGCCTCCAGCTCTTTGACCAGTTCTTCATACCGAACCTGAGCGCCGGGCTCAAGCACCAGCTCCCGTGCATAAACCACAGAAGGCAGCTGCCATAACTGGCCGGAAAATTTTTCTTCGATCTGTTGATTCAAGGTCAGACCTAACATCGCTGTCATGCCCAGAATCACCATCAAAGCCAGCACCACCAGCATTTTCCACTTGCTGCGACGAGGCGGTTTCTCACCACCTGGCGGCTGGTTTTTCAGGTAACGCTCTGAAGTATGGTCAGATTGTTGTACGGACTCAGTCATTCTCATCTTCTTTGCTTGCTGCCGGATGTATGCACACCCAGCATAGTCTAAAGTCAATTACGGCCTGCAAGATAGCTAAATTCTGCTCATTTCTTGTCAAACCTGTGTCAACTCATTGACGGTCTGAAGCACTCAAAAGCGGTGCCAACCGCGGTTCATGGCTGGAATCGGTAGTATTTCACAGTCCCTTCAAGCACAATACGCCCCTTTATCATTTGCAGGCCAACCGGGAGTTGAAGAAGCAATGCAACGGGATTACACACTGAGCTGTCTGCTCACCATGCCACGTCATGAACTGGAAGAATTCAGCCAGCGTATTCTGACCCGCATGGTGCCTGAAGGCGTGATGGAAGAGCTGTTCACGTTTGAACCGGAAGAAACCGAAACGGAAGACAGATTACGTTCGGCACAGTTTGATGCCATGCTGCGAATGTCTGCGATTGCTTTGGGAGAGGTTTCGTCTGCTTTTGCGGATTCCGATCAAGCCACTCAGAATACTGAACGGATGAGTCGTTTGCTGCTGTGGCATTTTTATGCTGTGGCATTCCAGCTTGAAGCCGCAGTGACACTGGAACAGCATTGTGCAGCCGTCGAAAAGATTCTGGTGACCCCACCGAAAGATGCCTTCGGCTGGATTAAAACGCTGACCGAGCTGCTGCACCACTATGCCAGTCTGAATGACAACGGTGACACACAAGCGCACTGATCTACAGAGACATAAACGCCAGCAATGCTGGCGTTTATGTTCAGGCTTCCCGGTTCAGGAAGTTTGGGGCCGGTTTAGTCTGCGGTCAGACCGGTCAGGCTGTTCTGATGACGGCGTAGCAGTTCATCCATGCTGCTTTGCGCTCGCTGAAACCCATGCGCTAATGTATCGACCTGATCGATCACCTCAATCACCTCGTAATAACATTTGAGTTTTGGCTCTGTGCCCGAAGGACGAACGACCACTCTCGACTCATCTTCCAGAAAATAAATCAGCACATCACTGCCCGGCAAATCAATCGCCTCTGTTGTGCCATCTGAAAAATGACGTGTGGACGTTTTCAGATCGTCAATCCGGACAATATTCCGGCCTGCAATCTCTTCCGGTGGTTGCTGACGTAAGCTGTCACCAATCGGTGGCGAATTCGGAGACAGTGCAATACTGACCTGAGCATTCAGATAAATCCCGTGTTCACGGTAAATCGCTTCCAACTGATCCCAGACAGTCCGGCCATGGGATGCCAGCTCTGCGGTCAATTGCGCGAACGCAAGTAATGCGGTCAAGCCATCTTTATCCCAGACCATATTACCCACGGTGTAACCCAGCGCTTCTTCGTACGCAAACAGGAATTGTTTGCTGCCCGACTGCTTTTGCATGGCGACATTTGTCAGCCATTTAAAGCCGGTCAGTGTCTGGAAGTATTCAGCCCCAACCGCAGTTGCGATTTTCTGCAGCAGGCTGGAAGAAACAATAGTCGTGCCGACAAGGCTTTCTTCAGGATTGGTTCGGGTCAGCAAATAATGACCCAGCAAAACGCCAACCTGATCCCCGGTCAGCATTTTGTACTCGCCTTCTTCGGTACGAACAGCCACAGCGAAGCGATCCGCATCAGGATCATTCGCACAGGCAAGGGTGGCCTGATGTTTTTTGGCTTCGGCGATCACCAAATCCATCGCTCCGGGTTCTTCCGGATTCGGAAAGTTCACTGTCGGGAAAGTGCCATCCGGTTCCCGTTGCGCCGCAACGCTGTAGACCTGAGTAAACCCGGCATCAGCTAGCACGGTTTCCGCCAACTCTGCACCGACACCATGCATCGCCGTGTAAGCAATACTGACAGAGGCCGGCTCCGTGTGATTTTGCAACAGAGCACTCGCTTTCACCCGCTCGCGGTAATCCTGATAAAACAGCTCATCCAGCCAAACCAGCAAACCTTTCTGCTGCGCTTCATCCAACGCCAGCAGTTTCAGAGGCTGCACCGCAGCCTGATCGATTTCTGCAGCAATCCCTTGATCATGCGGCGGTATAATCTGAGCCCCATTGCCCCAGTACACTTTAAAGCCATTATAGGCAGGCGGGTTATGACTGGCCGTCACCACAATCCCTGCCGCTGCGTTCAGCGCGGTTACTCCATACGCGACCAGCGGGGTTGGCGCGACAGCATGTGTCAGATAAACCTTGATGCCCAATGCGGTTAGCACAGCCGCTGCATCATGGGCGAAAGCTTTGGAATCCGGCCGGCCATCATAGCCTATCACCACACCCTGCTCTGCTGCTGTGCCCACCGTTTTCATCAGATAATGACCGAGTCCGGTGGACGTTTCCTGAATGACCAGCCGGTTCATCCGGTTCGGTCCTGCGCCGACAATCCCTCGCAGACCAGCCGTCCCGAATGCGAGTCGTCCTGAGAAACGCGCTGCAAGCTCCTGCGCGTTGCCCGCATCGATTAATTGTTGTAGTTCCTCGCGCGTGACTGGATCCGGATCGCGTGCTAACCATTGTTTCATCTGTTCTTTCATTCTCTGTCTTCCTACTTGCAGGACATAAAAAGAAAATACCACAAATGATATTCATTCGCAGTTGAAAAGCATCGTGCCAAACTTAACTGCGCGAAAGTTATACCAATCAAAAAATCCAACGCTGTGATCAAGCATTTGAACAAACAAGGATGACCAGTGATTTACTTCGATTGGTATTAGACTGTCTGACAAGTATAGAGGGATTCAAATCGGATGGGGCGAGATTTAACCAGATGATAAAAAAGAAAAAAGCGGCTGCCACACTGGCATACCGCTTTAGCTTGGAGAAACCGCTGTCAGGCCGGGTGCAAAGCCCGGCAAGTCCAATTAACGCTGGAACGGGTACACAGAACCCAGAGACAGAATCTGAGTCAGTTCGTCCAGTGCCGTACGCGATTCATTCAACAGCTGTGGATCTGCCAGATCGGCTTCAACCAGCTGATCACGATAATGGGTATCGACCCACTGACTCAGGCGGCCATACAGCGCATCATTCATCAGAGTCGATGGATTCACGGCACGCGCTTCCTGTTCATTCAGTACAACACGCAGACGCAGACACGCAGGACCACCGCCATTCGCCATACTTTGTTTCAGGTCGAACACTTTCACCTGATCTACGCCACGTTTTTCAGCCAGCAACTGCTCAACATAACGCCAGACATTGTCGTTCTTACGGCACTCTTCCGGCAGAACCAGCAGCGTCTCACCATTTGGCAGTTCAATCAGCTGAGAGTTAAACAGATAGCTGGTGACCGCATCGTCAACCGACACAGACGCCGTCGGCACTTCAATAATGTTGAATGCGTCACCCATCTTGTCTTTCAGTGCACGATAGGTGCCTTGCTGATCCAGGAAAGCTTCCTGATGGCAGAACAGAATGTCTTTGTTCCCCACGGCAATCACATCGTTGTGGAACACACCCTGGTCGATAACATCCGGGTTTTGCTGTGCAATCACAACTTTTGACGGATCCAGCTGGTGCAGGCGCGCAACCGCTTCACAGGCTTCATAGGTATGACGGGCCGGGAATACTTTCGGTGCAGGATGGCGGGTATCAAAGGCATGACGACCAAAGACAAAAAATTCAACACCCTGATCGCCATAATTGTTGCAGAAACGCGTGTGGTTGGCTGCACCTTCATCACCAAAATGTTCAACCGCTGGCAGTGCCTGATGATGTGCAAAGTATTCCGGATCAGCAAAAGTGCTGCGCAGAATGCGGCCGGTGACTTCATGCTCAATCGAGCGGTGGAATTTATTGGTCAGGTTCGCCGGCGTAAAATGCACCTTGCCATCAGCCGTATCTGCAGACGGTGAAACTGTTGCCGCATTGGCTGTCCACATGCTGGACGCAGAACAACAAGCCGCCAGCACTTTCGGTGCCTGTTTTGCAGCCTGTTCAATGATTGATTTGTCACTGCCAGTGAAACCCAAACGACGCAGCGTATGGACGTCAGGACGTTCCTGCGGCGCCAGAACACCTTGCAGCATGCCCATATCGGCAAGTGCTTTCATTTTGTCCAGGCCCTGCTTCGCCGCTTGTTTCGGATTGGATGGCACTGCCTGATTCTTGGCAGAGGCAACGTTTCCGTAAGAAAGACCACTGTAGTTATGCGTTGGTCCAACCAATCCGTCAAAATTCGCTTCACGTGCTTTCATAGACTTTCCATCTCAATTTATCTCGGACTAAAGATAACAAAGCTTTTACATTCGCAACAAGATCCAGATAAATGTCTAACCAAATGTTATAAATTAGATATTCACACCAAATAGAAGCATGGCTATTCATCACGCCACACTCCCCGGAGACATGCACGGGTCTGCAATTCGATCCGGTTCTTTCAGGCAAAACAACGACTGCCAGCCTCATGAAAAATTGACTGCGAATCAGCTGAATTGCCCTGAACCAGCCTGGAATTGTCAGACAATTCAGCGCCCTTGCACTGTTCTGCTGACACAAGCGCTGTTTTCCTGACTTTTCAGGTTTTCACGGCCCGTCCACGGGCTGCGAATACAGGTGTAGACAAAGCATAGTTGTTTTTGGTCAGACTGAAGAATTTCTGCGGGCAACCGACAAAAAGTTCAGCCGCTGAATCGCTGTATCATCCACTGCATAACGAATACATAATTACGCACTTTAGACGCTGGAAAACAGCCCGTTTTGCAATCGTCTTTCTTTCGGTTTTGTGTGTCTGATCAGGTTTATTGACCCGGTAAAACGTGTGAATCCGGGTCTGGATGGCGTCAACGCAGCGTGAAATGGCAGGATTTTAGTGTGAGACCGCCTTCGAAAAGACATTAATGATGAGCGTCCCCGCCAGGATCAATGCGATCCCGAGCAACGCAAACAGATCCAATTTCTGGCCATACCAAAGCCAGCTGATCAGTGCGACAAGCACGATCCCTGCCCCACACCAAATGGCGTACGCCACACCGATTGGAACCACTTTCACGGTCACTGACAGTAAGAAAAATGCGGCACCATAGCCCATCAGCACGATCAGTGTTGGTATCGGTTGGGTAAACTGCTCTGTTTTGGGCAGCAATGAGGTTGCAATCACTTCACAAACGATCGCCATAAACAAAGCCAGCATGGGGGGCAATGCAGATACAAGGTGCAGCATGATTCACTCACATTAAAAAAAGCGGCTCATTCTACACCTGAACGCCAGACGTTCCATGCCATTTCAATATTTTTTCGGACGATCAGCGACCTGACTGCCTGTCACTCAACTTTCCCATTCCACCACATGGCCATCGTCGTATACGCCATCACTGTATGCGGGCGTGTAATTGATAAAGATATTGCTCTGCGCAACGGGTAAAGAATGGGAAAGGTTACCGGCAATTAACTCCAGCATCGCGGCAATCTGGGCTTCTGTATTAAAATTCGGCGCGACCATATCGACCAGAATCGGATGTGTGTTGGAAGGCTGCTGGTTCGCGAGCTGGCCACCATGGATAAAATGTCCGGCGGGTAAATATTCCCAGATAATCATAATGTGTTGCTGGGGTATCAATGTGGCATCTTCAATTGCCTGAGACAAATCACTCAGGGCCACATTCACTTCGACATCTCCGGCAAATGGCAATGATTTAATACGAATCAGCGGCATACATCCCCCTGAATGACGGGTAAAGGCCCCGTACTCTCTGTGAACCGACATTGAAAAAGCTTCAATCATTCAGCGTGTTACCGCTGTGCTCATGAATCCAGACTTCACTATAAGCCTAGCGAGCGCGTCTGGATTCCAAAGAATCACAAATGAGATTGAAGTTAAAAAAGTACCAAAGAGCCCGCGGCTAGGGCTTATTCGCCCGCCGCTGATTCTGCTGCTTCAGATACTCTTCCAGTGTGCAGGGGTTTTCAATTCTTTCCTCACAGTTAAACGGCTCGATATGAATCACAACATCAATGACATCGTCCATTTCAGTCATGACCTGGCTTTTAAAGCGTTCACTGATGGTGTGTGCTGCTTCGATAGATAAGGTTGGTTCAACCAATAAATGAAAATCGAGCAAGATGCTCCCGCCCGTCATCCGGCTTCGGATTGCGTGAATCTCGCAAATCTCTTTGTCTGCTTCGGCCATTCTTTTCAGGTGCTGCTCGACCACTTCACTGCCTCTGGCATCAGTCAGCTCCTGTAAAGCCGGCCAGAGAATCTCATAAGCCGCTTTCAGGATCATGCCGGTCACCAGCAGTGCTGCAATCTGATCCAAGTATTTCAGGGAGGGAAAAATAGCATTGGCGATGACGGCAACCGCGACCGGAATCGAACTGAGCGCATCGCTGCGATGATGCCACGCATTCGCTTTCAACGCGCCACTTTGCACTTGCCGTGCTTTCACAAGTGTCCACCGATACAACAATTCCTTCGACACAATCGATGCGATTGCAGCGTAAAATGCCATCATCCCGGGTGGTGGCGGTGCAGTTTCACTGAGCGTTTCAATAGCGTCCCAGGCAATTCCAAGACCCACCAATCCCAACATCACACCAATCAAGACATTGGTCAGTGTCTCAAATTTTCCGTGCCCGTAAGGGTGTGAACTGTCTGCAGGCGCCGTCCAGTATTTTGAACCCAGTAAAATCGCAGCATCCGTAATTAAGTCCGAGAAACTGTGCACACCGTCCGCAACCAACGCCTGACTGCCCGCCAGTTTCCCAATCATGATCTTCAGCACTGCAAGGATGATATTCAGTGCCGCCCCAGCCAGGGTAACGGAGCGAATGACTTCACCTTTCGCTGCATCCGAAACATCCTGCGAATTCATCTCAGTGAAACCCTCATCTAATTTCCCTCAACACAATCAGCCATGGTCAGCACAGCAATGCTGCCACCTGCTTCAAAGCATAACAGATCGTTTCACAGGCAAATCAAAGCCATGCTTTTCGACAACCGATTGATCACCAATCCATTGGTTCTGGTGATCGTCACAACGGATCTTTTCCCAACAATGCTGCTCAAACCGATCGTCAAAAAAATGCCGAAACCTATTGAATGAGTGCCTGTTGTCATTGCCAAAAAAATTCATCTGGTTCTGCCGCCCCACACATTCAACTGAATATCATCGCATGCTTTCAATGCTGCACCGATCAGCTTGATTCATTGATTCCGTCAATGCATTGCTCCGATACACCCATACATCCTGCATTGTTCCTTCAATTCACATGCAGGATGCCAGTCTATTCCTTTTTCAACATTGATGTGTGTAAAAAAGACAATAAAATTCTACTCAGAAATCTGACCGAAAAGACAAAACGTTCATTTTGATTACATCCATGATGCAAAGAATTTCATCAAGAAAGTCGAATTTTTGTAACAAATAACAGCAACCTAGCAAGGGGATAAGAAACCCATCACCTATTGGGAATTGACACTTTTTCCCAAAAAATAGAACGCATTTCACAAAAATATAGCCTCAGTCACATTCTCAAGTAAATCCTATTAAAGAATTTGAATTTCATTTCAGGCATTCCATAATAGCCGGGTCAATATTCCAATATTGATTCGACAATAAGGACTGTTAATGAAACACATCGTTGATTTCATCGAGCAACTTGAAAGAGGCGAACACTCTTTCACCATTTGGGTTTATGCCCGACATGGAAAATTTAGTCCATTTGCCGAACCAGGAAAAACATCCACAACGTCAATGCTTCAGAAGGCGATCGATCAAAGCCTGCAGGTTGTTGTAGAACTGCTGACCCCTGCAGATAACAAGGCCTATTTGATCCTGACTGAAGTCCACATGGTTGTGCCGGTGCTGTTCCAGCAGGGTGAAGTCCATTCTGTGGGTAAATCCCTAGCGGCATAAAAAGCGCAACGGAATTGTGGAATAAATAGAAGAAGAACTTGGGCTAGGTTTATTTCTTATCCACACATTCGATTGTGCAAGAAAAACAGACCAGAAATGGTCTGTTTTATTCCCCTGATAACTAACCTAACAGTAAGTTATTATTTAAACCTTTCGCTTCCCCCAGTGACATCCGAATTTTTTCACATCTTCTGCTTCAGGCTGAAATCACTCAACCACAGCGTGTGCGATTCAAAATTGACCTGAAAGTCACAAAACCCTCATTAAATCGACAGGGTAGAAGACCCGTTTTCATCATCAGGATGCTTCCATCGTTCTGACGGAAGCATCCTTGGTGCTTGAAAGAATCAGCGTTGCTTTTCAGTTGTAACCATCACTTTAATGATGCTATCAATATCTTCCAACATGTTGCTGTGATGGCAACCGTGCATGCCAATTGTCGTGAATGGCTGCCTGATGTACTGAGCCACATTGTTATCCGGCGTGTTCAGAATCAATTGCTGAAACGCCAGACTGTTATCACTCTGAAGATCAGGATCAGACAGCATCGCTTTGAACAAAGTCACTTGCGTATGTTGGAGTTGACCGCTCACAGGCATTTGATTGATCCGAGACTCAGCAGGGACAGCTTGCAGGATTTTTTTCACATATTCAGGATCCACAGCACTGCTTTGATACTTCTCCGTCATCAATGCTATTTTTTCTGAAATTGACGGCAGTAATGCTTGCAACTCCGGCGACTGAATCACTGTATCCAGCAAGTACAGCTTGATATCCTTCACACCGTATTGCTCTAACTGGTACGCGATTTCCATTGCCAGCAAACCACCGAGTGACCAACCGAGAATGCGAACAGGCTTCTCGAGCAATCTGTATTTCGTCATCTGTGACAAATAGATATCTGCTAACGCGGGTAATGAATCCACCGCAGAAGGCATGACCAAATTGTAATTATTCACGCCAATACAATAAAGATCCTCAGAAAGTGACTGTGCGAGCGCCGTATAGACTTCACTGCTGGCAGTTCCGGGATGAATCATGAACAAACAGGATTCAGCCTGCGAATTTGGAGTCAGCATCGTGATTAATGCATCATGCGAATCAAAAGCCTGATGATCAGACAACAGGGCAATACTAGGCTGACCGAAGAGCGTTGCCAGCGGAATGTCCACATTCAGTTGCGTCCGCATAGCAGCGGTCAGTTTAATCGCCTGAATCGAATCGCCTCCCAACCGGAAAAAGTTGTCATCAATGCCAACTTGCTCGACCCCGAGGATCTGCTGCCACACCTGACATAACTGGGCTTCCAGGGCATTGCGCGGCGCACGATAGCTGTCTTCGCTCACCCACACCGGCGCAGGCAGTGCCCGACGGTCCAGCTTGCCGTTGAGGGTCAACGGTATTTTCTCTATTGGTGTGATACTGCCCGGCACCATATATTCCGGCAGTTGCGCCGACAGACGCTGACGCAGTGACTCGGTATCCACATCGCCATGGGCCGGAACCACATAGGCCGCCAGCACTTTGCTCCCTTCCCGCTCCAGGTCGACCACCACCGCCTGCTGTACACTGGGCTCAGCGCTGAGCACGCTGGCAATTTCGCCCAGCTCAATCCGGTAACCCCGGATCTTCACCTGATGGTCGTTCCGGCCCAGATATTCCAGATTGCCGTCCGGCAGCCAGCGCACCAAATCGCCGGTGCGGTACAGTCGGGTATAACCCTTCGCCTTGTCATTTTCCGTGGCAAACGGATTGGCCATGAAGCGCTCCGCCGTCAGCTCCGGCCGGTTGAGGTAACCCCGGGCCAGACCCGCCCCGCCGATGTACAGCTCCCCCACCGCGCCCGGCGGCAGCAGCTGCTGATGGTCATCCAGCACATACAGCTGGGTGTTGCTGATGGGCTGACCAATCTCATTCAGGTTACGGCGTTCCGTTAACTTCCCTGCCGCATAGATACTCGCCTCAGTCGGGCCGTAAAAGTTATACAGCGCATAATGTTGGTGCCAGTACAAACAAGCCTCTGGGTCACAGGACTCACCGGCAAACAGGATTGTCTTTAAAGAATCATGTTGCTTCTGAGGTAACGCAGCCAAAACCACTGGCGGCACATACAGGATATTGAGCGCCTGCGAATCAATATACGCACTCAGGACATGCGGATCTCTCCGACACGATTCTCCCAGCAAATGTAACTCACCACCGAAAAGCAAACTGTTCAACATTTCAGAAACAGACACATCAAAGGTGTACTGGCTGAAGCAGGAAACCCGACTTCCTGAATGGCCGAAATCATAAACAGCCTTCATCGATTGCAGGGTGTTTCCCGCACTCCGATGCGTCACCATCACCCCTTTCGGCTGACCTGTGGTGCCCGAGGTGTAAATCACATACGCCAGATCTTCCGGCGACGGGCCGCTGTCCAGATTTCCGTCCGGCATGGCCTGCAACGCATCACTGTCGGCCAGAATCATCCGCGCATCATGTCCACCCGACAGGAGAGCATCGACGCTCGCCTGCTGCGGGCCATGAGTGATCACCAGTGGCGCCCGGGTATCATCTAAAATAAATGTACTCCGCTCCGCCGGGTATTCCGGCGAAATGGGCACGTAGGCCGCCCCCGCCTTCAGCACCGCCAGAATACTGATCACCATCTCCGGACTGCGGTCTAAATACAGTGACACCAGGGTATCGGCTGACAATTCTGAGTGCTGGGTTTCTCCGTACGTCTGCCGGATCTGCCGCGCCAGCTGATTGGCTTTACCATTCAGTTCGCGGTAGGTCAGGGATTGTCCCTCAAACACCAGTGCAACGTTGTCCGGCGTTCTTGCCACCTGAGCTTCGAATAACGTGACCAGACTCTGGTCCTGCGGGTACGGTGCTTCAGTCTGGTTGAAGGTGGTCAGCAGGGTGTGTTTTTCTTCTGTGGAGAGCAGCGTGATCGCGTCATGATGCTGATGCGGATCGCGGGCTACCGCCATTAAGATCGCCTGAACCTGCTGTAACAACCGCTGAGCCTGTGCATCATCCAACCAGTCCAAACCATAACTGAGTTTCACCACCAGAGTCTGGCCTTGTTCGTACCCCATCACCGACAGCGGATAATCCACTTTCTCGATCGCCTCCCGGAAGGTGAGATGGTCTGCAATCGAATCGTCCTGCTGCCCTTCTGTGGCTGGTGCCGGGTAATTTTCAAACACCATCAGCGAGTGGAACAATCGCTCCCCGTTCTGCTGAAGCTTCGCCAGCGACATGGCACTGTGGGTGTTGATGGCGGCCACTTGTTTGTGGATCCCCTGCAAGACTTCTGAAATACTCGCCGACGGCGACCAGTCCACACAAAGTGGCAGGGTATTGATATATAGCCCGACGCTCTGCTCAATGCCTTCAACCGGCACATCCCGTCCGGAGACCGTGGTCCCGACCAGCGTCTGTGAGTCCCCGGTATAAGTGTTCAGCAACTTATGCCAGGCAAACTGCAGCGCCACGTTAAGTGTGATCCCCAACTGCTGGCAGGTGTCCTTCAGCTGCTGATAACGGGTTTCGGCCAGGGTCAGTGTCTGGACCGACGGGCGCTTCACCTGTCTGGTACTGGCAAGATTCACCGGATAAGTCAGCAGCGGCGTCACATCATTCCCACCTTCCCAGGCAGACTGCTGTTTCAGCCAGTACGCTTCCGTTTCTGCCTGATGGGCCAGATGGTATTGCTGTGTCCCGGCATATGCCTCGTCTGCAGTGATCGCGGGTGTTTGCCCCTGACACAGTTGCTGATAATACCCATGTACTGCCTGCCAGAGTACCGGACCGCTCCAGCCATCTGCGATGCTGTGATGCTCGGTTTTCAGCAGGGTGTAATGGGTCTCATGGTGCCGGATCAGGGTCAGCCGGAAGAGTCCCGGCTGCATCAGGTCAAAACCTTTCGCCCGCTCAGCTTGTTGCAAACGACTGATTTCACTATCTCGTTCTGCTGCCGATAAGTGACTGAGATCCACAACCTCCAGCGGCAGACCCGCCACTGCCGTCGGGGACAACACGATCTGCAGCAGCGCTTCCTGCCAGTCAAATGCCATCCGAAGAGCAGGGAAACGCTCCACCGCCAACTGCCAGGCCTCCCGGTAGGTCGCAACATCCAGGGCGCAGTGGTAGTCCATCAGTAACTGCACACAATACGCATCATCCTCAGGCTGGCTGAGCTGATGATAAATAAAGCCCTGCTGCAGACTGCTGGCCGGGTAGATGGCTTCAATGTCATGATAGCGCTGCTGCAGATGCGCCAGCTGGGATTGAGACACCACACCCTGACCATAGTCGCTGGCTGTCCGGATCCCGCCCAATGTGGCCTGAGTACAGGCGGTGTCAACCACGGCACACAGGGCCTGCTCAAATGCCCGGGAAAACGCCTCACCCTGTGCTTTACCTAATCGGCTGTGCACATAAAAAGACAATTGACCGTCCTGCACCGCGCCGTTGATATTGAGCAGCAAGGGGCTCTGATTTTCTGGCGCAACCATCACGCCACACGGCTCACTGGTCAGCGACCACAGCGTATCGGCCTTACCGACACTGAGCTGACCAAGATAGTTGAAACTGACCCGGGGTAAAGGCTGACTCAGCTGATCCGCCAGCGCGCCATAACCGATCCCTTTGTTCGGGATAGCCTGTAACATCTCTTTGGTCTGAATAATGGTGTCAGCAATCGCCAGTGTGCTCGTCAGCCTGACCGGATACATAGTGGTCAACCAACCCACCGTACGGGAAAGGTCAATCCGTGCGTCAATTGCCTCCCGGCCATGGCCCTCCAGCAGAATCGCGTTCTCGGCCTGACCGAAGGTTTCCGAGAGCGCAATCCCCAGCGCACTGAGCAGCAGATCGTTGACTTGGGTGTGATATCCCTGCCCGGCCTGAGATAACAGCGCCGAAGTCATGGACGGGGTCAGAGCTGCGGTGTGTTCATTGAGCTCTGCCGGGACCAGTTCAGGCGCTGGTGCAGAGAGCACCGATGACCAGTAAGCCACCTCCTCCGGGTGTGTCTCACCGTAATGCCGCACTGTCTCGACCCACTGGCGGTAACTGCTGGTTTTTGGCGGCAGCGCTTCCCCGGCCAGCAGAAGGCGCATGTCTTCTGCAATCAACCGCCAGGAAACCGCATCAATCACCAGATGATGTGCCGCAAAGAACAACCGGGCACTGCCGTCGGCATAGCCAGTCAGGTGAGCGGCCTGCCAGACGTTCCCTGCGTGATAATCAAATCCACGCTGTAAATCAGTCAAATACTGCTGCAGCGAAGCATCATCGCCCCCGCGAACATCCAGAACTTGCAGAGCTGGCTGTCGGCCCACAGACTGGTAGCATTGCTCATAGCCTTCTGATGTCTGCACAAAGCAGGTTCGCAGACTGTCATGCTGGGCAGCCAGTGCCGCCAAAGCCCGCTCAATATCGGCCAACGCCATCTCCCCGGGGATCCGTACCATGAAGGCCTGATTCCAGTGTTGTGGCGACGGCCACTCACATTCGAAGAACCACTGCTGGATAGGCAGTAAACCAAACGTCCCAGTGAGTTCGCCCTGCTCGGTGAGCATCTCTGTCGACACTTGCGCCTCTGACAGCACCCCCGCCAGCGTTCGGATGGTCGGGTGATCAAAGAGCGTTTTCACCTGCAGGCTCAACCCGGCCTGACGCAGTTTGTTGACCAGTTGAATACTGACAATGGAATCGCCCCCCAACCGGAAGAAGTTGTCATCAATGCCAACTTGCTCGACCCCGAGGACCTGCTGCCATACCTGACACAGCTGTGCTTCCAGGGCATTGCGCGGTCCCCGATAGCTGTCTTCGCTCACCCACACCGGCGCAGGCAGTGCCCGGCGGTCCAGCTTGCCGTTGAGGGTCAACGGCATTTTCTCTATCGGTGTGATACTGCCCGGCACCATATATTCCGGCAGTTGGGCCGACAGACGCTGACGCAGTGACTCAGTATCCACATCGCCATGGGCCGGAACCACATAGGCCGCCAGCACTTTGCTGCCTTCCCGGTCCAGGTCGACCACCACCGCCTGCTGTACACTGGGCTCAGCGCTGAGCACGCTGGCAATTTCGCCCAGCTCAATCCGGTAACCCCGGATCTTCACCTGATGGTCGTTCCGGCCCAGATATTCCAGATTGCCGTCCGGCAGCCAGCGCACCAAATCGCCGCTGCGGTACAGCCGTGTATAGCCTTTCGCCTTGTCGGCTTCCGTGGCAAACGGATTGACAATGAAGCGCTCCGCCGTCAGTGCCGGACGATTGAGGTAACCCCGAGCCAGACCCGCCCCGCCGATGTACAGCTCACCCACCGCACCCGGCGGCAGCAGTTGCTGATGTTCATCCAGCACATACAGCTGGGTGTTGCTGATGGGCGCGCCGATATTATTGGCAATATCCCCGGCTGGTAGAATCTGGCGCTCGCACACACCGTGCTTTCGGTCGGTCCGTAAGCATTAAAGACCTGACTGTGCCGGCAGAAATGCGCGAGCAATGCCTCCGATGGAGACTCACCGGCAGTCACAAGCACCGCCAATGACGGGAAGGTGTATTCCGTCAACAGGGACAGAACAACTGGCGGCAGGGTGGCAAAATCGATGCCCTCCCGCTCAATTACCTCAGCCACCTGCGTGGCATTTCGCTCATGTTCAGCGCACAGATAGCCCTTCAGCCCGCTTGTCAGGCTCATAAACATTTCCCACACCGAGGCATCAAACACATAGGATGCGAACCACAGGGCATACTGGCGCTGTGTCGTCTGAAACAGCGATTGCTGGGCCCGAATCAGGTGTGCGACATTCCGATGCGTCACCATCACCCCTTTCGGCTGGCCTGTGGTGCCTGAGGTGTAAATCACATACGCCAGATCTTCTGGCGACGGGCCGCTGTCCAGATTTCCGTCCGGCATGGCCTGCAACGCATCACTGTCGGCCAGAATCATCCGCGCATCATGTCCACCCGACAGGAGAGCATCGACGTTCGCCTGCTGCGGGCCATGAGTGATCACCAGTGGCGCCCGGGTATCATCTAAAATAAATGTACTCCGCTCTGCCGGGTATTCCGGCGAAATGGGCACGTAGGCCGCCCCGCCTTCAGCACCGCCAGAATACTGATCACCATCTCCGGGCTGCGGTCCAAATACAGCGCCACCAGGGTATCGGCTGACAATTCTGAGTGCTGGGTTTCTCCGTACGTCTGCCGGATCTGCCGCGCCAGCTGATTGGCTTTACCATTCAGTTCGCGGTAGGTCAGAGACTGCCCTTCAAACACCAGTGCAATATGGTCTGGCGTTCTTGCCACCTGAGCTTCGAATAACGTGACCAGACTCTGGTCCTGCGGGTATGGTGCTTCAGTCTGGTTGAAGGTGGTCAGCAGGGTGTGTTTTTCTTCTGTGGAGAGCAGCGTGATCGCGTCATGATGCTGATGCGGATCGCGGGCTACCGCCATTAAGATCGCCTGAACCTGCTGTAACAGCCGCTGAGCCTGTGCATCATCCAGCCAGTCCAGACCATAACTGAGTTTCACCACCAGAGTCTGGCCTTGTTCGTACCCCATCACCGACAGCGGATAATCCACTTTCTCGATCGCCTCCCGGAAGGTGAGATGGTCTGCAATCGAATCGTCCTGCTGCCCTTCTGTGGCTGGTGCCGGGTAATTTTCAAACACCATCAGCGAGTGGAACAATCGCTCCCCGTTCTGCTGAAGCTTCGCCAGCGACATGGCACTGTGGGTGTTGATGGCGGCCACTTGTTTGTGGATCCCCTGCAAGACTTCTGAAATACTCGCCGACGGCGACCAGTCCACACAAAGTGGCAGGGTATTGATATATAGCCCGACACTCTGCTCAATGCCTTCAACCGGCACATCCCGCCCGGAGACCGTGGTCCCGACCAGCGTCTGTGAGTCCCCGGTATAAGTGTTCAGCAACTTATGCCAGGCAAACTGCAGCGCCACGTTGAGTGTGATCCCCAACTGCTGGCAGGTGTCCTTCAGCTGCTGATAACGGGTTTCGGCCAGGGTCAGTGTCTGGGCCGACGGGCGCTTCACCTGTCTGGTACTGGCAAGATTCACCGGATAAGTCAGCAGCGGCGTCACATCATTCCCACCTTCCCAGGCAGACTGCTGTTTCAGCCAGTACGCTTCCGTTTCTGCCTGATGGGCCAGATGGTATTGCTGTGTCCCGGCATATGCCTCGTCTGCAGTGATCGCGGGTGTTTGCCCCTGACACAGTTGCTGATAATACCCATGTACTGCCTGCCAGAGTACCGGACCGCTCCAGCCATCTGCGATGCTGTGATGCTCGGTTTTCAGCAGGGTGTAATGGGTCTCATGGTGCCGGATCAGGGTCAGCCGGAAGAGTCCCGGCTGCATCAGGTCAAAGCCTTTCGCCCGCTCAGCTTGTTGCAAACGACTGATTTCACAATCTCGTTCTGCTGCCGATAAGTGACTGAGATCCACAACCTCCAGCGGCAGACCCGCCACTGCCGTCGGGGACAACACGATCTGCAGCAGCGCTTCCTGCCAGTCAAATGCCATCCGAAGAGCAGGGAAACGCTCCACCGCCAACTGCCAGGCCTCCCGGTAGGTCGCAACATCCAGGGCGCAGTGGTAGTCCATCAGTAACTGCACACAATACGCATCATCCTCAGGCTGGCTGAGCTGATGATAAATAAAGCCCTGCTGCAGACTGCTGGCCGGGTAGATGGCTTCAATATCATGATAACGCTGCTGCAGATGCGCCAGCTGGGATTGAGACACCACACCCTGACCATAGTCGCTGGCTGTCCGGATCCCGCCCAATGTGGCCTGAGTACAGGCGGTGTCAACCACGGCACACAGGGCCTGCTCAAATGCCCGGGAAAACGCCTCACCCTGTGCTTTACCTAATCGGCTGTGCACATAAAAAGACAATTGACCGTCCTGCACCGCGCCGTTGATATTGAGCAGCAAGGGGCTCTGATTTTCTGGCGCAACCATCACGCCACACGGCTCACTGGTCAGCGACCACAGCGTATCGGCCTTACCGACACTGAGCTGACCAAGATAGTTGAAACTGACCCGGGGTAAAGGCTGACTCAGCTGATCCGCCAGCGCGCCATAACCGATCCCTTTGTTCGGGATAGCCTGTAACATCTCTTTGGTCTGAATAATGGTGTCAGCAATCGCCAGTGTGCTCGTCAGCCTGACCGGATACATAGTGGTCAACCAACCCACCGTACGGGAAAGGTCAATCCGTGCGTCAATTGCCTCCCGGCCATGGCCCTCCAGCAGAATCGCGTTCTCGGCCTGACCGAAGGTTTCCGAGAGCGCAATCCCCAGCGCACTGAGCAGCAGATCGTTGACTTGGGTGTGATATCCCTGCCCGGCCTGAGATAACAGCGCCGAAGTCATGGACGGGGTCAGAGCTGCGGTGTGTTCATTGAGCTCTGCCGGGACCAGTTCAGGCGCTGGTGCAGAGAGCACCGATGACCAGTAAGCCACCTCCTCCGGGTGTGTCTCACCGTAATGCCGCACTGTCTCGACCCACTGGCGGTAACTGCTGGTTTTTGGCGGCAGCGCTTCCCCGGCCAGCAGAAGGCGCATGTCTTCTGCAATCAACCGCCAGGAAACCGCATCAATCACCAGATGATGTGCCGCAAAGAACAACCGGGCACTGCCGTCGGCATAGCCAGTCAGGTGAGCGGCCTGCCAGACGTTCCCTGCGTGATAATCAAATCCGCGCTGTAAATCAGTCAAATACTGCTGCAGCGAAGCATCATCGCCCCCGCGAACATCCAGAACTTGCAGAGCTGGCTGTCGGCCCACAGACTGGTAGCATTGCTCATAGCCTTCTGATGTCTGCACAAAGCAGGTTCGCAGACTGTCATGCTGGGCAGCCAGTGTCGCCAAAGCCCGCTCAATATCGGCCGACGCCATCTCCCCGGGGATCCGTACCATGAAGGCCTGATTCCAGTGTTGTGGCGACGGCCACTCACATTCGAAGAACCACTGCTGGATAGGCAGTAAACCAAACGTCCCAGTGAGTTCGCCCTGCTCGGTGAGCATCTCTGTCGACACTTGCGCCTCTGACAGTACCCCCGCCAGCGTTCGGATGGTCGGGTGATCAAAGAGCGTTTTCACCTGCAGGCTCAACCCGGCCTGACGCAGTTTGTTAACCAGTTGAATACTGACAATGGAATCGCCCCCCAACCGGAAGAAGTTGTCATCAATGCCAACTTGCTCGACCCCGAGGAGCTGCTGCCATACCTGACACAGCTGTGCTTCCAGGGCATTGCGCGGTCCCCGATAGTTGTCTTCGCTCACCCACACCGGCGCAGGCAGTGCCCGGCGGTCCAGCTTGCCGTTGAGGGTCAACGGCATTTTCTCTATCGGTGTGATACTGCCCGGCACCATATATTCCGGCAGCTGGGCCGACAGACGCTGACGCAGTGACTCAGTATCTACATCACCATGAGCCGGAACCACATAGGCCGCCAGCACTTTGCTGCCTTCCCGGTCCAGGTCGACCACCACCGCCTGCTGTACACTGGGCTCAGCGCTGAGCACGCTGGCAATTTCACCCAGCTCAATCCGGTAACCCCGGATCTTCACCTGATGGTCGTTCCGGCCCAGATATTCCAGATTGCCGTCCGGCAGCCAGCGCACCAGATCGCCGGTGCGGTACAGCCGTGTATAGCCTTTCGCCTTGTCGGCTTCCGTGGCAAACGGATTGGCCATGAAGCGCGCCGCCGTCAGTGCCGGACGATTGAGGTAACCCCGGGCCAGACCCGCCCCGCCGATATACAGCTCACCCACCGCGCCCGGCGGCAGCAGCTGCTGATGTTCATCCAGCACATACAGCTGGGTGTTGCTGATGGGCACGCCGATATTATTGGCAATATCCCCCGGCTGGTAGAATCTGGCGCTCGCACACACCGTGCTTTCGGTCGGTCCGTAAGCATTAAAGACCTGACTGTGCCGGCAGAAATGCGCGAGCAATGCCTCCGATGGAGACTCACCGGCAGTCACAAGCACCGCCAATGACGGGAAGGTGTATTCCGTCAACAGGGACAGAACAACTGGCGGCAGGGTGGCAAAATCGATGCCCTCCCGCTCAATTACCTCAGCCACCTGCGTGGCATTTCGCTCATGTTCAGCGCACAGATAGCCCTTCAGCCCGCTTGTCAGGCTCATAAACATTTCCCACACCGAGGCATCAAACACATAGGATGCGAACCACAGGGCATACTGGCGCTGTGTCGTCTGAAACAGCGATTGCTGGGCCCGAATCAGGTGTGCGACATTCCGATGCGTCACCATCACCCCTTTCGGCTGGCCTGTGGTGCCCGAGGTGTAAATCACATACGCCAGATCTTCTGGCGACGGGCCGCTGTCCAGATTTCCGTCCGGCATGGCCTGCAACGCATCACTGTCGGCCAGAATCATCCGCGCATCATGTCCACCCGACAGGAGAGCATCGACGTTCGCCTGCTGCGGGCCATGAGTGATCACCAGTGGCGCCCGGGTATCATCTAAAATAAATGTACTCCGCTCTGCCGGGTATTCCGGCGAAATGGGCACGTAGGCCGCCCCCGCCTTCAGCACCGCCAGAATACTGATCACCATCTCCGGGCTGCGGTCCAAATACAGCGCCACCAGGGTATCGGCTGACAATTCTGAGTGCTGGGTTTCTCCGTACGTCTGCCGGATCTGCCGCGCCAGCTGATTGGCTTTACCATTCAGTTCGCGGTAGGTCAGAGACTGCCCTTCAAACACCAGTGCAATATGGTCTGGCGTTCTTGCCACCTGAGCTTCGAATAACGTGACCAGACTCTGGTCCTGCGGGTATGGTGCTTCGGTCTGGTTGAAGGTGGTCAGCAGGGTGTGTTTTTCTTCTTCTGAGAGCAGGTCGATCTCACGGATCCGGGTCTCCGATGCCTCCGCGTACACGGTCAGCAGCTTTTGATAACCGCTCAACAGGCGGGACATGCTCACATCCGTAAACAGACTGGTCGCAAAATTCAGTGAACCACGAATCACAGACCGCCCGTATCCTCTCCTTCTTCCAGGAGCAGGCTGAGATCATACTTCGCCGGACTGAAATCGACTGCCGTTGTGGCGAACGGACTCAACGGCAATATATTGTTACTGAGATCAGCTTCATTAAAAGACTGCACACTGAACATCACCTGGAACAGCGGATGACGGCTCTGATCCCGCGTCACGCCCAGCGCATCCACCAATTGCTCGAATGGCAGGTCCTGATGGGCTTTGGCTCCGGTCACCACGGCGTGAGTCTGATCAATCAATGCTGCGATGGTATCTTCAGATTTCACGTGCGTACGCAGTATCAGAGAATTCACAAACATCCCGATCAGCCCTTGAGTCTGACTGTGATGGCGGTTATCCGTCGGGGTTCCCAGCAGAATGTCTTCCTGATGACTGTATTTCGACAGCAAGACACTGAAAGCACTCAGCAGCACCGTATACAGGGTTGTCCCCCGAACTTTGGCCAGGGCTTTCAGCGATGTAGAGACCTCAGCTGGCAAGCTGAAATGCAGGTTCTGACCCGCGTAATCCAAAGTAGCAGGTCTGGGCTTGTCCGTCGGAAAGTTCAGTGTTTCATAGCCGCTGAGCGCCTCCTGCCAATAAGACAGCTGTTGATCCCGTACCGGACCCTGCAGATAATCCCGCTGCCAATGCGCATAATCGCCGTAACTGAGCGGCAGCTCAGGCAGACTTGGGGAGCGATGCTCCAGCAGCGCCTGATAAGCTTCGCTGAGCTCACGGAAGCATATTTCCACAGACCAGCCGTCCATCACGATATGGTGCCAGAGCATCAACAGGTAATGCTGCGCTTCCTGATGCGAATCCCCATCCACCACGTAGTGATGCACACGCATGCCCGCTTCTTCCCGCAAAGCAAAAGGGGCGGTGATGTCGGCGCGAACAGCCGCTTCCAGGGCTGCATCGTCAGCCAGAACCTGAGTTGAAACAACCAGTACATCAGACACAACACGCTGATGCCCCACCCCTTGCTCATCGTAGCCATAGACACTTTTCAGAACCGGATGGCGATCAACCACCATATTCAGCGCCTGCGTCAGTACAGGCAATGCCGCATCACTCTCTAATCGGAATAACTGTGGAATATGATAGGCGGACGTTCCCTGTGCAAAGTCCTCAATAAACAACATCCGCTCCTGAGCAAAGGACAGCGGATAACGCTCTAGTGCCAGTGCCGGAATCTCAATCGTCTCCGACAAAGCTTTCAGCTGTGTACTTAACCCCGCCACTGTTGGCTGCTCAAAGAGTGCTGCCAGCGGAATGTCCACATTCAGTTGCGTCCGCATAGCAGCGGTCAGTTTAATCGCCTGAATCGAATCGCCCCCCAACCGGAAGAAGTTGTCATCAATGCCGACCTGCTCAATCCCGAGGATCTGCTGCCATACCTGACATAACTGGGCTTC
Organism: Photobacterium sp. GJ3; assembly: GCF_018199995.1. Taxonomy (NCBI): domain Bacteria; kingdom Pseudomonadati; phylum Pseudomonadota; class Gammaproteobacteria; order Vibrionales; family Vibrionaceae; genus Photobacterium; species Photobacterium sp. GJ3. The sequence goes on along the minus strand of NZ_CP073579.1, from coordinate 257,014 downwards.
CAGTGCATTGCGCGGTCCCCGATAGCTGTCTTCGCTCACCCACACCGGCGCAGGCAGTGCCCGGCGGTCCAGCTTGCCGTTGAGGGTCAACGGCATTTTCTCTATCGGTGTGATACTGCCCGGCACCATATATTCCGGCAGTTGGGCCGACAGACGCTGACGCAGTGACTCAGTATCTACATCACCATGGGCCGGAACCACATAGGCCGCCAGCACTTTGCTGCCTTCCCGGTCCAGGTCGACCACCACCGCCTGCTGTACACTGGGCTCAGCGCTGAGCACGCTGGCAATTTCACCCAGCTCAATCCGGTAACCCCGGATCTTCACCTGATGGTCGTTCCGGCCCAGATATTCCAGATTGCCGTCCGGCAGCCAGCGCACCAAATCGCCGGTGCGGTACAGCCGTGTATAGCCTTTCGCCTTGTCGGCTTCCGTGGCAAACGGATTGACCATGAAGCGCGCCGCCGTCAGTTCAGGCCGATTGAGATAGCCCCGGGCCAGACCGGCCCCACCGATGTACAGCTCACCCACCGCACCCGGCGGCAGCAGTTGCTGATGTTCATCCAGCACATACAGCTGGGTGTTGCTGATGGGTTTCCCAATACTTACGTCATTCGGAAGCACAGCTTTCTGAGTCGCACAAACCGTTGCCTCAGTCGGACCGTACTGATTGAAAAGGGTTTCAACTGGCAATTGGGCCAGCGGATTGAGCGATTCTCCGCCAACATGCAAGACTTTCAGGGCCGTACCGGCGAGCTTATCCCCCAGATAGTTGAACAGCGCGGTCGGCAGGAACGCCTTGGAGACTTCATGCTCATTCAGATATGTCAGCAATGCCTGTTCATCACGTTGGATGGCCGATGTGGCCAGATGCAACTCACAACCGAACATCAAGGAAGGGAACAGCTCATATACCGATGCATCAAAGACATAATTTGCAAAACACAGGACTTTCGCCTGCGGAGCCAGCTGATGACTATCCCGCATAAAATAGGACAGATTCACAACGCCTGGATGCGCCACCATCACCCCTTTCGGCTGGCCTGTGGTGCCCGAGGTGTAAATCACATACGCCAGATCTTCCGGCGACGGGCCGCTGTCCAGATTTCCGTCCGGCATGGCCTGCAACGCATCACTGTCGGCCAGAATCATCCGCGCATCATGTCCACCCGACAGGAGAGCATCGACGCTCGCCTGCTGCAGGCCATGAGTGATCACCAGTGGTGCCCGGGTATCATCTAAAATAAATGTACTCCGCTCCGCCGGGTATTCCGGCGAAATGGGCACGTAGGCCGCCCCCGCCTTCAGCACCGCCAGAATACTGATCACCATCTCCGGGCTGCGGTCTAAATACAGCGCCACCAGTGTGTCCGCAGACAGTTCTGTCTGATGAGACGCCCGGTACATCTGCCGGATCTGCCGCGCCAGCTGATTGGCTTTACCATTCAGTTCGCGGTAGGTCAGAGACTGCCCTTCAAACACCAGTGCAATATGGTCTGGCGTTCTTGCCACCTGAGCTTCGAATAACGTGACCAGACTCTGGTCCTGCGGGTATGGTGCTTCAGTCTGGTTGAAGGTGGTCAGCAGGGTGTGTTTTTCATCGTCTGAAACCAGATCAATTTCACCGACAGGCCTATCATGATTCTCAACAAAGGTCGTGAGCACTTTCATAACTCGCGTAATCAATGCCTGACTCTCTTCCGGTGTGAAAAAAGCGTCCAGAACATGGGCTGACAGGACGAACGGGCAGTCACGACCATAATCTTTCAGCCTCAGTACAAGTGCCTGACTGATGTCTTGCTCATATATTCGCGTTAATTCATGCCCCCTGCTTTCTTTGCCAAAGGCTTCATAATTAACAGTCACGTTTGGCAATGAACCCCCGCAATCACGTGCGAGCCGGCTCAGATGGGCTGCCGGATACCGGCAATGTCGTAAAGCACTGTTCAGTGTTCGCATACAGTCTTGAATGTAATCCAGACGAGCCGTCTCCGGTGTCACTGTGATCGCAACCGGGTAATCATTTGAATGCATCCCGACGACCTGCATGCCCTGACGTCCTTGCCTGCCATGGGTCACCGTACTGAAACAGAGCTCGGTTTGGCCGTTCATCCGTGACAGCACCACACTCACTGCGCCAAACAACATCGCCTGCAACGTCACGCCATGTTGTTCGCAGTAATCCTGCATGGCATGCTTGAGCGCCTCCGGCAAAGCCTGAATTGAGTAATGACTCCCTTTCTTAAGATACCGGGCGGAAAGGCAAGTCATCTCATGCTGCTGAAAAAACGCCGCCCAATACGCCTGATCTTTTTCATATCGAGGTGAGTCCAGATATTGTCTGGCCCGTTCAGCAGCAGGCTGATATTGAGGAATATCGCTCAGCCACTCATGGTTCTGCTGGTTCACAATATCCTGATAAAGCTGGTGTAAATACTGCTGAAGCTGGTACATCCCCGTACCATCGCAAATTAAATGGTGCAGTTTAATAAAAAGGTAACTGGTCTGGTTATCCAGCCTGATCAACGTCAGTTGATGGAGGTTGTCTCCGAGATAGTCGAATGGCTGCGCCATATCCTCACTCAACCAAAGCTCCGCATCTGCTTTAGGTGTCGAACTGGCACTAAGATCCACGATATGAACGGTATCGTTCCCAATCTCAGGCGACAGGGTTTGCCGCACCTCACCATCAGCAGAAACATTGAAGGTCAGACGCAGTGCATCCAGGTTCGCTACCAGCAGTGACCAGACATGCTGCAGAATCAGGGGATCAATATGCTTTACTAACATACAAGACCCGACATTATACCGAGTACTTAATGGCGTCAGCGCCTGATCGTAAAAGATGTTTTCTTGAGTGGGATGCAAAGAAAAAGTTTGAGGAAACAAAATAATATCCTTCTAATCATTAAATCATTCACTTTGCACAGGTTTTTATCAATTGAGTTGGAACTCAATTGGTATGGGAGGCAGACTGTATTCAATGAGCATTACCGTGTCATGTGAATGAACGGCTGAACCCATAAATAACTTATTTAGAATAAACTCTAAACGCACATGAATGGCAGTCAGAATCATGCTGCCATTCCATTGAACATTTAGAACCAGGAAGAAAAATCCGCTGTTACTTGAATGGTTTGATATTTATTTCAGAGTTAGATGGCGCCTCACCTGCGCCCCGAGAAGATGCCTTCTATTTAAATTTTCGTCAATAAAGATAAAGATAGATTAAACCTATAAATTGAAGTCAGTCGCACATAATTAAATTGATATTACATTGAAATTGCATTGACATGAAAATAAAAAATCAAACATAAAAACAACTAACACAATAAAAGGCCGATTGCACCCAGCTCCTACAAATGACAAAGTCGTTTATAATCATGACTATAGATAAGGACTCGAATCACTTCTCTAGCCTCAACACCAACCCAAAACGCCTCTCAATATCGTGATCATCAATTATTTCAACTCATTATCATAGGAATGTTCAAAAATCATTATCTCCCATATAACTTATATTCAAACATTGATTTATCAGGCACAAAAAAAGCGCGATTCATCGCGCTTTTTTGACATCCTGTACAACCCAGGAAATGTTACTGAACAAGCTGATTGAATTTCAAATCAATGACCAGATAGGTTGCGGCGTACATTGCAGCGATTAAGCCAACACTAACCCCCATGATCAGTTTTGGCGGAATCACCCGTCTCAGCGGACGACTGAGCGATGCGGCTTTTAAATTCACCAGCTGCAACTTTTCCTGATCGGCCAGCCGGTCTTCTCTGATCAATTGATAAATCGTATCTGCAATATCAGCAATCTTCTCATTGCCGCGTTCAACGCGACCATATTTGCCTTTAAAACCGACCTGCAATAAGAAATACAGAAATTCAATCAGATGACGATAACGCTTGGGATCCTGTCGCAAGCGTTCAAGAATGGTGTAAAACTTATCACCGCCTGAAGTCTCATTATGAAATTCAGCCAGCAGACTGTTTGTACTCCAGTTACTCTTCTCCCCCCACTCCTGACTGTACACGGCTTCATCTACCGCGGCACACACGCAATAGCGCATCACGAGTAATGAGGCACGATCCGTATTTGCCAGTAATAAGCGCTTCTCTGATTCCTGTATCTCGCGGCTGATCTGCTCACGCAAAGGCGTTGGATCATCCAGCCAGGGAATTGAGGGAATACACGTCAGGCAAGCCAGCACCCAAGTGAATTCGTCCACCAGCGTGTTGATTCCCATTTTCTTAATTTCCAGCTGCTTCACCGCAATGTTGCGCGGTACTTCTGGCGCCGGCATCACCTCCATGGGCTTACCCGGCTCCGACTGGAAGAGGACGACGGTTACATCATCTTCAATTGAACTCATAATCTGACCGCCCACAATTGCAGTTCCAGATTCGGGAAGTCACCGGAAACATGCATCGCAATGCCAGACGAAGCAGCCAGCGCCTGCCATTCTTCAGAGGCTTTATCCAGCTCGAAGTAAGTAAACCCGGCATGATATGGTAACTGTCTTGGCACAACCGGCATGGGTTTGATGGCAATCCCTGGCAACTGGTAATTGACCAGATCACGAATATTCTCCAGGCTGCCCACTTTCGCCTGAGACACAAACCGGGTGTGCAGCACATCCAGTGTGACATCCGCTTTGACTGCGAGAATAAAGGTGGTGGTGTGGATAATTTCCCGATCAGCAATATTCGCGACACGGACACCGTATCCCTGCTCTTTCAGCACCAGTGGGATTGCACGCTGCTCTGACATCACGGTCAGGTTCATCCGGTTCCGGCTGATCAGCGACCACATACAATCCGTCAGTTCGCCCTGATTGTAAGGTAAATACGATTCCGGGCGTCTGGAAGGCGCACACAGGGTTGCCAGCTCGCCTTCTGCCTGCAAAAGCACGCGATACAGGGTTTCAGGATGGACCCCTTCCAAGCCTGCGATATGCCAGAAAACCGGTTCCAGACGGTTCACAACCTGCAGTAACATGAAATCGGCCACCGAAGAGACGCCCTGCTGATCCACCACCCCGAGGCGTGACACGATTGATTCAGCGCGATGCTTGAGCAAAGAGGCAAATTCAGTCACAAATTTAGTCAGTACAGCAGAAGCGCGGATATCCAGACAAGTCGGAATGAATTTATCATCCAGCAGCACCGTGCCGTCGCTCTTCACTTCAGAAATTTTCAGGACAGGAATAGACGTATACGCAGAGCGATCATCACTTTCCAGCATCAGCCGGAAATTCAGGCTGCCCACATGGATGGTTGTGGTATCTTCGCTGTCGTAGAGGCAATCGACAACTTGCTGTTCCTGTAAGTGATAACGGGCACCATCACCCGACTTCGTGTACAGCTCACCCTGCTCAGACGGCAGCGGACAACACAGATAAACCACTTTATCGACGGTTGAAGAATCCACTTCGAGCAATGCTGGCGCCGGGGCTTCTGCCGGCAGCGCAAAAGGCGTGCGATCCTGCAGGATCCCTTCTGCGACCGTGACGCCAATCTTGCCCATTTTCAACAATTCATGGTTGATTTCCAGTCGGCTGATCCCCCAGTTCAACGGTGCACTGAACGCAGTGAATAAGCTTATCTGCTGGGAATGAAACCGATCCAGTTGCTGGAAATGCTGCGGTTTCATAAACATCCCGTCTTGCCAGACAACAGGGTTATACAATGACATACTAACTTCCTTAGAAATAAATCTGCTCTACACCTTGGGTGTGTTCCACCGCTAACACGTTATTCTTCAACTTCACGTCCAGAAAATAACTTTTCCGTTCCTCGACCGTATGTATGGTTCGCCAGCTGGTGCCATTGATCTCCCGGAAAGCCACGGCAAACCCGACAGCACGGGTTTCCGGCTGGAGTTTCAGAAATTCGGTTAAATCCTGCCCGGGTTCCAGCTGATACTCGTACCGTTTGATGTATTCATCCCCCAGTGCGGCCTTGTCATTTTCAAACAAAGAGAAAAAATCCAGACTCCGGAACAGAACAGGCGATGAGAGCTCATAAACTCTCAGAATGGCTGGGGACGACAGTCCATTCGGGCGCACATTCAGGCTCTTATCGGTTGAAATCTGTACTTCGATTTCTGCAGTTTCAGGGATCAAACCCGCCGTATCTTTAAACTGTTCCCAGACGGCACAGCCGGAGAGTGCAAATGCCGCAAAACATCCCAGTAAGTAATTACGCATTTTGCTCCTGTGTAAGTTCTCTGTACTTTGCCGCAAGGCTGTCGTTCAGACCGTCTTCCGGTTCAGATTGCCAAGTGGATTGCTGTTTCGCGAAGTGTGCCTGATAGGCTTGCCAGGTTCGCTGATTTTTCAGCCAGCTCCCCCGGTGTTCCTCTTCAAAAACTGCCGGGGAGAGCGCTTCCAGATGCTGCTGAAACAGGGCTGCTTTCGCTTGATTCAGGCGCGTCCGATGAATCTCCAGCTCTTCCTGGATATGCTCAACCAGTTCTGAAGGATCAAGCACTGAGTCCTGATACAGCGACATCATGCTGTCGAGCAGGTGTGCTTGCGCCTTTCCGTTTTCCCCAGCTAAAGCCAGAGATTGATTGAGCTCCGAATTCATCACATTCAGGCAAGCTCTCAGGCAAAGCCCCATTTGTTTGTGCCAGTTGTCATCACACAGATGCCGGTGCTGCGCCGATAAGCCCAATCCATCCAGAAAAGCAGATTCAGCCGATTGATTCACAGCAGTCAGCGTCCCGGTTGTGACAGGCAGGCCAACCGATCGCGGCTCCGGCACGGGTTCAACAACGGCTTGCTGTTTGGGCAGCACAGGTTCTGGCACATGCTCCGGAGAGGGAGCTGACTGCTGGACCGGAGGCTTTGCGACAGGTTTAGCTTGCGGCTTCGGTTGATCCGAACCAAAATTCCAGTTTTCCGGGATCAGGCTGGGGATATCCATTTCTGAGTGGATGCTATCACTGTCATCCAGCATCTGGCGCTGTTGGTGGTGTTGTGCCAAATCCACTTCAGGCTGAGGGTGTTCATCTTTCAGCAACGATTCAGACACGTCGTCTTCGTCCTGCAGATGATACAAAGGTTCCGTAGAATCTGCTTTGGTATCTTTCGGTAAGAACAGCTCTTCTACGGTGCCTTCTGTCATTTCCTCTGGTTTCGGTGGCAGAATGACATCCAGGGTTTCGACCGGGTCAATACTTTTCATTTCCGGCATGATGTCATCAGCAAGATTGATATGCTGAACCTGATTTTCAAAATGCACCGTAAACTCATAACGGCCCACGGACACCGCGTCCCCTTCCTGTAATGCAGAAGGCTGATTTTTCAAAGCCCGCTTCCCATTAATAAAGGTGCCATTGGTGCTGATGTCATTCAGATAAAACTCACCGTTGTAACTGGTGATCAGCGCATGTGTCCCGGACAGGTATTTATTGTGATCTTCCAGGTGAAAATAACACTGGGCACTGCGGCCGATACTTCCGCCCTGACTGTCAAATTCCATTTTCTTCACCCCGACGTATTCTTCCGGGGCACTGTTCACTGTGAGAATGAGCGTTTTGTGCGTCATAAGCGATTTAGAATAATAAGGATAGAGAAAACTCAATGCCGCCCAGGCCGTCATTCACAGGAATGATGAAAGTCGCCTGCGGCACTAACTGTAAATGAGCATCCGGATTGCTGCCGATTTTCAGGACAGTTCCGGCATTCAGCAACAAACTTGCCTCAAAGGCATTTTTATCCGGTAGCTGAGTGCCATATTTAAACTGGTCTGAATCGACAATCCAGCGCTCGTCATACTCACTGTAAGCCAAAGATACGCCCGCACCGATATAGGGCGTCAGCCAGCTGGCAATCGGAAACGCATACTGGGGCAACACCCTGAACTCATAGTTGGTGATTTCCTGGTAAATGCCATTCTGAGGTGCCGGAATGCTGTCCTGCAGATAATTCAAACCGAACCACCAGCGCCACCGGGCACTGTTGTCATCAATCGGACGGGTATGAACCAGCCCCCAACGCAAGCTTTGGTTTTCACCGGCCTCACCTTCTTCAGCAGTTGAAGTAAAGTCGTAGTAAGCACCAGTCACACCAAAGCGCTCTCCCTTGGCAAAGGCAGTCGTCGCATGAATCAAACAGTAAGAAACAAAAAATACTTTCAGAAGACGAGGCATAATGTTCGCGTTCACTAAATTAAAAACCTCTGAAAGATAAACGCATGAATTAATGAATTCAAGCCTTCATTGGCCCCTCAATAAATTTAGTTATTTTGCCTGCTGATAGTTTCACTTTCACTGACAAACCCGTGAATTTAACACCTCTCTCCACTTCCCTAACCGCGTCATTCACAACAAATCTGTCAAAACTGTCTGAAATTGAATTGTGAAGTCTGTTCCACTTAATTATTTTGGTGAACATTAAATTCTGTATTTCATATATGGAACACAAATCACAAACAAATTAAAAACCAATATTTTCAATGAGTTATATAAGAACAAAACAATCAATACATTATTCACAACAACATCAGAAATTAGTAATATTTCAATAACAACGAATAAAAACAGAGACCTAGAGTGCAGGTGAAATGATTCTGTGATCTTAACCCAGCAAATATGTCATACACTTAGTTTCGTATACTTGATATGTTTAGAATGTTCTCAATTAAAGGGTGCTAAATACAAAACGAAGTTAGTTTGTTGACAATAAACAGCCCCGAATGACGAAACGACAGGGCGAGATGATTTAAAGGTATATCAATCAAATCCTCAGAGATGAAAAAAGAGAGAAAAATTCTCATCGGAAATTAAAAAAACGAACCCGATCTGGCCGTGGCTGCTCAGCGTTTTTCAGCCACCATAGATTTTATTGCTTATTATTTTTTAAGTTGGCTAAATCACAATGAAATTCACTGATATTGCACTTCGACCAATATCGGCGCAGTCGCCTGTTGGTCAAGATCCACGCTCACTGGATCTGTTTTCTGATCTCAAGCGCAACGTGAACCGACTCAGCAGTGTCGTTTCTCCTGCGCCGTGGCGAGACATCTTTTCTGCCGCCGAAATTCTGCTGACTTCCCACAGTAAAGACTTTCGCTGTGCCAGCTATTACTGTGTCGCTGCCTGCCGTATTGAAGGCTTAAAAGGTGCAGTGAACGGGCTGAGTGTGCTCAATGACCTCTGTATCGTTTACTGGCATACCGCCTACCCGAGTGTTCATAAACCCAATGCCAGAATTCAATCTTTCGACTGGATTGCAGAACAGCTGCCCATCGCCTTGAAAAAAATCCGGGTCACACTGAAGGATCAGGCACTGGTTGAATCCGGGCATCGTTTTGCACTGAATTTAGAAAAAGAATTACAGCAGCAATTGGGAAGTCAGGCTCCCTCTCTGGGTCCGGTTCGTCGACAGTTTACCGAGTGGAAGGACTATCTGGACGAACTGGCCGAAAAGGAAAAATCCAGACATAAAAACCAAACAGTTACGGCACCAGCGCCTCGCCCCACTCCTGCTGCTGAAAGCCATCCAAATCCGGCACAAGAACCCGCGGATCTGGAAAGCAAACCGAAACTTCCAGCCTGGTGTTATTGGCTTGCCACGGTATTTGTCTTGGGCTCTCTGGTCTTTTCGATTGCCGCAATCCGTCAGTATCTCTACCAACGGGATATTCCTGCAGCATCCGCTGCACAACTTGAAAAAATTACCGAGCAGCTGATTGATGCGGAACCTTATTTTAAAAATCGACTGAAAGAAGACGTCCTGGCCCGGACCAATGCGTTAATGCAGGACTGGACTGCTTTTCCGGAACGGGTCTATCACCACCAGATTCTGGAGCAGCTCGCAGAGAACGTGAATTTACTGTATCCGGATTCAATCGCCGCGAAAGCAGCTGTTTCGCAATATCACGCAGGAAAAGCGACGCTGTCAGGTGATTATCAGTCGATTAATCAACAATTTAAGAGAGCAAGGACCATCATTGCCAACGCCGCACTGGTCGATGACAGCGACAATACCAATGCCGCATATAAATTCAGTAATACTCTTTTCCCATTCCTTGGTCGCTTAGATTATTTGGAGAAAGGTCACATTAGCCAGGACGACATTTTAAAAGCACAGAAAACTTTAAGTGCTTACCAGTACCGGCTCATGGAAATCGCAAATCAATACAAAGAACAAAACCAATAACAACGACAGGCGGGTTATATCTTGATGCGTAAACTGAAAACTCCGGGAGTAGTTATTCTGCTCTCCGCCGTACTTCTTTCTGTACTCTATGGCGTATTCGCATACTTCGTTCTGGACTTATCTCCGGGTCATTACCTGACATGGGGACCTATCGCACTGGTGTTTACCGCTGCAGTCCTGATCTTCATCGGCTATGAAGTGAAAAAGCGAAAATCCAGAACCAGTACAGACATCGAAACCGAAGAAGAAACACTGAAAGGTCTGCTGGCATCGCTGCTGAAGGGAAACAGCCACAAGCCGATTTACCTGTTGCTGGGCAATAAAAAGTCAGGCAAAACATCCCTGCTGACCAGCTCACACGCGATCAAACCCATTGATCATAAAAATACCCTGCAGACAGATTATTTCGTCTGGTACGAGTCTGATCACGCCATTTACATCAAGCCAGCGCCACGGTTGATTTATCAGGATACGTCCAATACGGATCAGACACTGTGGAAAGCATTTCTGGATAAAATCATCGCAACCAAACCACGTAAACCCTTTGCCGGTTGCCTTTATGTGGTTGATCTGGAGTTTCTGATCACACAGGAAGAATCCCAGCGTGATTACATTCTGGATATCATCAATACCCGGTTAAGTGACATCACAAATATCACTTACAGTGCCCTGCCCGTGTATGTCTTCCTATCGAAGATCGACAAACTGCAGGGGTTCAAAGAGTTTGTTTCCCTGAGTCCGCTGAAAGCACAGCTGGAACATCTGTCGATTTCGCTCAAAGATGCCAAAGGCACACTCAATGACATTTTTGACAACGGTTTCTACGCCATTCTGAGCAAAATGGAACAAAGCACACTGGATTGCGCGGCCATGGAACGCTCTCTGGTCAATAACAGTGCGCTGGTCACGTTCCCGAAACAGTTCGAGCTGTGTCATGACCTGCTGAAAAACACACTCAATAAAGTCCGACTGGAAAAAGACGGCTTCCATATGGTCGATATCCGGGGACTGTATTTCACATCCAGCCATCAGGGCGGACGGAAATACAACCTGCTGGCCAAGGGCTGCAGTAATTATTTCAATGTCCCGATGATCGCGTCGGAACATGATCAACTGACAGAATCGCCGCTGTTTACCCGATTCATTATCGATGAGCAGGTCCTGCCAGAAGCAAACTTTGCCGGTGAGAATAAGCGCCACCTCAAACAACTGATCCGTAAAAGCCGCATTACCATGGCCGCTTGCGTGAGTTTGCTGGGTGTGAGTGGTTACTATTTCCTGACGACCACACAAAATAATATCTCCATTATCAATCAACTGCTGGACGTGGCAGCCGATCAAACGCCGGATGACAGCCGGGCGCAACTCAGTCAGCAGATTGCCACCATCTCCAATGGTATACACCCACTCTATCAGGCCTGGGTGGATGCCAGCCGCCTGCTGGATGAGAAAATGATTGATATCAACGTGGACAAACTGGATAAAACGACGCAAATCGCTTATCGCCATTTGCTGGACAGCGTTCACGAAAAACTGATGCCACTGATTGAAACCCATATCCGTCAGGAACTGGCACAAAACAATCTGTCTCATCAGGAAAAACTGCACCTGCTCAAAACCTACCTGATGCTGAGTGAAAAAAATAAACGGGACTACAGCTTCATGCTGAAGTCTATTTCCCGGATCATCGCGGACGACTTTGGGACACAAGGCAGCTATGCCAGTGTGAAAGACTATCTGGCGGTTTATTTCAAAACCAATTTTCCGGCCATTCAGATCAACTGGGATCTGGTGCGGACAACTCGCCGTGAGCTGCTGTCTCAGTCTAAAGTTGATATTGCCTACAGCCAGATTCTGAACAGTGGTCGTGATGCAGATTTGGGTGTCCTGAGTATTCCGCGTGCGATTGGCTTTAATTTCGGGGAAGTATTCTCAACAAACAACGGCAATCAGGACGAGTTAAACATCAATAAAATCTACACCGCGACGGGTTTTACAACCTTCTACCGGCCGTTGTCTGAATCTCTGTCTCAGGATTTGATTGCCGACAACTGGGTGCTGGGGCTGTCGAACAACACCCAGCCGTCTGAAGAAGAACTGAAAGCCTTCCAGGCTAAAGTGCGCCGCAAGTATACCGATGATTACATCAACGTCTGGCGGACAGCGATCAGTGATCTGCGCTTCAAGCGCTTCAGCAATATCGTGGATATGACCAACGCCATCGACATTATGTCTGGCCCGGCTTCGCCTTTGAGTACGATTCTGAACCTGCTGTATACCAATACCAAGTATTCACCGGAAGCGTCTGCTCTGGCTCAGTTAGCGCCGAAAGACCAACGTCTGAATCAAGCCGCTGATGCCTTAAAAGCAACGGCAGAGAAAGTGATTGAGCCGGATTATGAGCTCATGAGCCGGGTCGAAAAAACATTCGCGGTCATTAATAACCTGCAGACCAGTGAAACTGAGAATTCTCAGGCCCCCTGGGATCAGGTCATCAGCTCCCTGAGTAATCTGCGTGCTTATCTGAAGCAAATTACAGATGCGCCGAATGTTCAGCAAGCCGCGCTGGCAGCCGCAAAAGCCCGCATGCGTGAAACCGAAGCAGACCCGATTGTGCGCCTGAAACAAGTCGCGCAGAAAACGCCTGAACCGGTGAAGAGCTGGCTGAATGAAATTGCTCACCAAGCCTGGGCAACCCTGCTTTCAGAATCTGAACTGGGCATTCAGGAACTGTGGACCAGTAACGTATACAGCCAGTTCGCGCTGGTTGGCCAAAACAAATATCCGTTCAATAAACAGGCACCAACCGAGATTTCACTGACTGATTTTGAAGCGTTTTTTGCCGCGCAGGGCACGCTGGACGGGTTCATTAAAGATAACCTGTCGCCGTTCTACGATACCAACCTGTGGCAAGCCAAACGGGTGGACGGTGAAACGCTGAAACTGTCGCAGGAAATGATCACGCAGATGAAAAATTACACGATGATCAAAAACGTTCTGTTTGATCCGACCTCCAATAAATTCAAGATTGATTTCAGCTCACGCTTTATCGATCTGGACTCCAGTGCCATTCGTGCCAATGTCGATTTCGGCGGCGAGTCGCTGGATTACTACCACGGTCCGGCCAAGAGCAAACAATTTGTCTGGCCACCGGAAAGCAACGAGTTTTTCGTCAACGTCAATATTCAGGACATTACTTCAAGTGGAGAGCAGCACAAAAAAGCTAAAGAGGGATTCTGGTCCATCTTCCGTCTGTTGAACGAGTCAGCGCTTGAACCAACAGCCGATGGTGGATTTAACGCGGACATTCTTGTATCGGGACGCCAAATGACGGTGAAGATCAAGCCGTCGAATTCTAATAATCCGTTCCTGCTGCAGGAACTCTACAACTTCGCTGTTCCAGAACAGATTCAGTAAGTTGGACGCCTAGGTTAATCAAAGTCGAGAATAAAGATAATGAGTACTTTACATAGCAACAGCATTGACCGAATTGATAGGAAGATATTGTCAAGTCTGCTGGTTAACGGACGTGAATCAATCGCCAATATGGCCCGCAGTGTGGGCCTTTCCAGAACAGCGGTGGCTGAGCGGATCACCCGCATGGAAAAGTCGGGCGTGATTGAAGGTTATACTGCGAAAATTGGTCAACAGAAGAGTTCGAGCTTAACCAGCTGCTATTTACTGATTAAATGCCAAAACGGCTGGAAGAAAAAAGTCTGTGACAGTCTCCGGGAAATCCCGGAGATCAAAACCATCAGCGTGGTCGGGGGTGGTTTTGACATCATCACCCTGCTGGAGGCCTCTTCCCTGCATGTGATGAATGAACTGTGCGACGAAGCGGAAAATATTGCCGGTATTAAGGAATTACACACCACGGTCGTATTCCATAGTCCGATTTGCCGATGAAGCGGCGACGAATGTTGAAGCATCGCACTCAGTGAACTGAACCGCGCACTTCACTTTATCGTTCATCAGAAACAAATACAGGCACACCGCCCCGCTGCAAAACGCAGCAGATGCCGTGTGCCTGTTCTCAATGAAAAAATCACACCGCGCCAATGACAACAACAGTTTCTTTCTCTCCCTGAACATGGCCCAGCCAGCTCACCTGTCCCAGTTTGTTTGCGCCTGCCACGCCCAGAATACTGGCCGGTAAACCATCGGTTCTGACTTCCATTTTCAGATCCCAGGCCATTGGGTCGCGCAGTACAAATCGCATCAGCTCTTTCAACAGGACATAGCCCTGTTCACCCGGCAGAAAATGACAGTACTGCTCAAAACTCAAATCATGAAACACCAGGTTAAACTTCCCGGTAATATCGGTCAGATGATCTCCCAGGTGATAATCACGCCCCAAGACACAATTGACATGGCCCAGTTGATTGAGCTGAGACGGCGCAATTTTCACCCGGCGGGGAATCCACTCTTCGATACTGACTTTATTCAGGTTAAAGCAGTGAGCCACCACACCGGAAACCAGATTCGGAGAACGGGTACGGGAAGAAAGCTGACCGATGTAAGACAGCAGCTTTGCCCTGTCGAAATGAAAGTCGCTTTCTTCACTCAGCTCAGAAGAGATGCCAATCAGGTTGAACAGATTCCGCGACAGCGGGTCAATCGCCCCGGATTCATACCGAACGTGATATCTGTACTTCTTCCAGATCCGGTACAGATGCGACAAATACCGGTGATGAAAGAAGTCAAAAAAGTCTTTGACCGGGTTATCTTCCCCTTCACGACCCGCCAGTTTTTCGGTATAAGCCGACGGCAACGGCGAGCCTGTGCCATGCAGTCCCCCGAAGTTGACGATCAGGTTCGGCACGTCCCGGCCCCCCCAGTGCACCTGATCAAACTGCGTGATATCCGAACGGGGAAACCCCAGTTCAGGGGAAATTCTGAAGCGGATAAACTCTTCAGACTGGGTTTTCGCCAGACCTACCGAGGCAAACTGCTCAGGGTATTTTTTCTTTGCATTGGCCTCCAGCAGATACACCGCCTGAAAGAAGGCAAACTCATGGCTGGATTCTTCAATCTTCTCGATCATATGACCGCCTGCTTGCCCTGATTACCGTCCCAGCGATAAATTTCACCGGTTTTCACATCGACCACTTCCAGCTCTGAAAATGAGTTGATACTGGAATACAACGAGAAAAACTCATTCAGAATCGAGACCAGCAAGTACATATCGCCTTCATTGGCAAACATGGCTGAGTCCATCTGAAGTTCAATCAGATTGCCGCGGATCGGCAAGCCCCGATAAATCCGTTCAACCGGTTTCATGCTGATCGCTTTAATGCCATTCAATCGGTTGGCCGAAGCCCGCTGAGACTGCCGATCACTGCGCGAGTGAAAGTCATAAATACTCAGCATCATTTTCAGCACATCGGTATCAATCAGCGACAGATAATTCAGCGACATATTGGCAATCAATTGCCAGTGCAGACTGCTGTCAATTTGCGGGCTGACCGACACCGTCGGCTTGGTCAGGTTGGTGAAATCCGCATAGTTGGTCGACTTGTGCGTGGTGAAACTGATATCGCCCGGCGCTAATCGCTGAGGCAGTTTGCCATTGGTACAGGTCAGCTTGATCAGCACGGTTTCGGTTTCCAGATTGGCAACGCCGGCATTGTGATCAAAGAAAGAGATGTAATGCGATAAACCTTTCCCGGTCACATGCTCCGAGACTTTCACATTGTAATAATGGCGTTGATGATCAATGCCCAGCTGATGCTCAAAGGATTCAAACGGCAGATAATCAACCTGACGCCGGTTTTCATTACTCCAGCCGCGCACCTGATTCACCGAATAGACTTCAAAGTTCTGCTGGCGACTGCTTTGCGGGCGCACATGGTATTCAGTACGTTTGTGATCCAGACGGATCGGGTCCGCATCCATATCAAAGACATTGGCAATCGGCGTACAGAACAGGCGCAGGTTTTTCTCCCGGATCGTGACTTCTGACGGCAAAGAACGAGAGAAATTAAATACCAGACTCATGGTGTTCTGGTTCGGCACCCCTTTCAGCCAGTCCAGCCCGACAATATCAAAGAACATGAATTTATCGGGCATCGCAAAGTATTCCTGCACTAAACGGTAACCCGAAAACGAGTTGGGGCCGTAAGGCATCAGCGACTGATCATCATCAAACCCGACTTTCTGAATACAGGATGCCGGTAATTTCCGGCTGCCGCCGCCGGCAAGGACGACTTCGACACTGTCGAGGTAACGAAACAGCCACAAATACAGAATGCGCGAAATATGGAGTTCGCCGTGAATATGAAAACGAAGTGTATCTAACCCAATACGTGACAGCTCTACGCCACTGTCTGTCGTCAGTGTGATGTTCAGATGACTGTTGGACCGTGTATTTTGCTGTGTAACCGAAGACAGGAGCAGCGGATACAGATCCACGTCATAACAGGTCCGGAAAATACACTGTGAATCATCCACCTGCGTGCTGGCCATTTCATGGCCACGGGTGACCGTGGTTTTTTGCGTCACACTGGCTTCATGTGGTTTTAACTGCGCAATACTCATCGAAGGCACGGAGCGCAAATAATGCGGCCAGAGTAAAGCAATCAGGGATTGAGTCAGCTCAGGAAGCTCATCATCCAGCTTCTGGCGGAGTTTGCCGTTGAGAAATGCAAAACCTTCCAGCAACCGTTCCACGTCCGGGTCATTGCTGCTTTCAGACAGAAATTTCGTTAACTGCGGGTGACTTTTGGAAAATTCAGAGCCTGCTTCTTTCAGAAAGGAAAGCTCGTCCTGGAAATACTTGCTATAGGTCATACTCGTCGGCTCTATACAGAAAACTTACCGTCTACGCCTACGGATAAGTCGATATTCATCATGGTTTTCTTGTCGTTGTGATACACCTCACCACTGACGGCAAAATTCAGCTGCAGCGGATTATCCGCGTGGGGAATATACCGGACGACAACACCGGTTAATCGGGGTTCATATTTTTCGATTGTCTGTTTCACACTGTGCCGGATTTCTCTGACAATGTTGGATTTATCCGCCAGCACATCATTGAAATCAGGCAGCCCGTAATCCAGCGCAATCATGGCGTTGCCGGTATGCGTATTCAGCAAATCCGCCAGATGATAATGAATCGACTCAATCAGATACTGAGTTGATCCGACGGTATCGTAGCTGTTTTTCGATTCGCCCAGCTCAATGCGTTCCAGTAATCGGTAACCTTTATCCATTGATTTCCACAGAAATAATTGAGCGGCAGTCTGTCAGGCGCCTCAGCGAAGCGCATCACAGCCACCGCTCCTTGACTGATTACTGATCCAGTTTACCTACCAGAGACAGCTCGAAGCTTGCACCCATGTACTTGAAGTGCGGACGCACTGCCAGAGAAACACGGTACCAGCCCGGATCACCTTCCACATCAGACACTTCAACACGTGCTGCACGCAGTGGACGACGACCACGAACCTCTGCCGGTGGATTTTCCTGATCAGACACGTACTGACGGATCCACTTGTTCAGTTCAATTTCCAGATCCGTACGCTCTTTCCACGAACCAATCTGCTCGCGCTGCAGCACTTTCAGATAGTGCGCCAGGCGGTTGATGATGAACATGTATGGTAGCTGTGTGCCCAGCTTATAGTTGGTTTCTGCTTCTTTGCCTTCCGGCGTGTTGCCAAAGAACTTCGGTTTCTGAACCGAGTTGGCCGAGAAGAATGCCGCGTTATCAGAACCTTTACGCATGGTCAGGGCAATAAAGCCTTCTTCTGCCAGTTCGAATTCGCGACGGTCAGAGACCAGCACTTCTGTTGGGATCTTGGTTTCAATACGACCCATGGATTCAAAGTTATGTACCGGCAGGTCATTCACCGTACCACCGCTCTGCGGACCGATGATGTTCGGACACCAGCGGAATTTCGCAAAGGACTCGGAAATACGAGACGCCAGTGCATACGCTGAGTTCCCCCACAGATAGTGGTCATGACTCGCCGAAACATTCTCGTTATAGTCGAATGCTTTGATCGGGTTGTCGGCCACAGAATATGGCGAGCGCAGCATGAAGCCTGTGGTACACAGACCCAGATAGCGTGAATCTTCGTGCTCACGCAGGCCACGCCACTTGGTGTACTGCGGACCTTCAAACACAGACTTCAGATCTTTCAGGTTTGGCAGCTCTTCATAGCTGTCGACCCCGAAGAACTGAGGACCGGCAGAAGTCAGGAACGGTGCATGAGACATCGCACCCACGTTTGCCATGTATTCCATCAGTTTGATGTCTGGTGATGCAGACGTCAGTTTGAAGTCACAGATCACCGCACCCACAGGTTTACCACCAAACTGGCCGTATTCACGGGTATAGATCTGCTTGTACAAACCAGATTTCACCACTTCCGGCGCGTCGTCGAAGTCATCCAGCACTTCGTTTTTCTTCGCAGAAATCACTTCAATCTGAATGTTCTCGCGGAAGTCCGTCTGATCAACCAGATACTTCAGGCCACGCCAGGACGATTCGATTTGCTGAATCTCTTCTGAGTGCAGAATCTCATCAACCTGAGCAGACATCTTCTGATCAATCTCGGAGATCATCAGATCCACCAGCGACTGATCAACTTTGTCGGATACGTTTTTACTCAGCAATTCAGAGATAAACGCTTCCACGCCCCGTTTCGCCACGTCAAAGCCTTCATCAGATGGCTTCATACGGGTTTCATTCAAAATACTGTCTAACAGAGAACCGGATTCAGCCAGTTGTGCATCCTGTTCCGGTGTCATCGCTTCAGTTGTCATGTGCCACCTGCTTATTCTTCTTTGTTTGCATCGATGCTCAGTTCACTGAGCAGTTTGTTCCGTGCTTCATCGTCTTGCAGTACCTGAGCGATACGCTTACGGAAAGCCGGGACGTTACCCAGCGGGCCTTTCAGCGCAACCAGGGCTTCACGAAGTTCCAGCAGACTGCTGAGTTCAGGAACCTGACGGGCAATCGCTTCGGGAGAGAAATCTTTCACATTCTTGAACGTTAGATCGACGCCCAGTTGCGCACCTTCTTCGTCGCTCAGACGATTGGCAACATTCACTTTCACGTTCGGTGCGAATGCACTCAGCACATCGTTGAAGTTGTCTTTATCAATGCTGACCGGATCCCGATCTTCGATCGGTGTTTCGTCATCACGGCCCGTGAAATCACCAACCACCATCATATTCAGGGGCAGTTCGACCTCTTCCTGAGCATCACCCGTGGCAGGCACGTACCGGATATTAATTCGCTCTTTTGGAGCGACTGAACCATCTTTAGACATAACTTGTCCTTCTTAGCAGCTATATGTTAATGAACGGCTTTCAGCCATTCTCTGTACTTATCGGGAAAGGCTTCTTCCCGTGAATAAATCTGAGTCAGTGTTGAAGACAGTAACTGCTCCAGTTCGGTATCCAGGTGTGGTTCCCAATAACTCAAATGAACCCGCTCTCTTTCCGGCCAGATCACTTCAAGGTGCGGTAACGCCAGGCTGAACAGCCCGTTGTTGTGCAGTAATTTGGCCAACTGCAGATGCAGGAGAAACTTTGAACGTCCGGACTGCGCCTCATCCAGTTTTGCCGACGCGGAAACCAGCAGTTTTCCGAGTGCTGCGCCATCCAGATGGTCGCCATCCAGCTCACCCAGCAGCTCTGCCAGTCCTTCGCTGACGCCCTGCCCCGCACCTGACGGCCCTGCCGCCAGCCATTGCCGGGTGGCGTCATCCGCAAATGGGGTGGCATCCTCAAACGTCAGCGCATCAATGCCTTCCAGACGCTGCGTTAACCGGCGCGTCTCTTCGCGCACCGCTTCTGCGGCCGGGTCAAACCCCATCAATTTGAGCATGTCAAACATCAACCGGTGGCCACTGAGCCAGAACGGTGTATTGCGCAGGCTCTTTTCCAGACGCCGGTAATGCTCGTCAACCGATTTAGCCGAGATGGCCGCCTCATAATCCGCCCGCGTATCCTGATTCACCGGCAGACGCAGCGGCGTTTTGCCCTCAGCATCGTGCGGCGGTAATTCATCCACGTCCATCCAGGTCAGATAGCGTCCAACCTGATACGCCAGTGGCATGGCCGGGTTCTGGTGGATCAGATGCTCTGCCATTTGCTCCAGCGACTTTTTATCAGTATCCCCGCTCAGCGACGTCATCGTTGAAGGAACAGGTGCCGTTGCCACCGGCTTCGGCTTGGCTGTCGGTGTCACAGGGACTTCAGCCACTTTCGAAGGGGCTTCCGCCACCGGAGCCGGTTCAGGCTCGGGGGGTTCACCTCGGGGGAAGGTGGCGCACCCAACTGGCGACTTTGGGTCGACAGTACATCCCGGGCACCCAGCATGGACGCTTCAGAACCGTCAAACACTTCGCTCATCGAAAAGCTGATGTCCTGACAGAGCGCAGCGCAAGCTTCCAGATCGGCGTATTCCGGGTTTTCCAGCTTCGGAACGACCCCCTCGATCTGTTTATTCAGCCATTCGATAGCCCCGTCCCGACCTCTGGCCCGCGCCGGATACAGTGCCTTGCCAAATTGCTCCAGGGCTGATTTCAGCAGCTGTAAGCCGGCTTTCAACCCTTCACAGCCGTGGTGCTCTGCCCAGGCACGGCCCATGTAGGCCATGGCTTTGAGATCCTTGCTGTGCTGGAGCAGCACGATTTCTGCCTGTTGCTCCACCACCTGCCAGTCAACGGTTTCGCCAAAGAGCGAGCCAAACTTTTTCACTTCCGCTTCCATGAGCTCATAACACAGCTCATAGCGGGCATCTTCACCGACAGGCTGATCCGCACTGATGGGCGATAACAATGCATCCAGACGAGTGTTCAAATCACTCATGCTTCCCACTCCCAATCCGGTAAAACAATTGCGGTGACATTCTTGGCATTAATACTCAACGCTCCCGCTTTAAACTGGGACTCGCTGCCCTGCTCAATATCTTGCTTTAATTGCGCTTTCACTTGCGCCAGTCGCTCGGGCGCAAATGTTTTCACGTCCTGATAGGCTTGCTGAATAATGCTTTTATCCACCACCAGATCAGACTGCAGCGACTGCCGCAGGATATATTCCCCGCGACGGGCATACAGCAACGCACCCATGGTGCGAATATCTTTGCTTTCCGGAAAAACTTCCTGCGCATTTTCAATCAGGGTGGAAGCGTCTTTAAAATTCGCTTCGTCCATCAAACTGGAGACCTGAGCCAGTGTTTTAACGACGGTCTGATACCGTACTTCACGGGCATAGTAATAGGCTTCCGCCGTGGCCTTTTGCCATGCGGATTCAAAGGCCTGACGCGCAAATACAACATCACCGACTTCCATTAAATTCAGGGCTTCATCCGGTGTGATTGCACTTTCACGGTTAAAACCTTCGTTTTGCAGCAAGGTATTGACTCGCCCCTGAGCACTAGCCAATTGTTTTTCAATGTGCACAGAATCGCTGGCTTTTCCGCCCTGCATTAAACGGCGCATGGTAATCAGTTCATTTTTAATTGCGGTCAATTGTTCCTGACGGATTTGGTGTGCTTGTTGCTCATCTTCCAGCACCGAGCTTAAACGCAGATAAATTTGTTTTTCCCGTTCCGATTTCTTCCGGTCATATGCTTCAACAATCGCGACGGCTGTTTTAGAAAGCTCCGGTGTTTCCGACGTAAATTCATTTAAAAACTGATAGGTGAACCATGAGGTATCGTCCGGCTGAAAGACTTTACCGTCGTACACAAAACTTGCCGGCTCAGTTGGAACGACCGGACTGTCCGCCTCAAATGCGAAGGTATACAGGTTTCGAAGCACCAGAAAAGACACCAGTATCAACGTGGCGCAAATCAGGGTGATTTCCAGCGACTTCCAGCTGTCGACCGCCTCAAACGTGCTGTGCTTTTTCCGGCTTAAGACCAGATCTGCATTTCGCATGCTGCTGAATAAGGGTGCGTTCGACAGCGGGGTGTCCGTGTCAATCTGGCCCAGCACCTGTGCAAACTGAATCGGCGTATAACCATGGTAGCGAGGCTTACTGATCACCGATTGAATCGCTTTCCAGACATGAGGCGGAATCACAACCGGTCGTTTCTGACCATGAATCACCATGCCAATTTCCGCACTGGCAGTGACACCCAGAAATAGGCAATACGCCAGAACAGCCAAGGAATACACATCATCTTCCGGCTGACCGATTCCGGTGCGGACGTAATCCGGTGAAGCATAATTCAGGCTGGCTTCCACATGCTCACCGTCTTCGCCGACATATTGCGCGGCACCAAAATCAACCAGACGAACCGCGTCATCCGTCCCAACCAGCACATTGGAGGGTTTGATGTCCAGATGACACACGCCCTGTGTATGTGCGTAATCCAGTGCGCCTGCCAATTGATAAATCAGCCATGCAATATGATCTGCCCGAAAGCCGCCCTGATGATGACGACTGATTTTCTGAGTCAGGTTCTCACCCGCGACCCATTCCATAAAAAAGTAGGGCGTCGAAAACTCATGGCCAACCTGAACAAATTTGACGACATTCGGGTGCTGACACACTTCAAGTTTGGTTGCTTCACTCAATAAAGCTTTTTCAGCAGCGGCGTTCCCGCGTTCCTGCACGGATTTACAGCAGATCACCTGATTGGGATCCTCTTTATCCGCCAGTTTGTACAATACAGTCCCACGGCCAGGCTTGGTGATTGTCTCCAGAATATCAAACTTCGCTCGCAGGCTTTCCTCCAGAGAAGGCTTGCTTGCAAGTTCCAATTCCATTTGACGTTTCTTTTTTTTCATCAGCGCACGGTTGATGACTTCATCAATCGCAGAAACGTGTTGATTACCAGACTCAGACAAAGGGAGACACCAGCCATAATTGAACAGATGGCTGGAGTTTAGAATTCTCTTATTAAGTATTTCAATAGCCTATTTAAATTCCGGCTTTTTGATAGCCAAGAAAGTCATTTTCACTATAAGAAAGCTCATAATGAAACATGCTGAAAGACAGAATCGAGGCAGGTATTCTTAGGAGGTTTGATGAAGGGTTGATCTTGCTCACAAATCGTGGGGGCATGCATATTAACCTTGAACTCAATCATTTTAAAGTCTTGTTTGAAACATTTTTAATCCTTCTCAGAAACAGTCGCCTTGGCAAAAAATCTGACTTTTCAACCGACTGAAATATCGACAGAACTATCATCAAAAACTAACCTGAAAATAGAGTCATCTCATTCCATACACATTGCATTCAGCGATATTTTCTCTCTTGAATGACCACTCAATGAAATTGAAGCAAGATCAAAAAAAGGGCTCAATCGAGCCCTTTTCAATCTTGAGCCAAAGTTAAGCAACCACTAATTCCACACGGATATTACCGCGGGTTGCGTTTGAATATGGACAAACCTGATGTGCCTTTTCAGCCAGTTGACTCAGCTCGTCCTTTGCCATGCCAGCAACAGAAATATGGAGTTCGACATCAATCGCGAAACCAACCCCTTTCGGGTTTTCACCAATACCGACCTGAGCCGTGATACTTGGCTCAGCCGGTAATTTAATGCCATCCTGCGCGGCCACAAATTTCATCGCCCCGATAAAACAGGCCGAGTAACCTGCGGCAAAAAGCTGCTCAGGGTTGGTGCCTTCGCCCCCTTGTCCGCCAAGCTCAGTTGGCGTACTCAGTTTCACTTTCAGTTTTCCGTCCGCTGACTCGGATGCTCCGTCACGCCCGCCAGTGGATGTTGCTTTTGTTGAATACAGAACTTTCATTACTTTTCTCCAGTCAGTGAATGCTATCGTTCATCAAAAATCGTTATCTTCACGCCTTCGGCGCAAAGGAAAGTGTCACCGTCATCAGGCTGATTGACAGCCAGAACGTTTATCTGGCAACCGTTTCCAAGCCTTCCTCGTTCAGGTTATCCAAGTAACTGTAGTTGATTCCGTCATGAGATGACTATCCGTGAGGGATTCTTTGCCGTTTCGCAACGAATCCGGCCTCCCCCATCACCTCGCGATACAGACGCGGGTTTAACCGCAGGTAAAGTGCACCGGTTATCACCACAAATCCCAGATGCATCAGCCAGCCTGCTTCGTAAGATGCCGTGAGATCTTGCAGGACAGCAATCAGCCAGGGAGACACTGCGGCAATCATGAAACCACCGCCCTGCATCAAAGCCGCCAGCGTGCCAGACGATTCCGCAGATTCCAGATGGTCCAGCGCCGTCACGATCACCAGGGCAAAACTTCCGCCCAGTCCGGCGCCGCATATCCCAACCCAGAACATGGGTGACATTTCCGGCCAGGCCGCCAGCCCATAAAAGCCCACCGCCTGGAAAACCACTGTCAGAAAAAGCCAGGGGCGACGGTCCTGAGACCGGCGGGCCAGCACCGGCAGACCGACCGCACTGATGGCCTGACAGACCGAAAGCACCACAACCAGACTGGCGCTGTCCGGCTGGCGCCAACCCAGCGACTGATAATAAGGTGCAAGCCAGGCCACCAGCGTGGAATAGCCCGAATTTACCAGTCCAAAAGCGAACATCAGCGTCCAGGTGCGCGGACGGCACAGTAATGCCTTCACGAGATTGCCGTCCTGCTTTTTCGATGCCGCAGCGACCAGAAATCGCAGACAAAACAGCACAGCGACCAGAGCAAGTACCGCCAGCATGGCCAGCGACTGACGCCAGTTCAGGCCAATTTGCATGAGATGTGGCATCCCATAGGCCCCAAGGGCGCCACCGACCATCAGACAGGCAGAATACAGCCCGGTCGCCAGTGCGATATGCTTCGGAAATGTTGCTTTGATCTGGCCCGGCATCGCCGACTGAATCAAGGCGACGCCAGCCCCGCAAAGCACTGCGGTCAGCAGGAAGGTCACTTCCGTGGTGACCGTGAATCTGAAAGCACAGCCTGTCAGAATCGCGGTCAGCGCAGACAAAACGGCAGGACGGGTGCCATATCGTGACAAAATCACTGGCGCGATAAACGCGCCCATGCCCATCAGAAACATCGGCAGTAAGGTCAACAGCGATGCGCTGTAAGCGCTCATCGACAGATCCTGCATGATGGTGTTCAGAATGGGTCCCGGTGCCACCAGAAACGGGCGCAGGTTCAACCCGATCAAGACAATCAGCAATAACCCGACCCAATTTGAAATGCTGCGCTGTTCAGCCGGATGCTTCATGAACCATCCGACTGCTGCTGAAATCTTTGCCAGTGCTGATATAAATGATTGGCGTCCTGATCCGTTGTGGTGACGGGCTGATGTGATATACGGGCCCATTGTTGCTGTGCCAGCGGTTTTGACAGGTCGGCTGCAATCTCAGCCGTTGACAACCCGAAAGGTTCAGCCTGTTCATTGGCGTAAGCAAAGACAATCTCGGTAATACCGGACATTCGCATTGCGGCCATACACATCGGGCAAGGCTGACCACTGGCATACACTTGACACCCCGCCAGCCGGGGCGATTGCAAGGCTTTGCCAGCCTGACGCAAGGCCAGCAGCTCGGCATGAGCCGTGGGATCACAATCGGCCTGCATCCGGTTCACACCCGTCGCAATGACCTGATCATCTTTGACAACCACGGCTCCGAAAGGGCGGCCGCCCTGCTTGACATTGTCTTCAGCCAGCGCGATTGCCTGCTGAAGGAAAGGATTGAGTGGGGTCATCAAATGCCTCGTTACTGCTTGTTTTCGTCGATGATGTGACTTGATCGGTTCAACTATACGGGGTCAGCCGCCTGAGATTAAATTAAATGCGGCACTA
Source organism: Photobacterium sp. GJ3 (assembly GCF_018199995.1). Classification (NCBI taxonomy): domain Bacteria; kingdom Pseudomonadati; phylum Pseudomonadota; class Gammaproteobacteria; order Vibrionales; family Vibrionaceae; genus Photobacterium; species Photobacterium sp. GJ3. Next base: position 231,122 of record NZ_CP073579.1, on the reverse strand, counting down.
CAAAGTATTCGAAAAACAAATACCTCGCCACAGAAGGCTATAGTCAAAAGACAGCATGAAGTCAGTTTCGGACAAGAGGAACGAGGAATGCAAAATCAAAATACCATCATGAAACAGCTGGGTTATCTGGGCTTACTGCCTTTTGTCGTGACGTTGCTCCTCGCGATTGCGGATATCCGGCTCTTCCAGCTGAGCGGTCATCAGATGTTTATTGCTTACAGCGCTGTCATTCTGAGTTTTCTGTCCGGCATTTTGTGGGGCAATGCCATCGACCACAGTTCACATCGGCTCAGCAAAAATGCGCTCATCCTCAGCAATCTCTTTGTTCTGCTGGCCTGGGGTGCCATCTTGCAGGGCAATAAGCATGCACTGATTGCGACAGGGCTTCTCGCCTTGGGTTACCTGGCCGTGTGGTTCTCGGAAAAGCTTATCCGGCAAACCGAAGGGGAAACGACACCCGCAGATTATCAGCCACTGCGAAACAGACTGACCGCGGGTGTGATCCTTTTGCATGGTGCGCTGATGCTGGCTTAGCAATCCGGTATCCCAACCCAAAGCACTTCACGATCTCGCTGAAGTGCTTTCAGTGCTTTACCATCTGGCTCAGTCTGGCTTGATATTCTGATTCATCCGGAACAGGTTGTTGGGATCATATTTTTTCTTCAGTGCCACAAGCCGTGCATAAGTTTCACCATACGCAAATGCAACGCGGTCACTTTCATCCTGAGTCAGAAAATTGATATAAGCGCCGCCACTGGCGAAGGGCTGGGATGTTTTGAAAAACTCCCGTGCCCAGCCAATGCAGGCGTCATCTTCCGCCGGGGTCTCCCAGCGGCCATGCACGTTCATCACATACTTGGCATCGCGGCTGGAATACGCCATCGCATCCGGCGCAATCCGGGTTGTCTGACCGCCAATGGTTCCGATGAAAATTTCACAGTGCGGAGAAGGCAGCTTATTGGCATATTCAATCAGCACATCGAGTACGTCTTCTGTTAAGTCTGTGAAATTGTGCGATTTCCAGTAGTTGCGCGCCCCCGGAGTCAGCAAAGGATCAAACGCCTGCTGCCAGGCCGTATAAGGCTGTACACCCACATGTTCGCCGTAGGCTTCACCGAAACCGCGCAGTGGTGCAATCAGTTTTTCACCTTCATCCGGGTCACCGAAATAACACAGAGCCAAGGCAACAATTTCCCGGCCATGAACCGATTCCGGCAAAAAAGGTAACGGCGGTGCCTTACGGGTCACCATCCAGACATTTAAGGCTTCAGGCATCGATTCCGTAAAGCGTGCAAACTGAGTCAGCACCGACTTCGCCTGATCAAATGGAAAAACGATCAGACCACTCAGCACATCAGGCCCAACCGGATGCAGCTGAAATTCAAAGCTTGTGACCACACCAAAGTTCCCCCCGCCCCCCGGATCCCCCAGAACAGATCAGCGTTTTCGGTTTCACTGGCTTTGACTTTCGTCCCTTTGGCGGTGACAACATGCACCGATAACAAATTATCGATCGTCATCCCATAGAGGCGACTTAACCAGCCAAAACCACCGCCTAAGGTCAATCCTGCAATCCCTGTGGTTGAGTTAATACCCAATGGTGTCGCAAGGCCATACTTCTGAACGGCCGCATCCACGTCACCAAGGAGACACCCCGGCTCAACGACCACTTTCTGCGTGTTTGGATTGACATGCACTTCATTCATCAGTGACATATCAATCATTAAGCCACCATCACACACGGCATTCCCGGCAATGTTATGTCCCCGCCCCGGACAGACAGTAACAAATCATGCTCTCGTGCAAAGTTCACCGCCTGAACCACACACTCTGCAGAGATACATCGCGCAATGATCGCGGGTCGACGATCGATCATCGCATTCCAGATCTCGCGAACTTCATCATATTCATCATCTTTGGGAAGCACGACCTTCCCCTGAAAATGTTTTTTGAAGCTCGCAATAGATACGGCCTCTAACTGGCTCATACCTGCCTCCAAATATGTTCTTATCCGGCGCCGCACACATTCCCCGGCAGTTCGGAAGAGCAACAGCCTGACAAGAACAAAAGCAACCTTGCCCGCTTGCAGTCGCTCAGATTCGGGCGGCAAGTCAAACAAGGTGCTGATGCGGCGAATGCACTTCAGGCGTCAAACCTGACCCTGAAGATCAACCTTTGTATGAGTAAAACGTAAATGCAGTAAAGCGGCTGTCCCTTATTGAGACACAAGGAAAGTTATTGTTGAAGACGAGACGGCTCCGGAAGGTCTCTGTTGCGATGGGGGCCCGTCCCCATCACAACAGAGGTTCATTCGGCCACAAAGCCGTATTGACTGATGCAGGAATCAGTCAACGGTTCACCCTAATGAACCAGAGACGGGGTCACCGTGATTGTGATGACATCTTCATACTGTCCGGCCGGCTTATTTCGGACATTCCCGATGCGGAACATCATCGAGTAGCGGTCACCGACTGCGCTGGCGGGCTGCCGGAAGCTCAGTAAACTGCGCCCCGTCTGGAGTGGGACAGACCGGTTGTTGACGAAAAAGCCGTAATCCACATCCCACTGGCTGTCACCGGAATCATGCCGTAAGTGGCCCCGATTCTGAGACTGGAATTCAATCGAATAATCCGCCGTACTCTGAACCAGCAACTGCGGGGTCAACTGACGTGTTTCGCCCGTTTCCAGTTCTCCAAAATCCACCTGATACTGATGGCGGTCGTTGGTTCCCCACAAACTGACACGGGCCGTTTTGTTCACTTGCACCTGAAATTCAGCATTCGTCTCATCGTAGATATTGGTTCTGTTGAGCGGATACTCGACCGCTGAGTACTGAAACAGATTACGATACTGGCCGTGCGACACATACTGCTGCGAAGCGAATTTCAGCTGATAACCGACCGTTCTGATTTCTTTCGGCTTCAGATCTCGGATCACAATCGCCAGCCCGTTCTCATAAATAGCGCCCGAGTTTCTCCCCGCCAGAATCTGATATTCCAACTGTTGCGAACGCTGTGCTCCCCGAAACGCATTTTGCCGAGGTTTGATCAGCAACACGGTATCGCACACGCCGTCAGGACTGTTATTTTTGATATCAATGAAGTGATTCTGGATCAAAGCAAAACTGCCCGTCTCAAACATATCGTAATTGATATTCCTGCCTGAATTTTCCAGTCGGATGTTCTGCAACGACAAGTGACACGTTTTGGCTGCCCACACCGGCACCGAGCCCAACATCAGGATGAAGCAAATGAAGTAAGTTTTCATTGTCCTGCCCTTATCTCACCAAGCCGGATGATGTTACCGGCACTTTCAGGGATTGAGAGGTTAAACGTAAACGGCTGCTGGCTAAACACACTCACCTGATAGGCGCCGGGTTTCAGCCCGGTAATCGCAAAACGGCCTTTACTGTTGGTAAAGAAATCAACTGGTGCAAAATCCGGATCGCCCTGATGGACAGCACGTCCCTCGGTCAGCGGAATCGGCTTGTTGCTCACATCAAACAAGTACCCCAAGGCTGTCATGTTTGCGTCGGAGCCAATAGTTAACCGATAACTGCTGCCGTGTTGCGGGTTAATCGCAAAACCCCCTTCGCCCAGATCGTAACCTATGGGTAAATCTTCCACATCATAATCAATCCGCTGCGGCCGGTAAGACACAATATTCGGATACAACATGGACCCCAGAAAATCAGACTGAACGGCAAATGTGCCATCGACTTCCGGATTGATCATGACGGGACTTTCAGACAGAGAATCATGCACCGAGATAATGGCGAAGGCATCATTGACAGGACGCCCGATGGCAAAATCGGAACCGCTGAATGCCGTGGCACCCTGAATGCCCACCCGATTCAGGTTTGAATAGTTGCCGTCGACATCCACCAGACTATCGTGATCAAATGTCATGATGTACCGGTTCCCGGTATAGTTGGCCGACACGCTGCCCGAAAAGTTTTCATCGTCATTATTTTCAACCAGCGCAAATACACCGACACCGCCGACCGAACCCGTATTTTCGTTATAGCTGTAACGGACCTGAGAGCGGGAATCGACCGAGTCATAACTGGCGCTCATCTGATGATTCGTATTGAGCAAGGCATCGATCGGGATAGAGGTTGCCAGAAAGAACTGCCATTCATCGGTATCCGGATCCTCATCATTTTCATACGTCGCCCGGATATTCCAGCTGGCAGCCGTTCCGAACCAGGAACCCGCGAGGGTCGGCGTGACCGCATAAGCCAGATCATGGCTGTACAGATAGCGGGCATTGGTGGCAATGCCTGCAGACAAACGGTCCGTCAGAAAATAGTTGTAAAACAAATCGACCCGATGTTCGACCCCATCCGGGTTTTCAACGAAGCTATCAATCTCGCTGTCGCTGATACTTGAAAATTTCGGAGAGTAATATTCATATTGCGCATTGAAGGTAAACACTTCAGATGGAGAAAACGCGTCATACTTCAGCCGCAAAGCATAACCGTCATCCAGTACCTTGTGCTGGCTGTAAGCAGCCTCAGCCCCAAATAAACCCAGAGCATTTGCAAATCCGGAGGTCACACCCGCCTGCGTGACATGCTTTCTGGCCTGCATGTTTAAACCAGCCGTCACGGATTCGGTGATCCCGTAATCAAACCCGGCTGAGAAAACGTAATCCTCTTTATCATACTCCAGTTGGTCATCCACCAATTCACTGTCAATGCCCAAGGACACCGAGTATTCATATTCCCCGGCAGCCAGCAGGTTGATCCCAGTCGCGATATTGAATTGAATCACTTCCTGGCGGCCAGAAGGATCGGTGATGACCAACTGGATATTGTTCACCCCGGTCGTTAACGGTAGATCCCGAATATCGTATGCGCCGGGCGACAGACGAATGCTTCTCATCAGAATACTGTCAATATACACATCCACACTGGAAGGGCGCTCAATCACAAATTGCTGGTTTGCAATCGGGCGAACATTTTTCGTTGGAATGATGCCAAAATCACGGCTGATATTCAGACCCAAAATACTTTCGCCACTCTGAAAGCCATAGGTTCCGAAAAACAAATCCCCGTATGTCATCCGGGTCCCTTCATCCGGAAAATCATAAGTGATCTGAGACAGCAGACGATAAACATTACTGTCTTCATCATCAATATCGAAGGCAAAATCATTGAACAGGTTAATTTTCTGGTACCGCAACCCGGTTTCGATGACGTTACTGGAAAACCAGTCCAGTGCGCTTTGATCGTCATTCAGATAACTGGCAGATAAATAGTAATTGGCATAGCCACTGAAATCGTCAATCGGTCTTGCATTCACAAGGGTTTCATCCCCCTGAAACAGATACAGTCCGCTGTCGGTCAGCATGGATTTGGGAATCGAAATCGAGGTTTCAAGTGTGGTAGCACTGAGGTCCAGATCAATCTGATGGACCGCCAGATCATCACTATTGATAAATCCGTCTTTCACAAGCGGCTGGATTTCCGACAGCTTCTCGGGCGTCAGTTTCTGGGATAAGAAGTTTGCGATGGTGTCGTATTGGACGAAGAGTTTTTTTTCGGGTGTGACTTTCACCACAGCCTCACCAACCGGCTGACCGTAAAAGTTCAGCAAACTGGAAAAGGTAATGGTTCTGGGGGTGACCAGATCTGTTGTCGCAAAACCGCTGATGCTGCCCAAAAACAGACCGCACAAGACAACCGTTTGCGCACAGCATCCTTTCCTCATGGCTGCCTCTTTTTCAGTGTGACCTGTCCAAAAGTTCGGCCGGATAAGAGTGCTTTCGGCAAATGAATTTCTGTTGTCTGCCCAGCAGGAATAAACGCATCCGATTCACTGTTGGCGATCACATCACCGGTTAAGATTTCTGGCTGATTCTGTCCGGGGCTGGAAAAACTTAAATCGTAATGGCTGAGTTTTGTATATTTAGAGCCCAGATTCTGCACCATAAAGTCGATGCCATTGGGCGTTTGCCTGACCGAAATCGGGGTACTTTGAAGCCGTTCCTGATGCTGACCACTGGCAACATGCACGATCACGTTGTAGTTAATCTGGATCGCAATATGATTCCGTTGATTCTCAGTGTCCTGATTCATCGCTGAAAGCTGAACGCTGTAACTTTGAGACGCTTTTAACGGCGCAGTGCCTGTCCACATCAGCATCAATACCTGTGAACGTCCGGGCGCAATGCGAAAAGCAGGTGGCATGACAATCAGATCGTCCCGGGTGGCCGGGGATGCCGAATAACCATCGGATTCAAAATGCAGTTGCATCACCTGTGCATCGACCAGCTGAGTGGCAGCAGAATTATTCCTGACCATGACCTTTGTGCTTCGCACGGCAGCATCTGACTGAATCTCATGAACCAGCGGGCCAACTTCAAGTGCCAGACATCCCCACGAGACACCCCACAGCAGCGCAATGAACATCCATTTCATGCCTCATCCTTTCGCTTTAATTGACTTCTTTCACTTTCAATGAAAGCTGGTCACGAACCACTATGTCTTTGTTTAGCTTAAATATAGTCTTGGTTGAGCTTAAGGGAGGGAAAAATGTTGCATCCATGAAATTCGCAATGTCTTTACCAGCAATGGTCACGGGGCCCTTCGCTGTTTGTATCAGCCAGTCCGCCTTGGTTGCCCAGCCGTGTTTGTTACCCGCATTTTCAATAAGCACTTCCCACTGGCCATTCCCGATATGTTTGGCACTGGCAAGCTGTAAATTCGATTGGGCACGGTTCGGTGCAACCGTCACAACGGCATCGTAACTCACCGCCATAGAAACCAGACTGCCGTCTTGCGGTTGATTCTGACTGTTTTCCGTCATGACCTGATTAAACTGGATCACGTAAGCTTTCGAGCGGGTTAATGCGGGATCACCAAGATATCGCAGCATTACCGCCTGCGTTGCCCCCGGTGCGATCATGGCTGTATCGGGAAGAATTAAAATGTCTTCATCCGCAGGCACGGCACGATATCCGTCGTCTTCCCATTTGAGTTCCATGGGAACAATTTCAACCTGAAGCGGCGTTTCAAACTCATTTGAGACCATGAATTTTTGCTGAGCAAGACTGCCCGATGCGCCAATCTCAACCGTGACCGGCATAATGCCAAAGGCGAAACTTTTCATTGAAAACAGCAGTAAGAATAACCAGCGCATAAATCCTCCTGATGAAATAAGTGGGAGCATTGCTCCCACTCTTTTTTATCCCAGCATCAATTAATGGTATTTCACTGGGGTTACTTTGAAGTAAGCGATGTCAAACTTGTGACCCGGCTTAACTTTCTTAAAGTCATAAGGTTTGCTTTTCACGACGATGTCCAGAGAATCGCCCATGAAGTTGTTGGCAAACATTTGATAACCTTTATGACCATCTGCTTTGGTATCAAACTTGTAGCTACCCGACTGGATGACATATTCGACATCTTCATCACCATGGTGATCATACAGACCTTTCAGACCATCGTTTTTGGTTTTCACCTGAACATCAGCCTTACGGGTATTACAGTAAATTTTCAGCTTTTTGGATTGTGACGTTGTTGGACTCCAGGCATTCAGTTTGCCCAGGTTGACATAATCCATACCATCAAACCGGCAATAGCACTTCTCTTCAACTTCCGCGATAATTTTCAGCTCACAGACATCGCCATTACAGTTACGACCATTTTGTGGGCCACGGTCACGTCCGTCGGCATATGCAGTCATAGACAGTGAAGAAAGAACGAGTACTGTTGCAGCTGATAACATAAACTTATTCATGATAAACTCCATCATTGTTTAATAATTAACGCATTTATATTTATTTTACTGCTCTCACTTACAAACACTCACAGGTACAAAAATGAATGTTCATAAAAGACTTTTCGGATACAAATTAATTTTCAGTGTTTCTTCATAATGGCCAGCCATTTCAAGTTGGTCGATAAGATTCACCCGAAGCTGCCCCCGACTCTCAAAGGGGACTTTTTCAATATTGACGATTTTTTCATGAGCCCTGCTTCGCTGACTCTCACCGTGAATATTTAATCCAGCCTTTGGAATTTCTAAAGAGTATTGATATCGAACAAGATAACCACCACTTTTTAAGCCGCCATTCTGAGATGAAACCGATATATCAAAAGGCGAGTTACAATAAAAACCGAAGGATATTGTTTTTGCTGTTACATCAGATAAATCAACAGAATCCATCAGATTGTAAATACTGCACTTTTGACTGATTTTACCCTTCAAGTTTAATCTCACACTTTCATTTGCGGATGCTGACATCGTCATCAGGCACAATATGATTCCAAGTTGTTTTTGAAATATCTTGTTGTCTGACATTCTCGAGCACCGCTTCTCATCTCTCTTATTTAATATTCTAGTGTGTCTTTTTCATCGTAAAGTATGAGAAAAGTATGAATGTCACTTCACCAGCCATCAAAACTTGAAACTCAAAGGTCAAAACCAGAATGTGCTGAGAAAAAAAGAAATAAAAAAGGAGGCATTGCCTCCTTCGTTATAATCATTGAATAAAATTGACAATTAATGTTGCAAGAAAAGCTGTTCCCTGGCCCAATCGCGCGCCTGACGACGGTTCTTGACATCAATTTTTTTAAACGCATTATATAAATGCGTCTTCACTGTACTTTCACTCAGAAAAAGCAACTCTGCAATTTTTGCGTTGCTCTCACCTTGCAAAATCAGCTTCAATATATCTTCTTCTCTTTTTGTTAACGTCATTGGTTTTTGACTGACTGCATTTTGCCTTTCCAGCATATCTTCCCTGTAGAATGCAATTAAGTCGGCCATCACCTGACGTGAGAACCAATATTCACCGGATGCGACTTTCTGCGCACCGGCAATCCAAAACTGAAAGCTGGTGTCCTGAGGAAAAATACCATAGCAATTTTTCCACTGGCGAACGAGCTGATAGTCATAATCGGATTGCACATTCGCTAGAATCAACTTGTTCGACTGTTTCCACAACTTTTGCGTCAGCAGACGAATCGCATCGATTTCCGGAACCTCGACATCAAGAATCAAGATCGCGCTTCCTTGCCTCACGAAGCACTCTAATTCTGAAATTTCAGACACTTGCACAATATCAAGTGCCCCTCTATTTTTCAGCACATTACACAGCGCATCACTCTGAATGCTTTTTTTGGTGTAGAACACAAACTGAGGATTACAACACATGACGGCTTTCCTATATCACTCAATCCTTGTAATTATCTACCTAGCAAATAAGTTCACTTATCTCATTGTTGAGAATATTGAGACAGAGTTGATAAGTAACTATAAATAAAAGACTTTTCAATTATTCCGGAAAGTAGAAAAGGATTAAATTATGGCACACTTTGAGACAGTGTTAAGAAAGTGATAGGCACTGCTGTACCAGCGCCAAACTGGCGTTCTGACTGCGCTCGCAGTCTGTGACTTTATGCCAGCGTTCTTACGAAAATTCAGACGAAAAAAACCGCTGAGTGATCAGCGGTTTCTTTGAAGATGGCGGAGCCAGAACAAGGTATAGGGGGATTTTCAAATCCCGGATTCGCTCCAGCAGCATCAAAACGAAAAAGCCCCGTCTGACGACGAGGCTCTCGAATGTGGCGGAGCCAGAACAAGGTATAGGGGGATTTTCAAATCCCGGATTCGCTCCAGCAGCATCAAAACGAAAAAGCCCCGTCTGACGACGAGGCTCTCGAATGTGGCGGAGCCAGAACAAGGTATAGGGGGATTTCAAATCCCGGATTCGCTCCTGCAGCGTCGAAACGAAAAAGCCCCGTCTGACGACGAGGCTTTCGAATGTGGCGGAGAGATAGGGATTTGAACCCTAGATACGCTATTAACGTATGCCGGTTTTCAAGACCGGTGCTTTCAACCACTCAGCCATCTCTCCGTAAGTTCGGCGAATATTACGGGTTACTGGCCACGCTGTAAAGTAAAAAAAGTTCAACTGCTCAATATACAACCAACCCGAAGTTTGGGCGGTTCCTGAATGCGCAGATCGGGTAAAATCAAATCAATAAACACGAATCATGCGTCTAAATCTGAAGCCACAAAACCTTCAAACTGAGTGGTGCCCGCTCTCAGGATTCCCCGTAACGCAACCGGGTGCAGCGCGTAGCTTTCTAATTCGGACAGTCTGGCCCAGAAGAATTCCAGATGAGGCTCTCGCGAAACGACAGGCAGCGCTTCTGTTCTCCCCGCCAGAGTCGCCCGAAAGATTAAAGCGATTTCGGTCTGATGCTGGTCGCCTTCAACCCAGTCGTTTTCCGCAACACCAATCAACGCACCGATCCGCGCTTCAAGTCCGGTCTCTTCAAAAATCTCTCTGACGACCGTGGCCGCCGCCACTTCAGCAAAATCAACATGCCCGCCGGGCAAAAAACTCAACGAATCACCAACACGTTTCACAAGTAATACCTGATCCGCAATCTGGATCAGTGCCCGGGATGAATAATGCAACGTCACGCTCTGTTTCCCTTCTTCATTTGCAGCTGGCTCAGCTTAACCACATGCTGAAACGCTTGCCAGAACTATGCTAACCTTTTGGCTTCAATTACCTGATAAGGTTCAGCGCAATGAAAATTTTTAGTCATTTCGAAAGCGGCAACATTCATGTTGTCAAAGCCGATCAACCTGATGATATTCAACTCAAGATCAACAAAGACCATCAGTCTGATTTTTACCAATGGTTCCACTTCCGTCTGGAAACTCAGGCTCAGGTTGAACATGCTTTCGAGTTACAGGATCTGGCCACATCGGCGTATCCGGAAGGCTGGAAAGATTACGATGTCGTTGCTTCATATGATCGGGAAGAGTGGTTCCGTATCCCGGCTGAGTTCGATGGCGACACCCTGAGATTCCGGGTGATCCCGGAACAGCGTTCCATGTACTTCGCTTACTTTGCCCCTTACAGCTATGACCGCCACCTGGATTTACTGCATCAGGCGCAGATGAACTTCAACTGTGAACTGGAAACTTTAGGCAGCACACTGGACGGGAACGATATCAGTTTACTGACAGTCGGCGAACCAGACGACACCAAGAAAAAAATCTGGGTGATTGGTCGCCAGCATCCGGGCGAGACCATGGCTGAGTGGTTCATTGAAGGTCTGCTGCAACGGTTACTGGATGATACCGACACCGTTGGCCGCGCATTGCTGGACCGTGCCGTGTTTTACATCGTCCCGAACATGAACCCGGATGGCAGCATTCGCGGCCACCTGCGTACCAATGCCGCGGGCGTGAACCTGAACCGTGAGTGGCTGTCCCCAAGCCTGGAGAAAAGCCCGGAAGTGTATGTTGTACGCGAGCGGATGCAGCAGACTGGTGTGGATATGTTCCTGGATATTCATGGGGACGAAGCGATTCCATACAACTTTGTTGCAGGTTGTGAAGGGATCCCATCCTATGATGAGCGTCACGCAACCCTGGAGCACAACTTCAAACAGGCACTGCTGACCATCACGCCAGAGTTTCAGGATGATGTGGGCTACGATAAAGATGCGCCGGGTGAAGCGAATCTGAGCATGGGGACGGCCTGGGTCGGGGAAGCATTCAAGTGCCTGGCATACACAGTAGAAATGCCATTTAAAGACCATAACATTCAGCCGGATGCCTTCTATGGCTGGTCGCCGGAGCGCAGTCTGGCCTTTGGTCAGGACATGCTGGCCGCTGTTCGTGCTGTCGTTGATCAGCTGCGGTAAGCATAAAACCGTTAAGCCACGCTGTGTGCTTCAAGACACCAAAGCCAGTGCGTTTTCACTTAATGCCGTTCGGATAAGCACTAGCGCTTATATCTGAGTGGATAACGGCAAGGTACGTGTAGCACCGAACGTGGGAACGTTCGGTGCTTTCTTTTTTTGGGTAAAATGAAATGTTTTATATCTTCGCGCATTCGCTGCAGCTTCTTTGGTAGATTACCATCAGGTAACACAGCCAACACTCTGAGTTGAGTGTCTATCAAGCTGATTGCTGCTGTGAAGCTGATTCTTGTTGGTTCAACTTCGGCGTCCTCTGCAATTGAAACCATTTCCAAACGTATCAAGTTATAGGCCAGTAATGCTCCCCACAGCTCTTGTTTTACCCCTTCTGGAAAGCGGCTCCGTAAAGTTACATGACTTTGAAGCTGTGTTTGTTTCAGCTCACCAAAACTTTCCTCAATTTCCCAACGTTGCCAGTAAACTGAAAGCAATTGCTCCATTGGATACTTTTCCTTATCCAGCAATGAAGTGATAAAGCCTTTTATTTCTCCTTTCGGGTGTTGGTAGGTTACCAAGCGAGCCCGCCATGTGTCTGGTAAGGTAGGATTTTTGGCTCTGGCCTGTGGAGATATGGGCATCTCAATCAGTAAATCATTATCACTGTAACGGTCGATAACTTCGTATCGAAGCCCAGACTTTACCGGCGTTAACCAGTGTGAATTACAACCAAATTGTTGCCAGCTAAGTAATAGTTCTGCAGAAAAGTAGCAGCGGTCAAACAATGTCAGGGAGTTATCCGGGATATCCATCAAAAGCCGTTGTGCCAAACTAATTTCACCGACATCGCAGCCATCGAAGGCAACTCCCAGCAGCATTCTTGTTGAGGTAGACATCAGTCCTACCATGCGTAATTGGGGGTAAGGTTTTATCGTTTTAGAGATGAACCCAAAAGTGTCTGCGTTCTCAGGTGAGTCTTGGCACCGAAAAACAGTACCATCAACGGCGAGGATATGCAGTCCAAGAGCATCCTGTCGGGATAATGCCTGCTCTCCCCAGGCAACGCTGGATGTCTTGAATAAATAAGCCATTGGTGCTTCACCAAGACGTTTTCGACAGTCAGTCAGAACACTCGGTGCAACATGAGACCAAGTATTGGTTCCTGCTGACTGCAACGCAAGATCCATTGAACCGCAAACCTCTTTGATGGATTGGTTTCGCATCAACCCCATGAGAATGACGAGCCAAACAGCTTGCTGAGCGGGCAATCGGCGGCGCCGAATGCTGACTTTATCTGTTGCAAAAAGGGATTGCTCTATCCAATCCACATCAAGCAAATTGATAACTGAATCAAATGAGCCACTTTCTTCCACAGACTCAAAGGCCAATTCAAGCTCTTGTGCAAACATAAAAAAATCCCTAACCAGCAAAGTGATTAGGGATTATCTATCAGCCACAGGATCATTCAAGCCCTCTTAAACGATCGGCATTAGTGCGTTTTCACTGGCTTTTTTTGACCCGAACTGACCGTTTTTCCAGCCCATAGATTCAAGGCCGAAAAGGCGAAAGATACCCCGGTTTCATCGCCTGTCAAAGCTGATTTTTGGCCTTATCGCAACTTCCTGTCACAAATCCGCCCTTGCTCACAAAGCGTGATTGATCTGCTTTGTCGGCGCCAGAAAGCTCTGATAAAGATATGCCTGATTTCGACGCATCATGCTTTCAGGAGGTTATTGTGTCTATCAACTCACTTGATTTTTCAGATATGGCTGACGCCACACACAAGTGGGATCAGCAAGACGAGACCGGCTCAACAGCCAAAGTCTCTGCCAATAAACGTCAACAAGCTGCCGCGAGACGCCGCATTGAAATGCTGCGCGATATTCGCGAATGCGGACTCACCATTGAGGAAGCCAAAGAGCTGGGTTTACTGCACTGATTCCAGTAACAACAACACGTTTCGAAGTACCTTCCTAAATTCAGGCTAATGCATTCGATTGGCATTAGCCTTTGATACCTTTCTGACCCGGCAAGCATTCATCGGTTTCACCGATTGCAGTAATACCAATCAAGGTAAGTCAGTGATCAAAAATAGCGCAGGAAAAATGTTTGAGAACAAGGCAGATTTTTTAGATCAGTAGTCATTCTACAATCAAAAAATCTAACGCAGTGATCGAACATTTTAACAAGCTAGGATGACCAGTGATTTACTGCGATTGGTATAATGACTGAACAGCACTTTCCTGTCTGCCAAATTCTCAGTACATTAGGCACATTCTGGATATCAATGGGAAATCAACATGTCGACAATGACAACCCGCTGCCCGCATTGCAAAGGGCTGAACCGTGTCCCGGTGGCACGCATGAATGACAACGCAACCTGTGGCAGCTGTAAAGCCGCGCTGCTGGACGGCAAACCGCTGGAAGGCACACCAGACAACTTTCAGGCTCTGCTACAAAGTGAACAGCCAGTCATCGTCGATTTCTGGGCCCCCTGGTGTCATCCGTGTGTTGGCTTTGCGCCCATTTTTGAAGATGTGGCTGCCGAGCGAAACGGGCAGGCACGTTTTGTCAAAATTGATACGGAAGCTCAGCAAGAACTGGCGGCGCAATATCGCATTCGCAGTATTCCAACCATCATGGTGTTCAGACAAGGCCAGCTTGTCGACACACTGAATGGCGCCCTGCCGAAATCTCATTTTGATCAATGGCTGAATCAGGCACTGACGAAATAATCCTTGCTCAGAATACGGCCTTGCGCCGTATTCTGTTTCGTTCAGTCATCGATTCGTACTTTGGACGCACACGACCCGCTCAATGCATGCGACACCATAAGTGACCCTGTCACCGATCTGCAACCCAATCCCCTGCCAGGCAAACTGACTGGACGGATACGACCCCTTGAGAAAATCAACACAGAGTCAAATGTGAAGTCAGTAAAAGCTGTGCAAAGATCTCAGCCTTAATGCAATGTCTTTTGTCTCTTTTTTCCTATAATTAACATCATGTTAGGAAACGGGCCGATCGGATATGCAACACACCCCTTATCGTATTGGTATTTTCATGGCGGGATTTCTGGTGCTGACAGGTTGCAGCAGCCTGCCCCGTTCACTGGGTTTTGGCAGCACCTACAGCATGTATGGCACGACCCAGGAGTTTCTGAGTGAGAGTGAAGCCCGGATCAATGGCGCAGTCATTGACCAGGGAAGGTACTATCCGAAGAGTGCCTATTCCTATACTTATCGTTATTGCAGTGCTGCCCCTGAACAGGCTCGCGAAGATATCGCGGCATATCAGAATCTGGCCAAACAGGTGTGCGATGCCAACGGCGGCAACATGGTGCATCTCCAATCCGGCTCCTGGTGTGTCGCCGAGGCGAATACTGAAGCGGAACGTCCGCTCTTTTTCGCGGCCATCAACAGTACAGAACAATGGGCCGACCTTTGTCTGGATGGTCCTTTTGTCACGTTAAAAGTCATTGAAAATGATGGTGCTCCAGACAATGAATGGTACTTATCTGCCATGGCGCTCGGCTATCAGCCTTATACGATTGACCGGGAGCTGGTGGACGTTCCTCCGGAAACCATTATCCAGACCGAAGCAGCCAAAGCGCCTGGCAGCAACGGTACCTGGACGGCCGAAAGCGAACATATTTACACCAGCATTGGTGAACGTGTCTGCTTGTTTGAAAAACCCGGCCGGGGAAATCCGGGGTATACCTACCGGGGAACCGTGCAAAATTCAGAGAATGGCAAAGTCCGGGTGCTGATCACTGAGAAATTCAGAGGGGATATTCGAACCGCGCCTTATCTCGAGCCTCTGGAGTGGCATAACGAAGCTTATATCACCGCCAACGCGAGTTCG
Source organism: Photobacterium sp. GJ3 (assembly GCF_018199995.1). Classification (NCBI taxonomy): domain Bacteria; kingdom Pseudomonadati; phylum Pseudomonadota; class Gammaproteobacteria; order Vibrionales; family Vibrionaceae; genus Photobacterium; species Photobacterium sp. GJ3. The sequence goes on along the minus strand of NZ_CP073579.1, from coordinate 215,584 downwards.
TGGTTCGTGTGTTCGACTTAGGTCTCAAATCCAAAAAAGCCCGGTCAGTTTATCAATACCGGGCTTTGAATGAGAGCAGGCAAACTTCGGGTTAAACCACAAATTTCTTCATGGCGTGATTGAGATCTTCGACCTGCGATTGAATGACCTGAGACGTCTGGTTGGCAACAGTGCAGTTTCCGGAGACATCATCCGCAGAAGCGGACAACTGATGCACCAGCTCGGCGACAGACTGTGACACATTGGATTGCTGCTCGGTGGCGACGGCAATATCACTGACTTTCTGAGAAACTTCATTCATGTAACGCACCGTATCGCGCAGCATTTCATTGGCCGTTGCCGTTTGCTCCGTCCCGACTTTCACCAGTGACTGACTTTGCTCAATCACTTTCACAACCTGCTGGGTCGATCCCTGAATCGCTTCAACAATGGCGTTAATTTCTGTCGTTGATTCGGTCGTCCGTTGTGCCAGCAAACGCACTTCATCAGCAACCACTGCGAAACCACGGCCAAGATCACCGGCTCTGGCCGCTTCAATGGCTGCATTCAGTGCCAGCAGATTGGTTTGCTCCGCAACGCCCTGAATCACCTCTGTGACATGTTCGATCCGATCGCTGTCAGCACTGAGCTGCTGCACCATGTCACTTGCCTGACTGATTAATGCGTTCAGCTCTGAAACCGTTTCATGGTTCTGTGTCAGCGCTTGCTCGCCGTTCGTCAGTAATGACGAAGCGTTCACCAGATCTTCCGACGCCAGTTGGGTGTTCTGAGCCGTCTCGTGCGCCGTTGCGGACATCTCTTCAATCGCAGTGGCAACCGAGTTGATCCGCTCTGCCTGCTCACTGACCTCACCGGCTGTATCTAAATTGGTGGCCAGTAACTGATCCATACTGGCATTCACGGCATTTGCCTGATTCGACACCCCGGTGACCAGCCCGGATAAGGCAACTGACATCCGGTTCACCGCTTCAATCAAGGTCGCAATCTCATCAGAGCCCCGGTTCGTCATGGCCTGCCCTGAGAAATCACCGTGAGAAATTTCTTCGGCACGCTGAACCACGCTGCGCAGGCGTGTCCCAATGTCACGGCCCAGCCAGGTTGCAATCACCAATGAACACAAGCTGGCAATGGCCGAAATGGCAATCAGCAACATCACCACTTTCTGAACACTGCTGCTGATCGCTTCACCACTCTGAGTCGCAACGGTTTGCTGTTCCTGAACAACGGTGTCAATCGTCATTGCCAGCTGCTCAACAGCCAGCAGCGTTTCAGTTTCTAACTGGTAATACGCTTTATTCCAGTCCTGTGCCTGACGCTGCATGACCACATCCGTCGCCATCGGCAAATACAAGTCCTGCATTTCTTTATACAGGGCCCAAAGGCTCTGCTGGCTGTCACTCAAACTGTCTTTCTTGCGATCAATTTCAGATACAGCGCGGTTATTCTGGCGTAAGTAATCCTCAAATTTATCCAGATTCTCCTGATTCGCATTGATCAGAAACGCGCGCAGCTCACCGACCCCGTTCGATAAAGTCGTGTAGGCATCGGTAAACAGCTTCATCAGACGCTTCCGATCGTCTCCAATCAGGTTTCCTTCTTCTTCGTTAATCATGGCCTGGAGCTGATCCAGCGCGACTTCTGCCAGCGGTGCCGCTTCAGACTGAAGCAGATGATGTGCCGGTAAATTCTCTGGGGTATGGCTCAGGGTCGCGACAGCCAGTTCACTGGCTTTCAGGGACGCCCAGTCCATGCGAACCAAATCCAATTGTTCCTGAGTCAGATGCTGCGCTAATCGCGTTAACTCTTCATCAACCTTGGCAAATGCATCATCCATCTGCTGACGGTATCTGTCCTGACGCACTTCATCAGCAGCCAGCATATAGGCCCGCAAACTGGATAAAGAAAATTCTGCATTTTGCTGAAGTGATCGGCTGGCATCAACGGTCGGCAAATCCACACTCAGCAATGAGTTCGCGTGGGTTTCGACTTTAGACACCTGAAGATAAAGAAGAATCGCAGCCGCTAGGAAAAGTGCGGTCAATAAAAGGAAGCTTATCCTCAGCTTCCTTGCAATGGATAATTTCATACTGGCTTGTCCGTTCACATCAATGTCCCACCAATATAATGATAGTGGTATTGATTGTGAACGCTTTGTCATCAAAGTATGAATTTTTTCAGCATTTCATGCGGAAAATGTCTAAAAAGCACACAAAACATTAAATCATTTGAATATTTATGCCGCCGTTATACCCATTTCATTGACCTGACCGATACATTCCATTGAACTTTTTATGCATCAAGATCAGTATTTAATAGCATAAATCTGTGTTTTATTGATTTTTTATGCTCAATCGACATAAAAACTTGATCAAAGTCACACCTCGTACCTAAACGATCAGTATAATCGCAAATCAAAATAATTATTAATTCGAATACTTTTACGATTTGTTCAGGGTATCCAAATGACTTCGACTCACTCCCATCCAAGCCTGAGTCGGCTTGGTGCGTCCATCAAAATGATCTGCCTGCCTGCTTCGCTGCTTGCTTTCACGCTGCCAGCCATGGCCGAAGATGCAGCCAACACCGTCGCTGAAACGGATCTTGAAACCATTGTGGTGACGGCTTCAACACTCAAAGTGGAAGCGCCGTTGGCGGAAACACCACGCACGATGGCAATTGTTGATCAGGAAAATCTGGAGAAGAACCAATTCCAGAAACTGGATGAAGCGCTCCGCTATCAGGCCGGTGTACTCTCCTCACCTTATGGTTCAGATACAGACACAGACTGGTTTAAAGTCCGTGGCTTCGATGCAGCCACTTATTTAGACGGGAACCGCCTTTTCACGACGGGCTATTATGTCTGGACATTGGAGCCGTTCGGTCTTGAACGGGTTGAAATTCTGAAAGGTCCGGCGTCTGTGCTTTATGGTGAAGCCCCTCCGGGTGGTGTTGTGAACGCGATCAGCAAACGTCCGACCGATACGCCGGAAGGCAATATTCAATTCCAGACCGGGAACCGTCACCTGAAACGTCTGGGCGTCGACATTTCGGACGATGCCAATGACGACGGCAGCGTGCGCTATCGATTGGTCGGTCTGGCCAGTGAGCGTGACGGTACGCTGGATGGCACTTATAACAACCGGTACTACTTCGCGCCGAGCCTGACCTGGGACATCTCTTACGACACCACGATCACTTTCCTGGCGAGCTACAAGGAAGACAAGGGGGTGCCAACCAACCCGTTCTTCCCGATTTACGGCACCTTAACAGATACACCGCAGGGTAAGATTGATCCGTCGACCAATCTGGGAGAGCCGGACTACGACATTAATCAAAACAAACAAATTGCATTGAGCTACGAATTAAGCCATCAGTTGAACGATACCTGGAACATCAAGCAGAATGCACGATATGCCCACACGGATTTGCTGCTGCGCAGCACGTATGCTTTCAGCAGCGACAGTTCAGCCGATCTTACGCGGGGGCTGACGTACAAAGACGGCACAGCCGACAGCTACAGTCTGGATAATCAGGTGATTGGCACCTGGTATGGGGATCGAACTGAAAATACGTTGCTAATGGGACTGGATCTCCAGTACTTCAAAAACAAAGATGGTTCGAACAACAGTGCAAATATGGGAACGATCAATGCCTTTGATCCTGTGTACGGGCAATTTACCCCCGCCAATCCTAATGCAACAACCTATGCCCGAATCAAAAAAGAACAAGCCAGCCTGTATGCAAAACATCAGTTGAAGTTTGACGGAAAGTGGATTGCAACCATCGGTGGCCGGTTTGATGATGTCAGCGTGAAAAACGACGGTGATGACATTTCAACCGACAATTTTTCGCTGAGCGGCGGACTGATGTATCTGTCTGATATCGGGCTTTCTCCTTACATCAGTTACGCTGAATCTTTCGAGGTGATTGCATCCATCGACCCGACGACCAACAAAGTTTACAAACCGCTGGAAGGGGAACAGGTTGAAGCGGGTGTGAAATATACACCAGCGTTTGTCGACGGTTACGTGAATCTTGCCGTGTTTAACATTGAACAAAACAACGGTCTGGTCACTTCCGAAACCTCCAGTGCACAGACACAGGCCGGGGAAGTGAGCTCCAGAGGCGTTGAAGTAGAAAGTATCCTCAAGCCAACTGAGGAGATGACACTGGCGGTGAACTACACCTACAACAAGAGTCAATATAATCCGTCTGAAGGGGCTCCTAAACAGCAAACTGCCCTGATCCCGCGCCATATGGCCTCAGCTCAGGCTGATTACAACTTTGCTCAGTTTGGTGTGGAAGCTCTGACGCTTGGTGGCGCGGTCCGGTACATCGGTTCATCTGTCGGCTACTTTTCCGGAGAGAAGCTCAACGTACCCGCTTATACCGTCTTTGACATGCGCGCGCAGTATGACATCAACAGTCGATGGCAAGCCCAGCTCAACGTCAGTAACCTGTTTGACAAAGCATATGTCTCAGCGTGTGACTACTGGTGCTACTACGGTGAAGAGCGCAGCGTGATTGCGACCCTGAATTACCGCTGGTAATTCTTTCCCCCTGCTTTCACACTGACGCACCCCGGAACCCTGCTCTGTGAGCAGGGTTTCTTTTTTTGAACGAAATCCAGCCATCACGACCAATTAAACCTATAGTGATACAAATTATATCATTTAAGGTTGAATTCATGATTTCTCATCAAGCTGTACCGATCCACACAACGCTCGCAGAGATTGGCGAATCGCCGATCTGGATCGCATCGGAACAATGCCTGTATTGGGTCGATACGGAGCGCAACTGTATCCACCAGTTTTTTCCTGCAAACCAGCATGAAAACACCCGACTTGTGCCTGTCCCTGCAACGGCCATTGCGCCGACATCAAACGGCGGCTGGCTGGTCGCCACCAAACAGGGATTGTATCGGTGTGATGCCCGGTTTTGTGATTTCGAATTCGTGGGTGATCCGACTGAAGGCCAACCAGACCTTCGCCTCAATGACGCTGTAAATTGCCCCAATGGCGATCTCTGGTTTGGCTCTATGAACGACACCGTTCTCGAGCGGCCGGATGGCTGTGTCTACCGCTACGATGCCCGGCACCATCAGATCACGCAGTTAGACCAAGGCTATGCCGTTGCCAACGGCATCGCATTCGATTCTGCACGGCAACGCGCCTACGTCGCGAATATGTTTTGTGGTCAGGTGATGAGGTTACAGATGCGTGATGACTGGTCTGAAGTGCTCAGCAAACAGGTCTTCATCCAGCTACCGGACGACGCGGGGTTACCCGACGGCTTGACCACAGACTCAGCGGGTAACCTTTTCGTGTGTCACTGGAATCAGGGCCGGGTGAGTGTTTTCAATCCCGAGGGTCAGCACATTCATCAAATTCAACTCCCGGTCAGGCATGCCACCCGCTGCACCTTTGGTGGCCCGCACCTTGATCAGCTTTATATAACAACCGGATGGTTTAGCATGTCGGATGCAGAACGAAGTGAGCAGCCACTGTCGGGCCGGACCTTTGTGATCCCGTCGCCTTTTCCGGGAAAAACTGAGCCTGTCTTTAACGATGCACTGTTGCATCAACCTTTTAGCGTTCAGGCGGACGGGCTATAATTCCCGGCATTCAGGCGCGAACGAGTTCAGACAGAATGGAAAATGAAAATAAAGCCAACGCCGTCAGCCGTATTATTGAAATTGTGACGCAGACTGCCGGCCATGAGCAGCCCGTGCCCTTGCCGGATCTGATCTTTCATTCTGAGATCCCTAAACCGACGTATCACCGGTTGGTTCAGCAGTTGGATGAAGAAAAATTTCTGACTGCAGATGAGCGGGGGAATGTGTATCCGGGCGCTGAACTCAAACGGATTGCGCTGAACCTGAACAACCATAATGAGCGCCGCGCTCAGTTGCAGGCGATTTTACACGGGTTGTCCCGGCGGGTGAATGAAACCTGCGGCATCGCCATTCCAGATGGCAATGGGATGGTCTATCACGAGCGGATTCAGACCAACTGGCCGCTGCAAATTGTGCTTCCGCTGGGTATGAAAACACCGGTCTGGGCGACAGCATCCGGCAAACTCTTCCTTAGCACACTGACCAAAGCGCAGCGTGACCGGATTTTTGATCAGACCGATCTCATCAAGCTAGCCAAAAATACCCACACAGAGCGGGAAAACCTGGAACAGGAGCTCCGGTTGATCCGGGGTCGTCAGGTCAGTGTGGATAACGAAGAATTCATCGATGGACTGGTGGCTGTGGCGATTCCGGTATTGTCGGAAGACGGGAAGTTTCTGGCTTCTCTGTTCTGCCATTGTCCGAAAACCCGGAAGAATCTGGATCAGTTACTGACTTTCTTACCGGATCTGTCGCGAACACGGGATCAGCTTCAGCAGTTTCTGATGTCGCAGTAAAAAACGACGATCAGCCATCTGTGAGCATGAGATCCATCATTTCTTCTGCGGCTTCCCGCATCGCCGGAAGATGGCTTTCCAGATCCATCAGCGATTGCCGCACCATCGGGCTGTGGCAGAACAGATAGCCCAACGTTAAACCATCCCGTGCGATGGGCACAGACACGGCAGCCATGCCATCAATAAACTCGCCATTATCGCGGCCATAACCCAGCGCTCGCACGGTTTTCAGTTCCTGCTCAAGCTGCGCTTTCTCAACCAGAGTATGTGCTGTGAAGACTTCCAGCGCGATATTATCCAGAATCACCTGCCGAACATGATCCGGCAGGGTCGCCAGATACAATTTTCCGGATGCCGTGGCGGCCAGCGGGACACTGCTGCCAACCGGCAGGTTAATTTGCAGCGGCCAATTGGTCTGAACCCGCTCAAAATAAAGCATTTCGATGCCGTTCGGCACAGAAACACCGCAGGTTTCCCCAATCTGAGCAGACAGTTTCTCTAACACCGCGGTTCGCTGGGATGCAAAAACCTTATTGCGTAATACGGCCAGAGCCATCTGGCGGAATTCTGGCCCGGCGATGATTTTTCTGAGCATATTTTCGCGCAAAATGCCCAGCGTTTTCAGCTGAGCCACCAGTTTTCCGATCGCCAGTTTCGGCAAGTCCATTGCTTCTGCGAGTTCATGTTGATCATACTGACCTTCATGTTCAGAAATAAAAGACAGAATTTGCAAGACACGTTCAATGGTCGACCCTTTTTCTTTCCGGGCCGCGGGCTTATTTGTCGTCATGGGCTTCAATCGATTTCTTTTTGAATCAGGTTATACACTTCATTGGTGCTGATCAATAACAGGTTCACGAACGACGCTGTGAGCGCGCTGTTTTGCCACAAGTCACCGTTTCGCAATCTAACCATGCCGACTGAAATAAATCGGACCCATCCCGTTCTAATGACCCAACAGATTTCAATGAAAACGAAGGACACATGTCATGGCGCTCAATCAACCTCAACCCGGCACGCCTTTTCCATCAATCCCGGTACAATTGCGTTCTGGTCAATCCATCTCTCTGGGGACGCCAGCCCAAGGCGCAGACTGGCGGCTGGTTGTGATCTATCGTGGCAAGCACTGCCCGCTCTGTACCCGTTACCTGAATCAGTTAGAGACCTTGAAAGCTGATCTGGCTGAAATCGGAGTGGATATCATCGCCGCCTCCATGGACAGTCAGGCACAGTTGGAAGCCCATCTTGAAGCACTGGATGTCTCGTTCCCGATTGCCTACGGACTCACCATTGCGCAGGCCCAGTCACTCGGGCTTTATCTGTCTGAACCCCGCTCCGCTCAGGAAACCGATCATGTCTTTGCGGAACCCGGTTTGTTTGTCATCAATGCGGAAGGCAAGATTCAAATTGCAGATTACTCCAATATCCCCTTCGCCAGACCCGATCTGAAAACTCTGGTCGCGGGCCTGCAGTGGCTGCGCACACCGGAAAACAACTATCCGGTTCGTGGGACGTATCAGGGATAAATCCGGCCTGAATCATTGGGATGGAGATATGGCGCGCTTGAGAGCAGTGCCAAATTCAGCATTTTAAATGCGCGCCAGATACGCTTTGCTGGCACAAAGCGTACCCAGAAATGCCTTTTTTTCTCTCATGTGGGCCGGGCCGGTTGTAGGCGCTCCCGGCGCCGACAACCTAAAAATTCATCCATGAATTTTTCCCTGGGGTTGTGATTCCCTTTATATATCGCCAAAGCAAAAAACCGTTATTCCCGCGCATTTCCCCCACATCGAAAATACTTAATTTCGTCATTCCCGCGCAGGCGGGAATCCATAAGGCGTCGGGCTCAAAGCGCGTTCACAACATCAATGAACAGATAAAATCCCAGCAAGGTTCAAGCCAATCTATAGAATCGTTCACTGCACCCAGACGAACCTTCAGCGCATCAACGTCACTGGGTTCCCGCCTGCGCGGGAACGACAAATCATTTTAAATTCATCGCCTTACCGTCATTCCCGCGCAGGCGGGAATCCATAGGGCGCTGGAATAAAATCATACGAAAAACATCATTGAACAGATCAAATCACAGCCAAGTTCAGCCGTTCTGTCGCATCGTTCACAGCACCCAGACGTGGCTTCGGCGCTTGAACGTCACTGGATTCCCGCCTTCGCGGGAACGACAAATCACTTTAAATTCATCGTCTTACCGTCATTCCCGCGCAGGCGGGAATCCATGGTGCGCTGGAATAAAATCACACGAAAATCATCATGGAACAGATAAAATCCCAGCAAGGCTCAGTCATTCTGTAGAATCGCTCACAGCGCCCAGACGTGGCTTCAGCGCATCAACGTCACTGGGTTCCCGCCTTCGCGGGAACGACAAATCATTTTAAATTCATCGCCTTACCGTCATTCCCGCGCAGGCGGGTATCCATAGAGCACCGGGCTACAAACACACGAAAATCATCATTGAACAGATCAAATCCCAGCAAGGTTCAAGTCAATCTATAGAATCGTTCACTGCACCCAGACGAGGCTTCGGCGCATCAACGTCACTGGGTTCCCGCCTTCGCGGGAACGACAAATCATTTTAAATTCATCGCCTTACCGTCATTCCCGCCTTCGCGGGAACGACAAATCACTTTAAATTCATCGTCTTACCGTCATTCCCGCGCAGGCGGGAATCCATGGTGCGCTGGAATAAAATCACACGAAAATCATCATTGAACAGATCAAATCCCAGCAAGGTTCAAGTCAATCTATAGAATCGTTCACTGCACCCAGACGAGGCTTCGGCGCATCAACGTCACTGGGTTCCCGCCTGCGCGGGAACGACAAATTTTATATAATTCATACGATTACTGTCATTCCCGCGCAGGCGGGAATCCATAGAGCGCAGGACTCAGAGCGCATTCACAACATCATTGCACAGATCAAATCACAGCCAAGTTCAGCCGTTCTGTCGCATCGTTCACAGCACCCAGACGTGGCTTCGGCGCATCAACGTCACTGGGTTCCCGCCTTCGCGGGAACGACAAATCACTTTAAATTCATCGCCTTACCGTCATTCCCGCGCAGGCGGGAATCCATAAAGCGCCGGGCTACAAACACACGAAAATCATCATTGAACAAATCAAATCCCAGCAAGGTTCAGTCATTCTGCAGAATCGTTCACAGCGCCCAGACGAGAATTCAGCGCATCAACGTCACTGGGTTCCCGCCTTCGCGGGAACGACGAAAATGAGACATGGTGCCCAGAGTCACTTACAATACACCGGATATCCAACCGCCGGGGTAGCAGTGAAATCGCTTCCGTAATGCAGCCATGAATGTTCTCCATGCGTGTGTAGAAAATCACCAGCGTCGAATTGAACCGCGGGGAAAACAGCATAGGGAACCCCTCAACCCGGCCACCAGCAACTCGGGTTATTTATAATTTCTGCAAGACTGAGCCAACGACAGTGCAGCATCACAACGCTGCAAACAGGCGGCTTCCTGCATTGGGAAGCCGCTCAGATGAGGGGTTATTTCATGGTGGGCATGATGAAGTCAGCCCCTTGTTGCTGGTGCTTCGGCCAGCGGGTAGTGATCGTTTTCATCCGGGTAAAGAATCGCACCCCATCGTTGCCGTGCATGTGCAGCGGTCCGAACAGAGAACGCTTCCAGCCGCCAAATGAATGGAATGCCATGGGAACCGGAATCGGTACATTAACACCAACCATGCCGACTTCAACCTGATCGCTGAAACGGCGGGCGGCTTCACCATCAGCGGTAAAGATTGCAGTGCCATTACCGAACTCATGGGCATTGATCAGCGCCAAGGCTTCATCCAGCGACTGCGCCCGCAACAGGGACAGAACCGGGCCGAAAATTTCTTCCCGGTAAATCGTCATTTTCGGGGTGACCTGATCAAACAGCGTCCCGCCGACAAAATAACCGCTTTCATAACCGGGCACTTGGTAATCTCTGCCATCCACCAGCAGCGTGGCCCCTTCAGCCTCGCCCTGATCAATGTAACCGCTCACTTTCTTCATGTGATCCTCGGTGATCAGCGGCCCCATTTCATTCTCAACCGCCTGCCCGTAGCCCGGCCCCACTCTCAGCTCGCGAATGCGGGCGGTGAGTTTCTCGGCCAGCCGGTCGCCGACCTCATCGCCAATCGCCACGGCGACAGAAACCGCCATACAACGCTCACCGGCGGCCCCGAAAGCGGCGCCCATCAGGGCGTTCATCGCCTGATCCAGATCCGCATCCGGCATCACCACCAAGTGATTTTTCGCTCCGCCCAGGGCCTGAACCCGCTTGCCATGTGCCGAGCCCTCGGCATAGATATATTCAGCAATCGGCGTGGACCCGACAAAACTGACTGCTTTGACACGCGGATCCCGAAGCAGCACATCCACCGAGGTTTTATCGCCCTGAACAACATTGAACACCCCTTTGGGTAGTCCAGCTTCTGTCAGCAGTTCTGCCAGCTTCAGTGCCGCAGAGGGATTCTTCTCTGAAGGTTTCAGAATGAAGGTGTTGCCGGTAGCCAGTGCAATCGGGAACATCCACATCGGCACCATGACCGGAAAGTTAAACGGCGTGATACCGGCACACACGCCGAGCGGCATCATCATCGAATAAGAATCCACCCCGGAACCGACATTGCGGCTGTGCTCCCCTTTCTGCAAATGCGGGATCCCGCAGGCAAACTCCACCACTTCCAGCCCGCGCGTCAATTCCCCGAGGGCATCGCTGTGTACTTTGCCATGTTCACGACTGATCAGCGCCGCCAGTTCGTCCATGTTTTGTTCCAGCAATGCTTTGAAACGAAACAGGATCCGGGAGCGATTCAGGGGAGTCATCTGCGCCCATGCCGGCCATGCTGCTTCGGCCGCTGCAATCGCCTGTTCAGTCTCCTGTACACTGGATAAACCGACTTCCTCAATCACGGTGCCGTTTGCCGGATCCGTCACAGGCAGACTGCGTCCGGAGTTCACTGCTGTCAGCTCACTGTTGATGTAATTTCCAATCATCCTTCACTCCATACTTTTTCATACAGTTCAATGACCTGTTCCTTGCTGGGGACACGCGGGTTGTTATTCGGGGAACCAGAAGCCAGCGCTTGTTCCGCCATGGTGTCCAGCAGGCTGAAATACTGTGCCTTGTTGATCCCGAATGCGGACAGAGTGGGCACTTTCAAATCCTGATTCAGTTGTCTGAGTTCAATCATCAGGCGCTCAACCGCTTCCTGATCGCTGATGATGTCGTCTGCCAGTCCCATGGCGCGTGCACATTCGGCATAACGCTCCAGGCTGGCTGAAATTGAGAATTCAGTGATCACCGGCAGCAACATGGCATTGCTCATGCCATGAGGTACATGGAAGTGGGCGCCAATCGGACGGCTCATACCATGCACCAGCGCGACCGAAGCATTTGAAAACGCCATTCCGGCCATGGTCGCACCCAGCATCAGTTTTTCTTTAGCCGCATGATTGCCGGGCTGATTCACCGCCTGACGTAAATTCGGCGCAATCAGACGCATTGCTGCCAGTGCCTGCTGATCGGTAAATGCACCGGCTTTGCCACTGACATAAGCCTCCATCGCGTGTGTCAGCGCATCAATGCCGGTATCCGCCGCAATCCGGGCCGGAACCGAAAGCGTCAGCTCATAGTCGATGATTGCGGCCCGGGGAATCAGGCCCGGCCCCATGCACAGCATTTTTTCGTCCGTCTCCTGATCCGTGATAATGGTCACCCGTGTCACCTCAGAGCCAGTCCCTGCCGTTGTCGGAATCGCAATCACGGGCAGAATGGCTTCTGTCACCACATGCGGGACTTTGTAGTCCTGCATTTTGCCGCCATGCTGTGCCAGCAGCCCGATTGCTTTGGCACTGTCGATAGCACTGCCGCCACCCAGAGCAATCAAGCAGTCATACTGGCCAGTCACGACCTGATCCACCGCCGGTAAAATCGAGGCTTCGGTCGGCTCCGGCTCCGTATCCAGAAAAACACCGCAAGCCATGCCTTTGGCCGCCAGCGAGTTCTGAACCCGCTTGACATACCCCAGCTCCGACATCACCTGATCCGTTACGATCAGGGGCTGGCTGCAGGCCAGCAATGCCATCATGTCTGCAACTTTGTCCAGCGCTCCGGCGCCAATCTCCATCAATCCGGGCATTACAATTCGTTGTGTCATCCCATTATCCTTATTCCATCAAGCAGTCACAGAATGAATATAGATTAAAATGATACAAAAAATATCAAAATAAATGATTTTTGAGAGATCAATCAGAATCGTGGATCGGCGGGATCAGGAAGGCAGTCCCGATGCAGATGCACGGGAATCAAGCGTCGCTGAAACTTAAATTTGTTTCAGCTGAGCTTGGCGCGTGTTGCTTAACGTCACTGGGTTCCCGCCTTCGCGGGAACGATTAATGGATTTAAATTCAATCACTTAACGTCATTCCCGCGCAGGCGGGAATCCATGGTGTGCTGGAATAAAATCACACGAAAAACATCATTGAACAGATCAAATCACAGCCAAGTTCAGCCGTTCTGTCGCATCGTTCACAGCACCCAGACGTGGCTTCGGCGCATGAACGTCACTGGGTTCCCGCCTTTGCGGGAACGACGAATGGATTTAAATTCAATTATTTACCGTCATTCCCGCGCAGGCGGGAATCCATAGGACGCAGGGCTCAAAGCGCGTTCACAACATCATTGCACAGATCAAATCACAGCCAAGTTCAGCCGTTCTGTAGCATCGTTCACAGCACCCAGACGAGGCTTCGGCGCATGAACGTCACTGGGTTCCCGCCTTTTCGGGAACGACGAATGACTTTAAATTCACCACCTTACCGTCATTCCCGCGCAGGCGGGAATCCATAGAGCGCCGGGCTGCAAACACACGAAAATCATCATTGAACAAATCAAATCCCAGCAAGGTTCAGTCATTCTGTCGAATCGTTCACAGCGCCCAGACGAGAATTCAGCGCATCAACGTCACTGGGTTCCCGCCTTCGCGGGAACGACGAATGGCTTTAAATTCAATCACTTAACGTCATTCCCGCGCAGGCGGGAATCCATAGAGCGCCGGGCTGCAAACACACGAAAATCATCATTGAACAAATCAAATCCCAGCAAGGTTCAGTCATTCTGTAGCATCGTTCACAGCGCCCAGACGAGAATTCAGCGCATCAACGTCACTGGGTTCCCGCCTTCGCGGGAACGACAAATCACTTTAAATTCATCGCCTTACCGTCATTCCCGCGCAGGCAGGAATCCATGGTGCGCTGGAATAAAATCACACGAAAAACATCATTGAACAGATAAAACCACAACAAAGTTCAGTCCTTCTGTCGCATCGTTCACAGCGTTCAGACGAGGCTTCGGCGCATCAACGTCACTGGGTTCCCGACTTCGCGGGAACGACGAATGGCTTTAAATTCAATCATTTACCGTCATTCCCGCGCAGGCGGGAATCCATGGTGCGCTGGAATAAAATCACACGAAAAACATCATTGAACAGATAAAACCACAACAAAGTTCAGTCCTTCTGTCACATCGTTCACAGCACCCAGACGAGGCTTCGGCGCATGAACGTCACTGGGTTCCCGCCTTCGCGGGAACGACTAATGGCTTTAAATTCAATCATTTACCATCATTCCCGCGCAGACGGGAATCCATAGGGCGCAGGGCTCAAAGCGCATTCACAACATCATTGCACAGATCAAATCACAGCCAAGTTCAGCCGTTCTGTCGAATCGTTCACAGCGCCCAGACGAGAATTCAGCGCATCAACGTCACTGGGTTCCCGCCTTCGCGGGAACGACGAATTCCTTTAAATTCAATAATTTACCGTCATTCCCGCGCAGGCGGGAATCCATGGTGCGCTGGAATAAAATCACACGAAAAGCATCATTGAACAGATAAAACCACAACAAAGTTCAGTCCTCCTGTCGCATCGTTCACAGCACCCAGACGTGGCTTCGGCGCATGAACGTCACTGGGTTCCCGCCTTCGCGGGAACGATGAATGGATTTAAATTCAATCACTTAACGTCATTCCCGCGCAGGCAGGAATCCATGGTGCGCTGGAATAAAATCACACGAAAAACATCATTGAACAAATCAAATCCCAGCAAGGTTCAGTCATTCTGTCGAATCGTTCACAGCGCCCAGACGAGAATTCAGCGCATCAACGTCACTGGGTTCCCGCCTTCGCGGGAACGACGAACTCATTTAAATTCAATCATTTATCGTCATTACCGCGCAGCGGGAATCCATGGTGCGCTGGAATAAAATCACACGAAAAACATCATTGAACAGATCAAATCACAGCCAAGTTCAGCCGTTCTGTCGAATCGTTCACAGCGCCCAGACGAGAATTCAGCGCATCAACGTCACTGGGTTCCCGCCTTCGCGGGAACGACGAATGACTTTAAATTCACCACCTTACCGTCATTCCCGCGCAGGCGGGAATCCATAGAGCGCCGGGCTGCAAACACACGAAAATCATCATTGAACAGATAAAACCACAACAAAATTCAGTCATTCTGTAGCATCGTTCACAGCACCCAGACGAGAATTCAGCGCATCAACGTCACTGGGTTCCCACCTTCGCGGGAACAACAAATTCCTTTAAATTCAATCATTTACCGTCATCCCCGCTCAGACGGGAATCCATAGAGCGCCGGGCTGCAAACACACGAAAATCATCATTGAACAAATCAAATCACAGCCAAGTTCAGCCGTTCTGTAGCATCGTTCACAGCACCCAGACGTGGCTTCGGCGCTTGAACGTCACTGGGTTCCCGCCTTCGCGGGAACGACTAAGCCTTTATCAATCATCACATTACCGTCATTCCAGCGACAGCGAGGATCTGGACGCCATGGGTTAGATGTCGTTCAGATCCACATTTTTCAGGGCCAGAGACACGGCAAGATAGCGTGCATAACGCTTCATTAGCACAGCCTGAACCTGTAGACGGGGCAGGATTGGGGCATTCAGTTTGGCCATTTTTTGAACCGCCAGTCCCAGATCGGTGAAGCACCCGGCCCCTGTTGCGGCAGCCATCGCAGCCCCTCTTGCGCCCGCTTCTGAACAGTCGGATGTGTAAATGTCCACGTTCAGGACATCGGCAAACAGCTGGCTCCAGAATGGACTCCGGGCTGCGCCACCGCTGAGGACGGCTTTTTCAAAGGCTTGTCCGGACTGCCGCAGACGGCTGACATGTTCCAGATGGCCGAAGACGATGCCTTCATACACGGCATAGAGGAGATCCGATTTCTGATGCCACCCGGCCAACCCGAAAAAATTGCCCTGGACGGGCTGATTATCACAGGCACCGTACAGATACGGATGAAACAAGGGCAGATCTTCGGTCAGTGTTGTGGATGCCACCTGCTGATTCAGGACCGCGAAAAAGTCCGATGCTTCGGCTTCAGCCTGCTGTTTTTCCTCCCGGTAAAACTGGCTGATAAACCACTCCAGGTTCGACGCCGAAGTCGCGCTGGATTCCACCGCCAGATAACGCTGGCCGGGAAAATCACAGCTCATGAAAATATCCCGTCCCGGCAAGGTGTCTGAAACAACCTGATTGATGCTCCAGGAACCGGCAATAATTGAAGCAGCTTGAGATTGCCAGACACCAGATCCCAGCGCACAAGCCACAATGTCAAAACAACCATTGACGACGGGTGTCCCGAATTTCAGCCCGGTCAGCGCCGCAGCTTCCATACTGATATGACCCATCACATCCTGACACTGCCCGGGCGACGGAATACACGGCACCATCTCTTCAATGTCCAAGGCACGCAGCAAAGTTCCGGACACCGCCCCGGCGGAGAAGTCATACAAGCCTGACGCACTGAGATCGCCGGTTTCGGTGGCGATCTCTCCGGTCAGACAGAAGTTCAGATAATCCTTACAAAACAGCACGTGACCGATACAGTGATAGGTCTCCGGCTGATGTTGTTTCAGCCAGCACAGCAGTGTGGCCGATTGTGCCGGCCACACACCCTGACGATTCAGTTCCTGAATCAAATCGTCCATTGGGCTTTGCCGGAGTGCGTCGACCAGCGCATTGGCCCGGCAGTCCAGGGATTTAATCGCCAGCATTGGCATCTGGTCCTGATCGAGCAGATACAAACCATTCCCGTGGCCGCTGCAGCCAACCGCTGCGATGTGTTCCGGCGAAACTCCCTGTTCAGCCAGTAATTGGCGAATTAGCACCGAGCACTGATGCCAGAGCTGCACCATATCGCACTGCGTAAACCCCGGTGCGGGAAAATAGGTGGCCACTTTATCGCCCTGTGCCCCGATTTCATGGCCCTGCAAATCAAACAGTGCCACTTTAATGCCCGTATTCCCGCAATCGATCCCCAGTACGTATGGTGCCATGCCCTGTTCCTTCTTCTCGTCATTACTGTGAATGAAGTTTATTGCTGCTGGTAAATACTCAGTGCCTCAGACACACTGACCCCCTGATGAATCATCGCCATAAACGCTTTTACGATCCGGTTTGGATTCGGGTGCTGATAAATATTCCGGCCGTAGACCATGCCCACCGCGCCCTGATCGAGCAACTGACGCGCTTTACTGAACACCACTTCGATATCTTCTTTCCCGCCACCACGCACCAGCACCGGACAACGGGCTGCTTCAACGACACGGTGGAAATCTTCCGCATGACGGGTGGGATCCGCTTTGATGATGTCTGCACCCATTTCCCGGGCCAGACGGACCAAGGTGACAATTTTTTCAACGTCACCATCAACGCCATAAGCCTGACCGCTGCTGGCTGGCTGCATGACCAGCGGTTCGATCATCAGCGGCATCCCGTATTTCTCACAGTCATTTTTCACCTTGCTGATATTCAGCACACACTGACGGAACAGATCAGGTTCATCCGGCAACATGAACAGATTGACAACCACACAGGCGGCGTCCATTCTCAGGGCCTGCAAAACCGGCTCCTGCTCGTTCTGCATCACGGCCCACATGTGACGATGACGGATGGTGTTGTAGGGATTCCCCATATCGAGGCGCATCACCAGCGCCGGTTTGTCTTTGCCATTGGCTGTTTGCAGCAAGTCACTCTGACCATAATTCATCTGAATCGCATCGGGCTTTGCTTCCACCAGCTGACCCACCACAGCATCCATATTTTCGAGGCCATTGAGAAAAGAAGGCTCATTACAGACGCCGTGGTCAATGGCAACATCCAGACAGCGCCCGTTCTGAAACAGCCGGTTCATCCTGACTTTGTTACTGATATACATAATTTCCTCCTGAAAAAGACCCGGCCCAGATTTGTTCAACCGCTTCGGCATTGACATCCAGACCATGGTATTCGCGTAACTGACGACAGCTCTCTGCCAGATCTCGTTTCGTTTCCTGTGCGTTCCATCCCAGCTGCCGGGCGACCAGTGCGGTCACTTCAGCCAGCACTGCGTGATTCACTCTGCCCTGAATCGCAACCGATGTGCGGCGTTGCAGCACATCCAGCGTCCGGCACACGGATTCATGATGAATCAGATAAGCAATTTCCCGTTCACTGTAATCCGGCAGGCTCTCCAGCGGGGCATCCTGCTGCGCGGTGAGATCATCCAGCATGTGCAGACATGATGTGCCATAGCGCGTCAGTAACTGGGTGAATCGTGTCTGACTCAGGCCATATTGATTCACCACATCCTGTATCAGGGCCTGTCGCTCAATATCGGTCTGCGGAAAGCGAAATCCGCCGCCGATAGCCCGGTTCACCGTTGAAATCTCACGTTTGCGATGCAGGTCCGACAGAATCCGGTCTGCGACTTCAGCACCAAAAGCGCGGAACGTCGTCCATTTACCGCCTACCAGCGAGTACAGCGTGGCCTGACCGTCCTCCGTCGGTTCCACCTTGAGTGCATGACTCCGGGGAATCTGACCCGTGGTCGACGTTTTAACGGATGGCAGCGGCCGTACGCCACTGAAGCGGTACACAATATCTTCATGGCGAATGGTGAAATCCGGAAAAACGGCTTTCAGTGAATCCAGCATGTAATCCACTTCTTCTGTGGTACAGGTCACTGCATCCGGATCGGCGACCGGAATATCCGTAGACCCAATCAGTACATTGCCAAAATAGGGAAACAGAATGCAGACACGGCCTTCCGGGTTCTCATAAAACACCATATGTCCGTCCAGTTCCGCCAACAGCGCCGGATGGCGGACAATCATATGCGAGCCTTTGGTGCCCTGCAGATATCCCGAGGCCACCCCCAGCCGGTCATTAGTCTGATCCACCCAGGCCCCCGTCGCATTGACCAGCTTGTCTGTGGTGATCACTGCCGTTTCTCCGGTCAGGACATCCCGAATCGTCAACTGCTTCCCATCGCGGCCCACCAGCTCAGTGTAATTACAGGCAACACTGGCGCTGTCTTCCCCCGTGTCTTGCAGCACTTCCATCGCCAGCCGTTCCGGCGCGCTGATCCAGGCATCGAAGTAATCCGCGCTGCGAATCACGCCTGGTTCAAAGTGCGGCCAGCGTCGAATCGTTTCTGTCTTGGACAAGAAACGATGTTTCGGCAATTGCTGATCGTTCCGGGTGAAAAAATCGTAAAACCAGAGCCCGAGCTGAATCACCAGCGCCCCCCGGCGACTGGGTTTATCCATTAGCCCAGTAAAGTTAAACAGGGCATAGAACAAACCGGACCAGCGAGAGAAGATTGGAATGGTCGTCACCAATGGTTTCACCACATGGGGGGCATTGGTCAGCAGCCGGTTCCGCTCCGCCAGCGATTCCCGCACCAGTGCAAACTCTCCGTTTTCCAGATACCGCAGGCCACCGTGAATCATGCGGGACAATGCAGCACTGGCTTTACTGCAAAAATCATCTTTTTCCACCAGCAGGACTTTGACGCCCTGTAACGACAGCTCGCGATAGACGCTGATCCCGTTGATGCCGCCCCCGACAATCACAACATCAAAGGATTGTTCCCGGGGTAAACGTCCTTGCCTGTTTTCCTTTCCGTAACCCGCCATGCTGATCCCCTTGGTTTACAATTGTGGATAGGGTGTCGGTCAGTCCGCCTGAACCAGACTCAGGTGCTGTGCGATCTGAGCGCTGATCAGATCAGCATCCGCCGCGGCTAAGTTCACTTCTCCGGCACGGGCGTTTTCAGCCGCCTGAGCCGGATGTCGCGCACCACATAAGGCGTAAGTGATCCCGGGTTGCGTCAGCGTCCAGGCAATCACCAGTTGCGCAACGGTGATCCCGTAGTCCTGTGCCAGCGGGAGAACGGATTCACAGAACTGCTGAACTTTGCGACGGTTCTCCTGAGAAAAGAGCGGGTTAGTCAGCCGCTGATCATCCCCTTCAAACGTCCGGTCGGCGGAAATTTTTCCGCTCAGTAAACCCAGCGCCAGAGATGAATAACTGAGGCAGGAAACCTCGGTTGCTTGGGTATGCGGCAGTAACTGCTGCTCAAGTCCGCGTTCGATCATGTTGTACTTTTCCTGGACCGCATCGACCGTGCCAAACTGCTGATAAGCCTTGAGTTCTGCCAGACTGACATTACTGACCCCAATCGCCCGGATTTTGCCCTGCTGTTTGAGCGCCATCAGTGCAGACATGGTTTCTTCCACTGGCGTGGTCGGGTCCTGCCAGTGCGTGATGTAAAGATCGATATAATCGGTGCCCAGACGACGCAGGCTTTGTTCCAGCTCGTACTGAATGGCGTCCCGGCCCAGATAACGGTGGACCTTCTGGCCTTCTTCATCAAAAAAGTGATTCCCTTTCTGGGTATGCCAGACCAGACCGCATTTGGTCGCCAGCACCACTTTGTCCCGCTGTCCCTGAATCGCTTTTCCGACCAGCGTTTCGGAACGGCCCAGGCCATAAGCAGGCGCAGTATCAATCAGTGAAACGCCGCAGGTGATCGATTCCTGAATCGCAGCAATGGCGTCTTTCTCATTGGTGCCACCCCACATCCAGCCCCCATGGCCCAGGTGCCCAGGCCAATCACTGATGCATCAATGCCGGATTTCCCCAACTGTCTTGTGTTCATGGTCATCCCTCTCTGGGTTATGTGTTTGAATGAATATCGCTGGTCTTAAGCGTCCAGCACCGCCTGCGCGGTCAGCTCATCGGTGATCAGCGTATTGAGAAATCCGCCCCGCAGCGCGGCTTGAATCGGTGCGACCTTCTCTGCCCCGGCAGCCACCCCGATGCTGACCGGGATCTGCCGCAGCTCCTCCAGTGTCAGCCCGACCAGCTTGTCGTTCAGTGCAGGAATGCAGGCTTCGCCGGATGCATCAAATAAGTGGGCAAAGACTTCCCCTTTACACTGGCTTTCCGCAACCCGTGATTTCTCGCCATTGACCCAGTGCCGCAGGTCAAAATAACTTTCATCCCCTTTGGCAACGGCACCAATCCCCGCCAGCGCAATATCCGCATGACGAGCCAGTTCAAGAACTTCTCTGGACGCACGCATGTTCACCAGCATGTCCCGGTCGGACTGGGTGTCCGCGAATAAGGGCGCATGCAATTGCAGGGATTTCCCGCCCAGTTTCTCTGCCAGCGCAGAAGCCAGGTAGTTCACATCCGTGAAATGGCGTCCCTGAACCCCGCCGGTCGCCGGGACGACCGTCACCGCCATGTTTTTCACCGGCTTCATCACCGCCACAATTCTGGCGAGGGCTTTTCCGCCACTGATGCAAATCACATCCTTCTTCCGCAGCGTTTCCAGCAGATAGTTCGCGGTCATCTCAGCAATCTGCGTGAACGCCACCGCCTGATCCGCTCCGTAAGAAGGACAGAGAACGGCTTTGCTCAGTCCGGTGCTGGCGATGAGTTGCTTTTCCAGACCCAGCACGCCCACATGGGGAATATTGAGAATAATTTCGACCAGTCCTTCTTCTCTCGCCTGCCGGATAATCCGATTCACTTTGGCCGGTGACAGATCCAGTGTTTTTGAGATTTCAGCCTGACTGCGGTTTTCCTTGTAATGAAAGAACAGCACCTGACTCACCAGACGGGAAACCTCCTGCGTTTTGATGGTGGTTTGCATCGGCTCACTCTCCTCAGGATTTGGCTTTCGACTTCTGGTGCAGGTGATGGTCAATGGCCACAGCAGCCAGCAGAATCAAGCCTTTAATGAACTCCTGCCAGTACACCGAAACATCCAGCAGAATCAGGGAACTGGAGACAACGCTCAGCAACGCAATGCCCAGAATCGCCCCGAAAATGGTCCCTTCGCCGCCTTTCAGGCTGGCGCCACCGATCACGGCTGCAGCAATAATGTTCAGTTCCAGCCCGACGCCGAAGTTGGGAGTCGCGGCCCCGAACTTCGACATATAAATAATGCCCGCCAGACCACAGAGCGCCGAGGAGAGCACAGTCACATAGAGTTTGACTTTGTTGGTGTTCACGCCGGAATACTGCGCGGCTTTTTCATTGCTGCCGGTGTAGAAAATTTTGCGGAAGGCTTTGGCGTTCCGCAGCAGGAAATCACTGATGATGATCACCACAAAGAAAATGATGATGGAAAACGGCACCCCGAACAGCGTGCCCTGCCCGATGAATTTGAACTCAGGCGGCAGGGTGAACAGCGAAATCGGGGTACCCTGAGTAATGATCATACTGGCGCCACGGGCCAGCCCCATGAATGCCAGCGTCACAATGAAGTGATGCAGGCCCAGGCGGGTCACGCACATGCCCATCAGCCAGCCGATAAAACCACTGAAGCCGATCGACGCCAGACTCGCCAGCCAGGGATTCATGCCCAGAATGAACAGCTTGGCCGCAAATAC
Organism: Photobacterium sp. GJ3; assembly: GCF_018199995.1. NCBI lineage: Bacteria > Pseudomonadati > Pseudomonadota > Gammaproteobacteria > Vibrionales > Vibrionaceae > Photobacterium > Photobacterium sp. GJ3. The sequence goes on along the minus strand of NZ_CP073579.1, from coordinate 193,393 downwards.
CATGGCCAGACACATCACGGCGCCGACCGACAGGTCGATCCCGCCGACAATGAGCAGCATGGTCATGCCGACCACCACAATGCCTTCCGTTGAGAAAGACAACAGCATGGCTTTCATATTGGCCCACGTCAGGAAGTACGGTGACGCGAAGCTCATCCCGATGAACAGCGCCACAATAATCAGAATCAGGGTGAATTCCCGCATCTGACTCATCCGAATCAGTGCATCTTTCAGCGACCTTTTTTTACGGTCGACCGAGGCGTTGGGTGTAGAAACATGTTGTATGGTCATGATGATTTCTCCTGCATTACGCCTGGACAGATTCCTGCGCCATCTCAGCTGAGCCCGAGGCGAGGTGCATGATATGTTGTTCTGTTATCTGCTCACCGGTGAGAATGCCCATCTGTCTGGATTCACGCATCACCATGACGCGGTCACTCAGGCCGATCACTTCCGGCAGTTCAGATGAGATTACAATGATGCCGACGCCAGCCTGAGCCAGTTCGCGAATCAGTTTATGGATTTCGGATTTCGCGCCGACGTCGATCCCCCGGGTCGGCTCATCCAGAATGATGAGTCTGGGATTCACCGACAGAATTTTGGCCAGCGCGACTTTCTGCTGATTCCCGCCGCTCAGTGAGGACGCTTTGTGGTACAGGCTGCCACTTTTCAGGTTCAGGCGATCGGTGAGCGTTTGTGCCTGATTGAATTCTTTCTCTTTGCGGATCAGGCCATTCTCGCTGACCTGTTCCAGCCGGAGGGCAGACACATTCGCAGCAATCGAGAGATCCAGGAACAGCCCTTCTTCTTTCCGGTCCTCCGAGAGGTAAACAATGCCCAGATCGATCGCATCCCGGTAATGGCGGATGGTGACCGGCTGACCGTGAAAATGAATCTCGCCGCTGTGTCTGGGCATTAATCCGCACAGGCCTTTCACCATTTCAGAACGGCCCGCGCCAATCAGCCCGGCAATCCCGAAAATTTCGCCCTGATGCACATTAAAGGTGACATCAACAAATTGCTGTCCATCCGACAGGCCACCAACACCGAGCATCACCGGATTGGTTGCCACGTCACCCTCGAATTTGGGTGGGTACAGATTGGCGATTTCCCGCCCGACCAACCGCTGCACAATCGCCTGCGGCGTCGTCTCTTCAATGCGTTGGGTATCGATATAATGTCCGTCGCGGAACACGCTGACCCGGTCGCATTGCTCAAAAATTTCTGCCATTCGGTGACTGATATAAATGATGCTGATCCCCTGCGCCTTCAGTTGTTTCATGATGGCAAACAGGATCTCCGTTTCCTGATCGGTCAAAGCAGCTGTCGGTTCATCCAGAATCAGGATTTTGCAGTCCAGCACCAGGGCTTTGGCAATTTCCACCAGTTGCTGGTTGGAAATCGTCAGATCAGACACCCGTTGTCTGGGATCGATATCCGCCAGTTGGCGAATCACCGCTTCAGCTTCACGGTACAACGCTTTGTAATCCACCAGCCAGCCCGGTGTCCTGTTGATCTTGGCCATCATGATGTTTTCAGCAACCGAGACATCGGTACACAGCGCAATTTCCTGATGCACAAAGCCGATCCCGAATTTCTGTGCCTCCAGCGGGTTGCTGACGACAACTTTTTTGCCATCGATATAAATGTCACCACTGTCCGGCTGGTGGATCCCATCAATGATTTTCATCAGGGTTGATTTCCCAGCCCCGTTTTCACCCGCAATGGCATGTACTTCGCCCGGCAGCAGGTCGAATTGAATCTGGTTCAGCGCTATCGTCGACCCAAAGGTTTTGGTGACATTCCGGATTTCAAGGACGGGTGTTTGATTTGACATGTCCACCGTCTCTCCTCCATGAGTAAGCTGAGGGAACAGGCCCGCCAGGCGGGCCTTGCGTTGATGTATTACTCGTTAATCCCTTTGGTGCCGCGCTTCGTCAGATACTTGTCCCAGTAGAAGTCATCGGCGTTGTCTTTGGTCACAATGGCGAAACCGTTGTCGACAAAAGGCACACCCATCGGGTTGTAACCCGCACGCTTGTAGTCATTCATCGGATCAATCATCTTCGAGTGTGCCGCCATGTAGAGCAGCATCATCCCCATGTAGCCCTGCATGCCCTGATTCGGGTTTACCGCACCAAAAATTTCACCCTGCTTGATCATGTCGAGAATTTTGGCATTCACGTCGGCATTAAAGACACGAATGTTTTTACCCAATTCTTTCGCTGCCTGAGCTGCACCCATGGCAGAGGTTGCTTCAGGCATAAAGACAGCGCCCAGGTTCGGATGCGCCTGCGCCATCGTCATCACGGCGTTGTAGGCTTTGGTGGCATCGGTATTACTGGCAGCACGGGACACCAGCTTCATGTCAGGCCACTTCGACTTCATCCGTGCAATAAAGGCAGAGACCCGTCTGTCGTGGTTATCCTGTCCCGGATTCTCCAGCACCGCGTATTCCCCTTTACCGCCCATATCTTCTGCAATGGTATCTGCGGCATATTTCCCTTCTTCGTCGTTATCCGAAGTAATAAAGGACACACGTTTACTGTTGGGTGAGTCTGCCGCGAAAGTCACCACGGGAATCCCCATTTCTGCAGCACGATTGATCGGTTCAATGAATGGATCCGGGTTCATGGGATGCAGCAGGATCCCGGCTGGTTTTTTAGCCAGTATTTGCTCAAACGACGCCAGCTGCTTATTCACGTCATATTCAGGCGTGCCGGTGTACACCGTTTTACACCCCATTGAGCGGGCGGCTTGCTTCATCATTTCGTAGACCGGGAACCAGTATTCCACCCCGGACACCATCACATTCATGTAATAGGTTTCGCCCGGCTTACACTGAAAAGCCGTGGGTGCTTTGGTCTCGGCCATGGCCGGTGAGGTAGCGGACAGGATGGATAATGCGACAGTCGCGGTAGCAGCCTGCAGCGTTTTCTTCATGACACGTAACTTGCTCATCCCACTCTCCTTTGTTTGGGGGATTGTGAACATTCAACCTACTGCCATCAGCTTGTACGACCGGACCCAAGCTTCAGATTGAGAGATAAACCAGTGAATGAAATATTCCCGCGGACCCTGAAAGATGTTTACGAGATGTTAAATATATTTCATTTGAGTTAAATCTATGCGCACAACTCACTCAAGTCAAACCAAAATGATAAGAAATGTCTCGTTTTTTGTTGATAAATCACACCTAATGACAATAAAGTCAGTCAAAAATCAAGCCATCTCAGATGACAGGTTCCCTTAATTGATTGATTCAGAAAAACATTCATGTCGGGCCGCCTTCAAAATCACAGGCAGGGCTTCAGTCTGAACGGCAAGATCTGCGTTGTGAAAAGGATGAGCTGACTCACTTTCTTGCTGAAGTCCGCCTGACCGTTGAGACTCAATACAGATCACAAAACACTACCAAGCCAACAGCATTCTGATTACACTGGCTGCGGTTTAATTCACAAGAATGTCGATATTGTTATGTTGGATCTCACACTGCTCACCGCTTTTATCCCGACTTTTTTCTTTGTTTCAATCACCCCGGGAATGTGCATGACACTGGCCATGACGCTCGGGATGAGCATCGGTGTCCGGCGAACACTCTGGATGATGTGTGGCGAGTTGGTTGGCGTCGCCATTGTGGCGATTGCTGCAGTCATGGGGGTCGCAGCCGTGATGCTGAATTACCCGCAGCTCTTCAATGCCCTCAAATGGCTGGGGGTGCATATCTGTTCTGGTTAGGGATCAGCATGTGGCGAAACAAGGGCAAGATGTCCATGAATCTGGATGCGCCGACCGAAACCCGTCGTGGTCAGCTGATCTCACAGGGATTTATTACGGCGATTGCGAACCCGAAAGGCTGGGCATTTATGATTTCGCTTCTCCCGCCCTTCATCAACCCTGAGATGCCAATGGCCCCGCAAATGCTCGGGCTGCTGAGTATTATCCTGCTGACAGAATTCATCGCACTGATGGTTTATGCAAATGGCGGAAAAAGTCTGCGACTCTTCCTTGGGCGTGGTGACAACCTCAATTATCTCAACCGAATTGCAGGAAGCTTAATGATGGGTGTGGGCCTCTGGCTGGCGATAGGGTAAGCCAACCTTGCGTACACAAGAGACGGAAGCTCCGCTCAGGCCAGTCATTGACTGGCCTTTTTTATATTCATCTGTCAATTTTTTGTCTCCCCGTCTGACGCAATTCACAAAAAGTGTCAGAGAATGGGTCAAAGGAACGTCTAGTTACAGCTCTTACCAGATTTTTTTGCGAGTAATATCACTTTAAATTAATCAACAAACTGCATTACAATTGCGCACTGTCAAAAAAACACTCAAATAAGGAATAAAAAATGTGTTGTGAGCAGCCAAACTTGATGAGAATCAAACGCGGTATCTGGCAGCGAATCACTTGTAAAGCCGTTTACTGGTGCAAAACCTGCAACAAGACCACCAAAGTATAACGCTGTATTTTCTGTATTTTTTCGCTTAGATTTTCAAGCAACGTGTAGATGAATGGGAGTTTTCACTCCCATAATCACAGACGACCCGATCAACTTTTGTTCAACCCGCCCCTGCTAAGTCAATTTCATGTCATTCTATCGTCAGACGAATGTCACCTTCTGCACCTGAGCGATCGAGATCACAAAAAAAGATTCGATCACGCATTAAGCTGCTGATTTTACGAATGAGTCAGCGAGAACCTCATGTGTTGCAAGAACCCAATGCTTTACCGGATCAAACGAACCTTTTGGACAAAACTGACTTGCCGGGCCCTCTACAAGTGTAAAAACTGCAACAAGACATTCAGGATCTGAATTTCGGGTCGGAAAACCGAACGTCCTGTCGGGCCGTAACAGGCAAATAATCGCCAACCGAACCTGCTATGGTTAAACATGTACCCAGCATGGCCCGAGGCTGTTATGCGTGTTGCAACCCTTCTTCTGTTCAGCCTGATGTTCTCCGGCTGCTCGCTGACGGACAGTTTTTCGCCCGAAACGGTCAATGGTGTGAAAAACGTCAGCGTCTCTCAAGCACGTCAGGACAAAGCCAAACTCCAGACGACTTCAAGAATTTTCACCGAAGTCAGAAACCTGCCCGCATTACCCTGTTGCGAAAGCTTGCCGGTTCTGTTTCGGCTGACGAACGAAGATGTGATCATTGAACTATCGTCAGGCCGGAGCTTTTCAAAACTGATCCGGCTTGAACCCAGGTTCAGCCAGCAAAACCTTGTCCTGACCAGTCTGGTCAGCCAAACCGTGTTTCCGCCTCAGGTCCAGCTTTACTCTGAAGATTTTCTGCTCATCGACAGCCTGACCCACTATCGCTACCGGCATTTCACCATCCGGCAGCCTGATCGCCTGGAACTGCACATTCCCCTGTCTGACTACCTTGATCCGGTGCGCTACCTGCTGGTTTATACCAGCGAAGCAGCGATGGCAGACTACACCCCATTACTGGATGCCGAAACACAGTACGAAAGCCGTATCGGAATCGATGTCACCCCACATCCCTGGTTTCTAGCCCCGCACGCCCCAACAGGCAGCTTGATTCTTCAGACTGCCCGCGACTGAATGAAAACTGCAACGCTGAAAATGAACGCAACAGGCTGATGACCCTGAACCCTGTTGATCTGTCATCAAAACGAACAAACACATCGAATTTTCAATCAGTGATCATAACGCCAACGCGGCGGAAACGCCTGATTCATGATCAGTGAATCACCCGACAGTTCAAACTGAAGTTTCGCTTCGTTTTCAGTCAGATGCTCGACAATCAGACACGCCTGAAAAACAGACCAGCGAAAGTCCACGGTCACCGTGACCTTTGCACCCTCGATCGCAATGTCTTTGATTTTCATCGAGTCAGGCACAATCGTCATATGCGGATCATCGGTCCAGGCCAGTTCATAAAACAGCGGCTGGAATTGCTGCTCTGCCGCCTTCACCGCGGTATGAATCTGCGTTTCCCGATCCGGCAACGACCTATTCAGAACCAGTTCCAGCGATAGCGATTGTTCACTCATGGTATGTCCTCATTTCAGTACGGATAGACAGCATAACAGATGCAAGCGAACCGCCAACAAAGGACGCTGTGCATACTTCACGGGCCGACATGCACTTCCCCGAAAATAGTGACTACACTCATGTCATCGTTCTTTCGATTCACAGGAATTTCTATGGACAGCAAAGAAAAAACAAACCTTTCTTACGAGGAACCAACAACAACCAAACCCACATTAAATCAAATAAAAACAATCAATTACCGTCATTCCCGCAAAGACGGGAATCCATAAAGCGCCGGGCTACAAACACACAAAAATCTTCATTGAACAGATCAAATCACAGCAAAGTTCAGTCATTCTGTAGAATCGTTCACAGCGCCCAGGCGAAGCTCCGGCGCATGAACGTCACTGGGTTCCCGCCTGCGCGGGAACGACGAATAACTTTAAATTCATTCCATTACCGCTATTTTCGTGCAGGCGGGAATCCATAAAGCGCCGAGCTACAAACACACAAAAATCTTCATTGAACAGATCAAATCACAGCAAAGTTCAGTCATTCTGTAGAATCGTTCACAGCGCCCAGGCGAAGCTCCGGCGCATGAACATCACTGGGTTCCCGCCTGCGCGGGAACGACGAATAACTTTAAATTCAATCATTTACCGTCATTCCCGCGCAGGCGGGAATCCATGGTGTGCTGGAATAAAATCACACGAAAAACATCATTGAACAGATAAAACCACAACAAAGTTCAGTCCTTCTGTCGCATCGTTCACAGCACCCAGACGAGGCTTCGGCGCATCAACGTCACTGGGTTCCCGCCTTCGCGCAATGCTGTTCGGTTAAGAGGATTCCTTCTTTTTTCTGTTGCTTTTTAACGGATATTTATTCGGCCTCATCTTGACCGCCCTTTCATAATTTGGGCGGTCTGGCTTGGGAAGAATCAGATCTTTCAGAGTATCCGTTAAATCTTTGAGTCGTGCTGGTATCGACTGTAAGTTTTTCGTCTGGCATATCGCTGTATAATCATACAAAACGACCTTAAAACCGAGTTTAAAGCTGATTCTTAGAGGGCTAACTTTCGCCTCCTTTGCCGCTAGAGCCATTTCGTAACGGATCAAATTATAAGCAAGTAACAGCCCGTATAATTCCTGGTAGACCAAAGTAATTTTCTTACTTCTTAAGGCAATGGCTTTGCGGAGCATCGTGCATTTAATTTCACGATATCCTAGTTCAATTTCCCAACGCTGATGATAGAGTTCGATAATTTTAGCGGCATCATACTGACTTTTCGGTAACGATGTCGCGAGAAAGCGTTCCGGGAAGCCTTCAAATTGATAGCGGATGACCCGAAAGTGCCACTCTTGCGGTAATGATGGTGACTGTTTACGCGCATGGGGGCTTAGCTTTCGTTTCACCAACCAGTCGTTATCCGTGTATTTATCCACGATTTCAAAGTTGATGTCTTTCTTCAATGGTGTCACCCAGTGGCGATCATGACCTCGACTTTCAATATGATGAAGCAACTCAGCACTATGATAGAGCTTATCCATCAGCAGGACTGAGTGATCGTCGATATCATCCACCAACTGTGATGCTTGCGTGATTTCAGCCTCTCGATAAGGTCCGGCTGCTGCTTTAAGGATCAACCGCGAAGCGGTATCCATTAAGCAGGTCAACTGCATTACTGGATAGCCGGACTGGTACTCGGAAGCCGTGTTTGCAGAGCCAAAATGCTCTCGGCATTCTGGCGTATCTTCTACACGGAATTGGGTACCATCAATGGCATAAACTCTGAGACCTTCCCATTTATCGACCTCAACTTGTTCTGACCAGTGACTGGCGCTTTGATGAAAGAGCCACTGAATGGGCTCGACGCCCAACCTTTTACGAGCCTCAGTTAATGAGCTTTTAGCAGACAGCAGTGCATTATCTAACTGTTTGGAATTTAAAGCTAATTGCTCAGCGACCGTATGGATAGACTCTTGCCTAAGCAAAGACATTCCAATCACGAGCCTGAGGATATCTTGCGGCTGAATTTTGCGACGCCTGACCGTAGCATGAGATGTCATGCTCAAGGCATTGTTGACCCACTCAAAGGGCAAGTGAGCATTTAACACCTCTAAATAATCATTCTTGAGTGGGTAGCTTGAAGAAAAGTCTTCTAATTCAGCAGCAAACATACAGGCTCCTTTCAGTTGAACCGATAGTTTGCTCGAAATTAAGGATCGTTCAAGTCCTTAATTTTCCTTAAACGATCAGCATTGCGCCTGCGCGGGAACGACGAATAGCTTTTAATTCAATTACTTACCGTCATTCCCGCGCAGGCGGGAATCCATAGAGCGCAGGGCTCAAAGCGCATTCACAACATCATTGAACAGATAAAACCACAACAAAGTTCAGTCCTTCTGTCGCATCGTTCACAGCACCCAGACGAGGCTTCGGCGCATCAACGTCACTGGGTTCCCGCCTATGCGGGAACGACAAACTTCATAAAATTCATGCGATTACCATCATTCCCGCGCAGGCGGGAATCCATAAAGCGCCGGGCTACATACACACGAAAATCATCATTGAACAGATCAAATCACAGCAAGGTTCAGCCACTCTACAGAATCGTTCACAGCACCCAGACGAACCTTCAGCGCATCAACGTCACTGGGTTCCCGCCTACGCGGGAACGACAAACTTCATAAAATTCATGCGATTACCGTCATTCCCGCGCAGGCGGGAATCCATAAAGCGCCGGGCTACATACACACGAAAATCATCATGGAACAAGTCAAATCCCAGCAAGGCTCAGTCATTCTGCAGAATCGTTCACAGCACCCAGACGCGACTTCGGCGCATGAACGTCACTGGGTTCCCGCCTGCGCGGGAACGACTAATGGCTTTAAATTCAATCATTTACCATCATTCCCGCGCAGGCGGGAATCCATAAAGCGCCGGGCTACATACACACGAAAATCATCATTGAACAGATCAAATCACAGCAAGGTTCAGCCACTCTACAGAATCGTTCACAGCACCCAGACGAACCTTCAGCGCATCAACATCACTGGGTTCCCGCCTACGCGGGAACGACGAATGACTTTAAATTCATTCACTTACCGTCATTCCCGCGAAGGCGGGAATCCATAAAGCGCCAAGCTACAAACACACGAAAATCATCATGGAACAGATAAAATCACAGCAAGGTTCAGCCACTCTGCAGAATCGTTCACAGCACCAGACGAACCTTCAGCGCATCAACGTCACTGGGTTCCCGCCTACGCGGGAACGACAAACTTCATAAAATTCATGCAATTACCGTCATTCCCGCGAAGGCGGGAATCCATGGTGCGCTGGAATAAAATCACACGAAAAATATCATTGAACAGATCAAATCACAGCAAGGTTCAGCCACTCTGCAGAATCGTTCACAGCACCCAGACGAACCTTCAGCGCATCAATGTCACTGGGTTCCCGCCTTCACGGGAACGACAAACTTTATAAAATTCATACGATTACCGTCATTCCCGCGAAGGCAAGAATCCATAGGTCAGCCAAACCAAACACGATAAACACAAACCAGTCCACGACAACGGGACTTATGGCACCCCATGGCCTTTTGAGGCCACCCAAACACGGAACCACTGTTCACGGCTCAGTCGGAATTCAAGCGAAGCCACTGCGTCTTTCACGCGCTCAATTTTACCCGAGCCAATAATTGGCAACGGCTGAGACGGTAAGCGACGAACCCAGGCATAAATCACCTGATCAATCGAGGCTGCCCCTATTTCCTGACGAATTGCTTCCAGTTCATTGCGCACCCGAACGGCCTGCTCAGACTGTCCGTGGAAAATATCGCCACCCGCCATGCACGACCAGGCCATCGGCTTGGTTCGTTTCATTTGCAGCATGTCCAGCGTGCCGTCGTGGCACACCTCAAAGTTCAGCGGATTGATTTCAACCTGATTGGTCACCAGCGGTGCTTCCAGCCGCGATTGCAGCAACTCAAACTGAGACGAAGAAAAGTTCGACACACCAAAATGCACGACTTTACCCTGCTGCTTCAGCGTGGCAAACGCTTCTGCGACTTCATCTGCATCCATCAGGACATCCGGACGATGAATCAGCAGCACATCAATCTGTTCGATACCCAGGCGTTGCAGTGAGTTGTTCACCGACGCAACAATATGTGCCCGGCTGGTGTCGTAGTGGTTAATTTTCTGCTCAGGATACTGGTGACCACACAATTTGATATCACATTTGCTCACAATCTGAATCTGCTCGCGAATACTTGGCTCCAGAGCCAGTGCCTCGCCAAACAGTTGCTCACAACTGTATCCGCCATAGATATCGGCATGATCCACTGTGGTGATCCCCAGCTCAATGTGCTGTTTCAGGAAGCGCAACCGATCCTGTGGGCGCATCCCCCAGTCAGCCAGACGCCAGTAACCTTGTACCAGCTCTGAAAACTGTGGTCCCTGAGGGGTCAGTTCGACATTTGCCACCATGGTTCATCCTCCTTTATTCAATGCCCGAAATAATTCGCTGGGCCCATCCTAGGCTGGTTTGATCCATCGGGCAATGATATAACCCACAAGATTCGAACCAGAGTACGAGTTTTTGATGTCTTTTTCTGAACGCTTAAGAAACCTGATGGGTAAGGAAAGTATCAGCGGTTTTGCCCGCAGGGTCGAACTGAATGAAGCCTTAATTCAATGGCAGCGAACCCAGCCTGCAAAAAGCCAATCAGATTGCCATGAAAGCGAATTGCTCACTGGAATGGCTGGCGACCGGGTGCGGCTATCTTTACCGTCAGGCGGAAGTTGTGGATCAGGCTGCGCTGGCCGTCGCATTTGAGCATGTGAAAGGGCAGCCTTTTCAAGGGCAGACTGCCGATGAGCTGACCCGAATTCTTTCCGGCTACCAGTTTCTGCGCACCCATAAAAAAACCGATGGTTACCTTGATGCGAAGGCCATGGCCATGGCGTCTTTTCTGGCGCTTGCAAAGCAGGAAAAACCAACTGAATAATACCCTTCCCAGCGTTCAGAAAAGAAGAACAGTGGGGATTAGCCAATCGCAGAATCCGGATCGAGCAGATAATAGAGGTTTACGGATGCATCTCCGAGCGTCGGGTCGAGATAGTTCTGAACACTTTCCACGGACTCAGCTTCCCAGATGCACTGGCAGCAATGGCTTTCTTTATTGAGCAGCGCCGTCTGGAGCTGAAGCCCGGCGGGTGGCTGGCCGAGTGCGGTACTCGCTTTCCGGGAAAACAGCTCGATGTCATTGATCTGGTGTTCTGTTACAACAAACATAAAAGACTCCTGCCACAGCGCTGACTCTGAGTATAGTCGCTGCGTCAGAAGTCTTTTTGAGCATAAGGCTCAGGCGTCTGTCGACAGGGCTTTACGCGCTTCAATAGCCTCAATGGTTTCCCGCAGACGCGGAGAGATCTGGGCTTTGGTGTTGTTCTTAAAATCAAACATCACCACCTGCGCCGTCCCCCGGGTTGTCACCGCGCCCATCTTCTTGCTGAAGATTTCATATTCCATGGTGAAGCGGTCCCCTTCCATATGGGTCACTCTGGAGCCCACCAGCAAGGTATCCGGGTAAGTCACAGGCAGTCGGTAACGCGCGCTGGTCTCGCTGAGGACAGGACCGACACCGGTTTCTTTGATGTCATCCATCAACGACGCTTCTTTGAAGTAATCCAGCCGGGCAGTCTCGAAATAACGGAAATAAACCACGTTGTTCACATGATTCAGGGCATCCATTTCCCCCCAGGCAACTGGAATTTCCGTAATCACCGGGTACTGCTGAAGAATTGCGTCCATGTTGAGTCCTCAATATACAGGTTAGAGCTTTTAATCTAACCTTTTCGCAACACCGCAACAACAACTGCCCCTGAAAATGAGAGCTGCACACGGTTGAGCACCTCAGTCCATGCTGAAAATGACTCTCAATGCAACCGATTGATTTACAGGAAATCCATCCCGTAGAGGATTTCCCCACAATGACGGCATTTGAACTTATAGACCGCAGGGTTTCCGCCTTTCTCGTACGTGCTCAGAATATCCTGCCAGATCTCCACTTTCAGCATGTGTCGGCTTAAAAAGGCCTTCAAGGCTTGCCCGCTGAGCGCCCGGAGTTCATCCGGTTCAGCAAACCCATGAAATTCGCAGGCATCGCCGCAGTGATCCAACCAGACTTCCTGACGCCAGGACTGGTAACCCGGCGTACGCTGGCAGACTTCTGCAATCACATCACGATTCAGACCCGCGCCATCCAGCGGGAAATCATCAGAATAATACGCCTTGAACGCTTTCGCTGCTGATCCGTCAGCAATGCACCACGGACAGAGCCACTCCACATCTCGCTGAGAGTAAATACTGCCGCTGTATAGATATCCACGGGCTTCGCCACAGCAATCGCATACTTTCATGCTTTTGATCACGGCGCCGGTTGCCAGTGGATCCGGATGATAGGTGAATTTTGGAAGTGTCACTATTTGTATCCTTTGTCTACCGATGACTTTATCTGAGTCATTCTCATCGTTCACACCAAAGCAAACTGAATCCCTAGGATCTGTTGACCTAGCATCGATCCAATGCGGCAAATATGCGGCAGGATTTAGAAAGTCGTATGCGATCCGTCCAAACGGAGAACAAAATCCGAAGCATGATCACTGAATGGCCCATCCCGCAGGATCAGATCCAACGCGTCCGATGGATAAGCTTTCACCAGTTATGACAGCCCTGTGCAAATTTCCGGCTCAAGACCTGAAATCCCGGTTTTTTCATGCCGCCCGGTTGCCTTTTTCCGGTATCCTTGCCCGCCAATCGATCACACTTTGCCGGGAACGCTGCCGGCCGAGAACAAACATGCTTATGGTTTCAGACAACACGATGCCCACAACAAACACCGTCCGCTTTCCGAAAGGCCGCTTTGCGATGTGGACGGTCTACAGCTTTACGGGTGCCTCCATTCTGGCGTCGATAATTTTCTCGCTTTTACTCTTCCTTTCTATCGACGAAAACCCGGTCATGCAGGTGCTCTTTGGTGGATTGGCCGTGATTTTTGAGCTGGGTAAATTTTTTGCCTGGTACGAATTCGGCGAACGTCGTGCACGCCGCAGTTACACCGGCGCAGCATCTGCATTTGCATTCTATTCAGTGCTGGCGGCCATCTCGATTGGTGGCTCGGTTGGCGGAATTCAGAGTGCGACCAATCAGGCACAAAGCCATGTCAGCGTGCAGCAAAGCAAGATCAACGCTTATAACCTCCAGATTGAAGCGATAGAGAAGCAGATTGAACTCAACAATGTCGCGGCTGAGAAATATATTCAGATGGCGCGTATCGCCACCGGTGTCTCCCGGATTCAACGTGAGAACAGCAAGCTTCGGGAGCAGCAGCAAGCGCTGGCCATGGAGCGGGACAGCCTGCCGGTGGTGAGTCAGGGTTCTGTACTGGGGCTGATTGATGGACTGGCCAAAACAATGAAAGTCAGTCAGGAGGCTGCTCAGTTGGGCCTGGTGATTTTTCTGTCGGTGTTGCTGGATTTCTTCGCAGCATTTTTCGTCGGGCTGATTGGTGAAGAACTTCGCTTCAAGCAACAGTTCAACCAGCGTCATGGCGTGTATCTGTCGGAGAAAACCATCCGCAAACCCGCACCTTTCTCAGGCACACCAGACCATGAGGAAGCAACCTCTGAGACAACAACTGACGGGACTGAGGATTATGCGGCACTCGCCATTGAAGCAACCCGCCAAAGCGCTGACAGCACTTCTGAGGCCACGGCTGTTTCGGCCTATGATCGGATCGTAGAAGCACTGGCGACGAATGCGGTCAGTTGCTCGAAACGCGCCATCATTCGCAGCCTGAAACTGACCGCAGACGAAGTAGATGAGGTGTTCACCCAAATGATGAATGAAGGACTGGTCAGCAAAAAACCAAACCATCATTTTCAGTGGCACGGAAATCAGGCAGCGACGGAAGCATGACCTGACTGTCGGAACAGCCCGTGTCCAGAACGGACCACACGGGCTGCTTCTCTGATAAACGCGATAAAACGGGCGCCGAGGCGCCCGTTTTCATCTGAAATTGCGCATGTTGCCTCAGGGAATCAGCAGCGTTGGTTTCGCTTCGAAAGACAGCGCAAAATCTATCTCCCAGCTCATGCCGTTCATATTCAGGCGGCCGTCGGGAACTCCATCTAAGCCCGGCTGCCCGGTATCGGCCACCTCCCATTGCTGAGTTCGGGGATCAGATACATTGCTGAAATTGTCTCCCTGCGAAGCATCATCGAGCGTCATCAAGTAATGCCTGTTGTTGATCAGGGCAGCACCATAGACCCGGACGCTATGGCCTCCTTTCCACTCTCCGTTCATGTCATACCAACTGAACAGAATCGTCACCGCACGGCCTTGTGACAGCTCATTGAAGATCCACTCCCACGTAGGAAAGTCGCCTTCTCGCTGTGACGTGAGACCGCCCATACTGACCGTCCCATCATCGCAATCTGCATTATCCCCAACGACCATCGACTGACTCCCCTGATGACGGAAATGCACCCCATCTAACGGGCCTGAATCGGGATCCGTCAGGTAACCAAACAACCCGCGAACTAACCCGCAGAAACTTGTATAGGCGCCGGTGTCCAGGTCATAAACATTATCCCGGCGGCCATAGCTGTCGATATTGGCAACCAGACTGTTTTCCGGGACAGGTGTCCAGATCAGCACATCACCGGCACTCCCAATCTGACCAATGCCGCGAATATGTAACTGTGGCACACGCCAGGCAAGCGGCAGATTGTCATACCGATCTTCCAGATATTGCAAAGCATTGGCATTGGCCATCGGAATGCACTGGTTTCGCGCTGAATCCAGATTAGGTTGATCCGCCTGTATCACCTGAACCGGAAAACTAAGATCATCCGGGACTGACGGCGCCGGTAACACAGGCTGTGGCGGTCTGCCAAGAGACAAAGTATTCGGGATTGTCGAAGACACCGGATTCACCCTGCCATCCACATGTCCTGCCCCCTCAGCATTCACTATGATATTGCGGACCGGATACATTTGCGCTGAAAACTGTGCGGCAAATTGCACGACATCCGTGATATTTGGTAATGGCTGTGGAGAGAAGAGAACCGTCGCCCTGACGTGTTGCACAGGCCCTTCACCATCCATTCCCGGACGTAAATCAAAATACATCGTCGTATCGGCCCGCCGGTCCACTGACGGTGCTGAATGATCTCCGCGACGTCCTGAGTTTCTCCAGCCCTCATATCCCCAATCATCGCTTTCCCTGACACCGTGATCAGCCCAAGTGTGGTAACCACCGCCACCATGCACTTTCTTCTTATGCGTTTTGACTGCAGGACCAGCGACATAAAGATTATCGACTGACCACACCGGTGTCGCTGCATTTGAGCCATTCTCCGGATACAGGAACACATTCACATAACCGGGTCCCACCGGCTTTCCATAACGATCAAGCAACTGATCCAACCTCACTCTGAACTGTCCCCAGTCGCTTTGCGCGATGGTGCCAATTTCAAGATCAAACGTCACTTGTTCAAAAGCAGTCGCCCCCCTTGGCAGACTGATGATTGATGACTTCGGAACGGATGCGTGGGAGCCAGACCCATACGAATCATCACGGGCATCCACCGCAGATGAAAAGCCAGCCCCAAACGTGAGTGCGAAAAAAAGAATCTGGATATTTTTCATGATGATATGCTCACATGTTACGAAGACTATTGTTCTTGTATGGCTCGGGTATTATACAAAGCCAATGCCAGATCAAATCACAGCACAGGCCACGGCCTGACTCGATGTTTGGATCATGCAATGCCCTGAGTATAGAAATCTGGAGACATGTCAGTTCCGGTAAGTGAGACACCCTCCTGCGTCTGCTTTTGTAACCATCTGAATAAAGCGCTTTAAGGTTTTTGAAAGAGCGTCTCAAACAAAAATGGATCATCGAAGTGACGCAAGCCGATGAAAGCCGTCGCATGGCGGCCTAACTGCCGCTGAGTGCCGGGAGAGATTATCCCGAATGGCCAGAGATAAAACCGCTCCGCACGGACACTTTCCGGCAGCAAGCCCTCCTGATCAAACACACTCTGATGATGATTATCAGGAGTTGGCAGGCTTCGGAGCTGTTGATATGGGAGAAGATTGAGCGGACGAGTTTGTCCATCCGACAGCAACCAGCGCACATCTTTGAGCATATGTTCACCGTGGTTCAAAGTGATCTCTAGTTTTCCCGTTGACTGTCCGGCATAAATTTTCTGACGGATCGGCCATTCCACCGCGTTGTCCAGAGAAGCAAACTTAAGTTCAGGTGACAAAGCAAATACCATGTGATAACACCCGCAATGGTGGATCGTGTCCAGAAGATAAGGCTGTCCGGTCGAATCCAGCGTCAGCCTGAACAACACGCCATCAAACGGCCCCGCATAGGGATCGAACGCCGAGCGTGCCGTGCGATTCGCAAACCAGAGGCTGTAATTCAGTTGCATCAGAGTTTGACCATAAAAGTGGGTGTAGCTGACGTGGGTATAGACCGTTGGCTTGCGGGTGATGATCGTCGGTTGAACCGAGGTGACGTACTTCATCTGGCCAGGCAGGTCATCCCTGGAACGGGTTTCAACCTGAAAGACAGGGGCATAGTATCGGAGCAGTCGTTGCTGCTGAACTTCCGTGAAAATCGGCCATGATATTGAAGATTGTCGGTTGGCCCGTTGAAACCACTGCCGGATTTGCGAGCGGGATAGCGGCGGCTTCTCGTGAATGCCATATCGGACCACATCTCCCGTCACCGGTTGATTCAGATGGCTGATTAAACGTTGTTTCTCTTTGTCGATAGCAGGTCGGGCAACATAGCGGCTGACCAAAAAACACGACAAGCTCCGTCCTTGTAGGGCGGAGAAGGATAGCGCAAGCTGCGAAGCAGCTTAATGCGGCCTATCTTGTTGTTCGATGTATTGTTTTAACACTTCTATTGGGGCACCACCAACAGAGCCAGCAAAGTAGCTTGGCGACCAAAGAGCATCTTTCAGGTACGCTGGCTTATGCAACTCGGGGGGTGTTGCTTCAACCTCCGACTGGATACGCCTTTCAGGCTATTAACCAACTTCGATATAGCCACTTTAGGCGGGTAGTTCACCAGTAGATGAACATGGTCCTGCTCTCCGTTGAACTCTGTGATCTCCGCTTCAAAGTCAGCGCAGACTTTTTCCATTATGCCCCGCATCGTTTGTAGGTGCTCATCAGTAAACACTTTGCCTCGGTACTTAGTGATAAATATGAGGTGTACGTGCATCAAAAATACACAGTGACGCCCTTTCCGAAACTCCATAGACCAATCTTTACAATTAGCTTTAAAGCGCTTATGTTAAAGGAATATGAGCATTCAGACCAAAACTTTAAGTGTTAGGGTTAAAGATAAACATGCGAAGCTGCTGAGGCAGATGTCGTATGAAGTTAATCAGTGCTTTAACTTTGCTAACGAACTAACCATGAAAGCTAGTCGCAACTATAGCGATGCTGGCGCGGTTAAACCTGTCTGGATGTCAGCTTACGACACCCAAAAGCCTGTTCTAAAGTTCAGAAAGGAATCGGGGTTTATTATCCCATCTCACACCGCGCAAGAGGTATGTGCCAAACATGCTCAAGCAAGAAAGCAATTCAAACGTGCTAAGTTACGCTGGCGCGTAAGTTCTGGCTCTAAACGCTCTCTGGGCTTTGTTCCATTCAAGAAAGGTTCGGCCAAGTGGAAGAATGGTCAGGTAGTGTTTGCGAAGCACATCTTTAAAGTATGGGATACCTACGGGCTTTCACAGTACGAATTCACCTCTGGTTCTTTCTCTGAAGACTCTAGAGGGCGTTGGTACTTCAATGTGTGCGTACAGGTAGAGCAATTACCCACAGCCACAGGTAAAGCCGCCATTGGGGTGGATTTAGGGCTTAAAGACACTGCGACGTGCAGTGATGGCACTAAGCTAGAGCGTGGTAACTTCTACCGCGATCTAGAAGCGGATTTGGGTATCGCTCAGAGAGCGAATAAGAAAAAGCGAGTTAAGGCAATTCACGCGAAGATAAAAAATCGTCGCAAGGATGCTTTACATAAATTCAGTACGCAGCTTGTAAATAACAACGCTGCGATAATCGTTGGCGATGTGAGCAGTACCAAGCTGGTTAAAACCAAGATGGCAAAATCGGTTTTAGATGCTGGTTGGTCAATGCTCAAAACACAGTTGGAATATAAAGCGATAGCGCGGTCAGTTGTGTTCGAAGTAGTCAACGAATCGTACTCCACCGTAACTTGTTCGTGCTGCGGGGCTATCCCCGACAGCAGTCCGAAAGGTAGAGCAGGCTTGCGAATAAGAGAATGGGTGTGCTCTGAGTGCGGAGCAGAGCACGACCGCGACGTAAACGCGGCAAGCAATATTCTCGCGGCGGGGCATCGCCGTCTAGCTGTAGGAATCCCCGCGCTTTAGCTCGGGGAGGATGTCAATGCGTGTAAATCTGCTGCTGAATCGGAATGGAAGCTGGTATCGGCTCAGGGAAAGATGCGCACGCGGTGATCATCACCAGAAATAACAGCGCCAGAAATCGCATACTTGCTCCTTTTCATGAAGCTCTTATGAGTATAACGACATCACTTCCGGTTGCCCTGCAACAAGCGTAGCTCCCGAAAACACTTGAAGCGGCTACCGAAAAGAGCCACTGAACAGGAATGACAAAACCAGATACAACAAAGCCCGCATTTTGGCACTGCGGGCTTTGTCATTTCATAGCAAACTGAATTAAGCGTTATCAGGCACCTGAATCACACCGCGACGGATCTGATCCAGTTCAATGGATTCAAACAACGCCTGGAAGTTGCCTTCACCGAACCCTTCATTGCCTTTCCGCTGGATGATCTCGAAGAACACCGGACCAATCACAGTATCGGTAAAGATCTGCAACAAAATTCCGGTTTCATCACCATCAATCAGGATTTTCAGATCTTTCAGTTTCGCCAGATCTTCCTGATGACCCGGAATCCGCTTGTTCACCCCTTCATAGTAAGTATCCGGGGTATCCATGAACGCCAGACCATTTTCTTTCAGCTTGGTCACGGTCTGGAAGATATTGTCTGTGCTCAGCGCAATATGCTGAATGCCTTCGCCGTTGTACTGGTCCAGATACTCGGCAATTTGCGACTTGTCATCGCTGGACTCATTGATTGGGATCCGGATTTTACCGCATGGCGCCGTCATAGCACGGGACAGCAGACCGGTCGCCTTTCCTTTGATATCGAAATGACGAATCTCACGGAAGTTGGCGATGCGCTCGTAGAAACCAGCCCACAGGTCCATGTTGCCCTGTTTGACGTTATGCGTCAGGTGGTCCAGCGTATGCAAACCTGCATCCTGTTTCGCCAGACGCTCTTTGTAATCCGGATAGTAATCAAAATCGATCTCGTAGATATCATGCTCGCCATAGCGATCCACCAGATAAATCAGAGACTCACCAATACCGTAAATTGCAGGAATGTTCAGCTCCATCGGTCCGGCTTGTGCCGGGCAAGCTGTGGCACCATTTTCAACCGCATGGGCCAGCGCTTCGCTGGAGTTCTGCACGCGAAACGCCATCGCATTCACACTGGCGCCATGGATTCCGGCAAAACCGGCGGCCTGAGAATGCAGCTCGCCATTGACGATGAAACTAATGTCGCCCTGACGATACAGCCACACAGATTTGTGTTTGTGCTTGGCGATTTCAGCAAAACCCATCAGACGGAACAGGTTCTTGAGGTTGGCAATGCCCTCAGGAGTCGGCGCTGTGTATTCCACAAACTCAAAGCCGTCCGTGCCCATAGGATTTTTCATCATTTCACTCATCCGTTTATCCTCACATGTTGTTTGCTTGGCTGACGCCTGTTCAGCGATATCTATAGAATTAGCACCACTGAGGTGTGGATGAGAAGCCAGTTGTAAAAACAAAGTTAACATCATGTAAAAACCATTTGTAAAGCTGGCTTGCCAGCGTTCACCCGCTTGATAACCCCTTGCCGCCCTCTGCGAGCAAAAGCGCCGTAAACTTCTGATTGGTTGCAAAATCAAGTCATTCCACAAAACCGTAAAATAGTGTAGAAAGCTTTACATCAGCGTATGCTCTGATTGGCTAAGGTTAAGAAGGAGGTGGGCAAATGAGTATGAACAAACGGGATAAGCTGCGGTTACCAACCCGGAAGAGAGCACCAATCAAGCTGAAAAAAGACAGTGAAATTTATCTGCCGACCTACCATTTCCTGAAAACCGAGTTTCAACATGCCCGCCGCCATGAAAAAGGGTTAATCCGGGATGATGACACTGAATTTCTGCATCAGTACCGTGTCTCACTGCGGCGTTGTCGCGCCCTGATCGGGATGCTGGGTCCGATTTTCTACCCTGAACAAAAAGTCATGCTGCAGAACGACCTGAAAACCTGTATGCAGAAAACCAATGCATTGCGGGATCTGGATGTTTATCTGGATTTGATGGAAATCTACTTTGATGCGGTTGAACCTCAGCACCACGAAGGGTTATCTCTGTTTTTCAATGATCTGAAAGACAGACGAACAGCGCAGTTCGTTGCCGTCACGGAATGGCTGGATACACCGGATTACACACAGCAATGCGCTCAGATTGCCGGTTTGATTGACGAGCTGGAGCACAAAACCACCGAGGCCGGAAAACAGCCCTGCCTGCCTGCCGCAAAGAAAAGCATCTGGAAGCGCTTTAAGAAAACCCTGACCTTATGCCAGTCCGTCGGCTACGCCAATCCGGATGAACACCTGCATCAACTTCGGATTTCCTGTAAAAAACTGCGTTATTTGCTGGAATACTTTGCGCCGATGTTCCCCAAAAAAGTGATCAAAGATCAGATTAAGCAACTCAAACTGCTGCAAGATGTGTTGGGTGTTTTCAACGACAGTTCCGTACAGATAACGTTTCTGAATCAGTACCTGGAAGCGCTGAAACCTGAATCCAAGCGTCATCAGGCCATTTCTCATCTGCTGACAGCGACAGAGAAAAAACATGCAGACCACAAAATCAGTCTGATCGATCATGTCAATCAGTATGCGATGGCTGCGCCACAGAAGAGTTTCGAGAAGCTTTATCGTGACTAAATGGCTGAAGTGGCTCATAAAAAATGAGGGTTCACACACATTTCATTGAACGGTCATCCGCCAGAAATATAAGCTGAGAGATGAATCACGCTTTATTTTCAGTGCTTTGCTATCTGTTAAATCAGTCCTCTAGCAGAAGGAAGTGCTCATGAAGAAAATAAGAAAAACAATCTCGTTCACGCTCTCAGCGATCTTTGCTCTCACGCTGACTTCTCCAGTCAATGCATCCAATACGACAGATCCCCAGCAGGCTTTCATGGATAACTGCCTCAAGACTTATCACAATGAATCACTCTGTCTGGGCTACGCCTTAGGTGTATTCCACACCGTGTCCGCCATTCAATGTCATCATCCGGAACAACAAACCGTCCAGACTCTGAAAGAGCCGAAGCCAAATCTCAACACGGAAGGGACACAGCGTGTACGTTTATCGATAGAGGCCATGGAATCTGCCCTCAGTGTCACCAGCATGTGTCAGGGAGACACAACCGCCCCCATCTGATTCCGTCTGACCCGGCCAGTCTCAGCGGCCGGGTTCATTCACCACACTGGCCAGCGGTATGATGGTTCAGTCTTTTAAAGCCGCCTGAATATCTGCTTCCAATGCATCCGGCTTGGTCAGTGGCGCATAACGCTTGAGCGGCTGACCCTCTCTGCCAATCAAAAACTTGGTGAAGTTCCATTTGATTTTCTTCCCGAGCAAACCGGGCAAAGCCTCTGTCAGGTAAGCAAACATCGGATGACGCTCCGCGCCGTTCACATCCACCTTTTCGAACATTGGGAAACTGACACCATAATTGACTTCACAAAATTCGCTGATATCCCCGCTGTTGCCGGGTTCCTGCTGACCAAACTGGTTGCAGGGAAAGCCAAGAATCACCAGCCCCTGCTCCTGATACTTTTCATACAGAGCCTGTAATCCCTGATACTGCGGGGTGAAGCCACATTTGCTGGCTGTGTTGACTACCAGCACCACCTTTCCCTGATAAGCTTGCATGGCGCGGGATTCCCCCTGCAAGGTTCGGGCTGAAAAATCATAAAATGCAGTCATTTGCTGTTCCTTTTCCGACAATTGCCACCAGTTTAGCAAACGCGGTGAAATCCCGTATACTCAAGGCCGTTCACCGTTCGCAGTTGTTTTTCAGCCCTGCAACCTTCGTTCAGATTTCAGGAGTTCCTTTGCCTTCACTCAGCCAGCACTTTCAGACTATGGGCGTAGAGACCTTACCCATGGCAACCTCAGAAACCACCCAGACCACGCACATTCTGTCTCAGCTGGACTCAGAATTTGCCCGCCTTGTAACGCAGCGTCCCGAAAAATCTGAAGCTGATTTGCTGCTCGGGCTGATGACCAAAACCCATCTGGCTGCCCTGGAACAGGTACAGAGTACCCATGAAAAAAGTCAGGCGCTCAATGCGCTGTTTACAGAACAGTTGGGTGAAACACACGCAGAACGTTTTCAAAATCAGCACCACAGTTACGCACGCTTGGTCACTCAGCTGTGGATGCTGGTGTTGGGGTTTCAAGGCATTGATGTCAGTTATGCGGCTGAACATGCCGAGTCCAGTGCCCGGCTGCTTTATCCGAAAGATGCCATCGGGCCCACGCAAAGTCCGGCTGAGATCGCCCGGAGACAGCTCATGCAAGCTTACTATCATGGACAGAACTGCAGCAAATCGCAGTCTGGATATTCTGGAATCTCGCCTTATCGCTGGTTTCAGAACATTTTCCATCGTTGGTGGCGTTAAATATATGCTTGAGAGAAAGAATTCAACGGTAATGGAGAGTAAAAAATGCAAACGAGTCAAAATAGTCCCATTGGTTCAAACAGTTAAAATACAAAGATTCAATTTCACGAAGGAATCCCTTCATTTTATTTCAGCGCTAAGGTTCTGATATGTGATGGTTTTAACAATTAGCGATACAACTTTTACAAAATAGATCGTTGCACGTTTTTTAATCATCCCTATAATGCCGCCTACGCTTTAACCAAGTATGTTGTTCCTTAATATATACTCTCCATGGCGCGTTTGCGGACTGGCTCACTGCCCTTAACCCAGCGCCAAGGTCGTACGAGTATATTTATTTCCCCCGCCTGTCATTGATTTGACAGGCGTTTTTTTTGCCCGAAATTCTGGACAGACATCTTCATGCCATGGTCTACAGGATAGGATGGAGTTGAACCTGCAGGTAATGATCCAACCGCTGCTGAAGTTTCGCTTTTTCTTCGTCCGGTAAAAAACTGGCCCGGATCGCATTGGTGGTGAAAGCGGCCATCTCTTCTTTGGTCACTTCAAACGATTCAGCAACCGCCAGAAAATTATCCGTCATATATCCCCCGAAATACGCCGGATCATCCGAATTAATGGTGACGCACAATCCCTGCCGGAGTAAATCCACGAGGTTATGGTCGGCCATGTCCTCAAACACCCGGAGTTTCACATTGGACAACGGACAAACCGTCAGCGGGGTCTGCGATTCAGCCAGCGCTCGAACCAGTTCCGGATCCTGCGTACACTGCACACCATGATCAATCCGGGAAACCCGCAGCATGGACAAAGCATCCCGGATATTGCTGGCGGGCCCTTCTTCACCGGCATGTGCCACCGTCAGAAAGCCTGCATCATGGGCTTTTTCAAACACCCGGCGAAATTTCTCGGGTGGATGACCGCGCTCCGAGGAATCCAGTCCGACGCCGATAATGTACTCCTGATACGACATCGCCTGCGCCAGTGTTTCAAAGGCAGCGGCTTCGCTCAGGTGGCGTAAAAAACAGAGGATCAGACGGCTGGAAATATCCAGCTGTTGTTCCCCGTCTGCCAGCGCACGTGTCATACCAGCCATCACGGTTTGAAAAGCAATCCCCCGCTCGGTATGGGTTTGCGGATCAAAAAAGATCTCGGTGTGCATCACGTGATCGTGCTGACACCGCAATAAATACGCCCAGGTCAGATCATAAAAATCCTGCTCGGTTTGTAAAACGCCCGCACCTAAATAGTACATATCCAAAAAGGATTGCAGATCCTCGAACTGATAAGCGGCTCTCGCTTCCTCGACGGACGCATAAGGCAGCGTTATCTGGTTGCGTTGCGCCAGTTCAAACATCAGTTCGGGTTCTAAAGTCCCTTCGATATGCACATGCAGTTCAACTTTGGGCAGGGTTCGGATGAAGCTTTCCATAGCACGACCTCAACTTATAGGATTGTTTACAGTGTAGATTGTGCTGAAAAGATAAGAGAAATTTTCCCTGCCAGAGCGGCAGGGAAGCCGGGGAAAAGGTTACTTTTGTTTCGGGCGGAAAACTTTGATCACGGACTCATCATTTTCCAGGTACGGGCCTTCCATCAGATCAATACAGTATGGGATGGCCGGGAAAACGGCATCCAGACACTCACGGATCGACTTCGGTTTACCCGGCAGATTGACGATCAGGGAATCATCGCGCAGCCCGGCCGTCTGGCGGGACAAAATCGCAGTGGGAACAAACTTCAGTGACTCGGCGCGCATCAGCTCACCAAAACCCGGCATCATGCGGTCACACACTGCTTCCGTGGCTTCAGGGGTGACATCTCGCTTCGCCGGACCTGTGCCGCCAGTCGTGACAATCAGGCAGCATTCTTCTTCGTCGGCCAAACGGATCAGGGTCGATTCAATGACATCACGCTCATCCGGAATCACTTCA
Organism: Photobacterium sp. GJ3; assembly: GCF_018199995.1. Lineage (NCBI taxonomy): Bacteria > Pseudomonadati > Pseudomonadota > Gammaproteobacteria > Vibrionales > Vibrionaceae > Photobacterium > Photobacterium sp. GJ3. Next base: position 168,555 of record NZ_CP073579.1, on the reverse strand, counting down.
TAAACCGGCTCCCAGGGTGACGTCAGGTAATCGTTCAGGGTATCGATAATGGCCTGGCCGGAAATATCTTCATAGATCCCTGCACTGGCCCGGTCACTGACGGTTACAATCCCTATTTTTGCTGTGGTCATTTTTTCTCCTCGGATGCTCACAAAACCAGCCACGAAATGTGGCTGGTCCGGTGTCAAGTGTAAGCAATCTTAGCGAGAGGGAAAAGCTTAAGGCAAATCAAATACCAGCGCTGTCACCGTGGCATCCCCGTGATTCGACACCTGTAAATCATGGCGTTGCTCAACTTTCAGCCCGTCCCCTGGCTGCAGGGTTTCCGTTTCCACCGTCAGTTGCCCTTTCACCTGATGCAGGTAAAAGCGCCGCCCCGGTTGTTGTGTCAGTGTCAGCGATTCACCAGCCGGTAAGATCAGCTGGCTGAGGCGTGCATCCTGTTTGATCGACAGTGTGCCTTGCTCGCCTGTGGGTGTAATGACAGGCGTCAGGCCAGGTTGCTGACCAAAATCTTTCTGCTGATATCCCGGCTCACCGCTGAATTCATTCGGCTGAATCCAGATCTGCAGAAACTTCAGCGGATGTTGCTGCGAGGCATTGAACTCACTGTGATAAATGCCTTTCCCGGCAGACATCAGCTGAAACTCGCCCGCAGGCAGGATTTTGATATTCCCTGCACTGTCTTTGTGGGCAATTTCCCCTTCCAGAACAAAGCTGATGATTTCCATGTCTTTGTGCCCATGGGTGTCAAATCCCGCACCGGGGTGTACCGTATCATCATTGATCACGCGAAGTGCAGAAAAACCCATATGCTTTGGATCATAATAGTGGCCGAAAGAAAACGTATGACGGCTGTCGAGCCAGCCAAATGAAGCGCTGCCACGATCCGCTGCGCGTCTGATTTCAAACATAAATCACCTCACTATCGTCTGGTTGATCTGAAAAGAGGAAATGAACGCGTCTTTATTGGATGCGTTTTGCCAGCAGGTTATCGACAGACAGTTTCCCTGCACCGGAAACAGCCAGTGACACCGCAATCGCCAGCAGCGACAAGCCGAACTCATAACCGCCGTTTGCCATGAACAGACCATTCGGTAAATGCACCGCAACAATCGCGACCACCATAGTCACAGCCAGCACAGCCGCAGCAGGACGAGTCAGTAAGCCCAATAGAATCAGCAGGCCACCGAAGAATTCACCGCTGCCAGCCAGAAATGCCATCAGCATCCCGGGTTCCAGACCAATCGACGCCATCCACTGACCCGTGCCTTCCAGGCCGTAGCCACCAAAAGCGCCAAACAGCTTCTGAGCACCGTGCGCCATGAAAATGATCCCGGCAGGTACACGCAGAGCCAGTGGTGCCACACTGTTTACCGAAGTCAGTACGCGTTTGATCATTGATGCTTTCATCAGAGTGTCCTCAAAAATGTTGAATGAAAGTTTATGCCGGACAAACAGACAATCTCGCGAATAATCAGTTCCGTATCAGAACATCAGGTGCTTCTTTTGCCGTCTGTCTCGATTGAGGGCAAGTGTAGAGGCAGGCATCGGGAAACAACACTGGCAGAATCTGAGTAAGTCATTCGAATAAATCGAATAAAGAAATCATTCACTGATAACAACAATATTTGCAGACAAAGATCAGGGCATATGACACACTGCTCACTTCCCTGAATTCAAAGGAAATCATGTGACATGGAGTTGTCTCACTTACGCCGTTTCTCGGCCCCCATCTGGGCGGTCCTGATTGGTACCCTGCTTACCCGCGCTTCATTCTTTATGGTCTGGCCCTATATGGCCGTCATGCTGCACCGGAACTTCGGTTTATCTGAAATCGAAATCGGCACCATCATGAGTATGGCGGCTTTGGGTGGGGCTGTGGTGGCGCTGTATGTCGGGTACCTGTCTGACAAGCTGGGCCGGAAAAACCTGCTCATTCTCAGCTGTCTGGCCCATGTCGCCACCTTCATCATTCTGGCTGAAGCAGACCAAAGCTGGCTCTACGCCGCCGGTGCGCTCATGGCGGGTGTCAGCAGAGCGATGCTGGAACCCCCGGCACGAGCCATGATTTCAGATTTACTGCCTGAGATTCCGGTGCGGGAAATGGCACATCAGGTCCGGTATTACTGCATCAATCTGGGGGCAGCGTTCGGGCCGTTGCTCGGTCTTCAACTTGGCTTTACCGGCGTCCAGTCCTCTTTTTACCTGGTCGCACTGGCTTACCTGATTTACGGGATTTGTTTTGTCATCGCGTTCTGGCGAATTCGCAACGTACAGCAACCGCCCAAAAACAATCAGAATTTCTCACAGACACTGCGAGTTCTGGTAAACGACAAAGCCTTTATGATGCTCATTGTTGCCAATACGCTGGTGATGTACGCCTACCTGCATCAGGAAACATCGCTTGTGCAGTATCTGAATGTGCTGGGGGATCGGGTTGTACCGCTGTTTACCAGCATGATTACCGTCAATGCCGGTGTCATTGTGTTGCTCCAGTTTCCGGTCCTGAAGTTGCTGAATGCATGGTCGCTGTATCAGCGGGTCTATCTGGGCGTGGCCTTATTCACCGCCGCCTTTGTGATGTATGCCTGGATTCCGCTGGACGCACCTGAATGGTACTGGCTGGCCGCGACTTTTGTCCTGAGCGTGGGGGAAGTGGTGCTGTTTCCAACGTTTAACCTGCTGATTGACCGGGCGGCGCCGGATCATTTACGGGGCGCATACTTTGGTGCCGGCAACCTGACCTCGATCGGGGTGAGTCTGGCACCGTTTGCGGGCGGGGTGATTCTGTCCTGGTTTGGCGGCCCGGCCCTCTTCCTTTCAACCGCTGTGGTACTTTGCTTTGCGGGCTACTTATACACCTGCTCGGCACGTTATCATCAGAAAACTCAGACGGTGCAAGCGGCCTAGCCGCTTGCAACCGCCATCCTTTTACTTCACCCAGACCTGCTTGGCATTCACGAATTCATGGATGCCATGCGGGCCAAGCTCACGCCCAAACCCTGAGCGCTTGATCCCACCACTGGGCAAACGCGGATCCGTTTTCACTATCCCGTTCACGGCGACCTGCCCAGCCTGCAATTCCCGGATAAACCGCTGCGCCTGAGCCAGATTCGTCGTCCAGACCCCCGCGCCCAATCCGTATGCAGTGTCATTGGCCAGTGCTAGCGCCTGATCCGCATCACTTGCTTTGATCAGCACCATCACGGGACCAAAGGTTTCTTCCCGGAAGGCACACATTTCTGGCGTCACATCCGCCAGTAACGTCACCGGATAAAAATAACCCAGGCCAGCATCCGGCTGTCCACCCATCAGACACCTTGCACCCGCATCAAGCGTTGCTGACACCTGCCGGTGCAGGTTCTGCCGCAAGTCTTCCCGTGCCAGCGGGCCAACGTCGGTTTCCGGATCTGTCGGGTCGCCAACCTTGAGCAAGGTCAGCCGTCTTTTCACCAGCTGCGTGAAAATTTCATACACGGGCGCTTCCACGATAATCCGTTTCGCTGCAATGCAGGACTGCCCGGCATTGATGATTCGCGACAAAGTGGCCACATCTGCCGCCGTTTCCAGATCCGCATCCGCCAGCACAATCAAGGGATCCGAACCACCCAGCTCAAGCACTGCAGGCTTGATTTCACTGGCCGCAACAGATGCCACCGCCGCACCCGCCCGGTCCGAGCCGGTGAAAGACACCGCCGCAATGCCTGAATGACGAATCGCCTGTTCCGCCAGATCGTTCTCAAGAGGCAGGTTCACCATGATATGTTCCGGTGCTCCGGCTTTCTCGAAAGCTTCCGCAATGGCTTTCGCACACCCCGGCACATGCGGGTCATGTTTCATCGCGCAGGTATTGCCCGCCATCAGCGCCGGTGCCAGAAAACGAAAAGCCAGCCATAAAGGCGCATTCCACGGCAGAATACCCAACACTGTGCCCAGTGGCTGATAGGTCACGTAGCTCTGGGATGCATCAGAGGCCAGATGCTGATCAGCCAGATAACCTGCCGCATGTTCTGCGTAGTGTTCCGCACACCAGGCGGCTTTCTCTACTTCAGGACCGGCTTCTTTAACCGGCTTACCCATTTCCGCCGTCATCAGTGCGCCGAGCGTGTCTTTCTCTTCCTTTAACTGAGCCGCAACACGCCGCAAAACATCTGCACGTTCTGCAAAGCTCATTTTTTGCCAGCTTGCCTGCGCGGCATTGGCCTGTCTGATCCGGTGATCCATCTCTTCAGCATTCAGCGACGGATAAGTTTCTATCAGCGTGCCATTTGCCGGATTGATTGCTTTTAAGGGCATCCTTCTTCTCCTCAGTCGCTAACCGTTCGCCTGCTGTTTTTTGTCTTTGCGGGCTTTCTCGATTGACGTCGCTTTCTGTTCAGCGGGCTCAGACAACCTGGGGGCCGTTTTCTCTGCTCCTGATTGAACCGATTGACCCTGTTCCGGTTTCACAGAGAAATCTTTCGGCAGTTCGAAGAAAGATTCGCAGCCATCCGCGGTGATATGAATGGTGTCGGAAATGCCGCAAGTCTTATCACCGTCCACGCCCCACATCCAGGGAATGATATGGAAGGTCATGCCTTCTTCCAGCACCGTCGATACCCCTTGTTTCAGGCTCACGATATAGCCTTCGTCCCAACTGGGCGGAAACGCTATCCCGATGGAATAACCTGAACGGGTGATCAGCCGGGCACCAATGTCATTCTGCGAAATAATATTACGGATCAGGTTATCCGCATCTGACACTGTCATACCCGGCTGGATATACGCATGCAGCGAATGCAGGGCCAGCTTCATCGTTTCCTGCGCTTTGTACATCGAATCCGTCAGTTCCCCCAGCACCACAGTGCGCATCATGGCGGTATGGTAACGACGATAGCACCCGGCGATTTCCAGAAAGATATGCTCGCCGGGCTTCACAACTCGTCCTTCCCAGGTCGCATGACCAATCATGGTTCTGGGACCAGAAGTCACATAAGGCATCACCGCAGGCGCTTCTCCGCCCGATTTGAACATGGCGGCACTGATAGCGGCACCGATTTCATTCTCCGTCACCCCGGCCTGGCAGGCTTCGATTCCGGCTTTCATACCGGCCTCCGTGGCAATGGCTGCTTTTCGCATCAATTCAATTTCGACCGGTGACTTACAAATCCGGCCCTGCTCCACAATGCCGAAGCAGTCCAGAAGTTTGGCTTCAGTCAGGGTTGTATGAATCGTATCCTGCTGATAAGCCGGAAAAAAGTAACTGTTCCGTTCATAACCGATCCGCTTTCTGGATAAGCCAAACTCGCGCAGCGCATCCACCAGCATCTGAATGGCATCGCCGGTATCCGGATAAGGCCGGGTCCGTTCAATCCAGGTCCGCGCAAAAATATTCGATTCTTCCATCGCCCGGGTGATCATGAAGGGCTCATCTTCCAACGGCACCACCAGCGCCTGAAAAAAGGAATACCCTGTGGTCTGATAATCGGTCAGATACATGATATTTTCAGGATCTGTAATGACCACGGCATCCAGATGTCGCTGGGCAATTCGCAATCTCAGTTCACTCAGTCGGCGTTCGTATTCCTCAAACGGGAACGTCATGTCATCACGTTTTTTCATGCCGCCTCCTTCAAGACGTTCTGAATCACATCCACCAATGTCGATAACCCGGCTTTCAGATCCGCCTCCGGTGTGGTTAACGGCGGGATCAGTTTCACCACCCGTCCGCCACTGCCGCAGGCAGACACCAGCAACCCGGCTTCAAAACAGCGATTGACGATAAGTTTGGCCAAATCGCCACTGCCGACATCGACGCCGTAGAGCATCCCTTTACCCCGGATTTCAATTGCGGTGTGACCATTCAGCGGTGCCAGGGCCGCCTGCATCAGAGCGCTTTTTTCTTTCACTTCCCGCATCAGCTGACTGTCTTCAAAATAACTGAGCGCTTCGCAACCAGCGACAAATGACAGACACTGCCCCCGGAACGTGCCGGTATGTTCACCGGGCGACCAGTGCTGATCGAACTCGGGTTTCACCAGATTCATCGCTATGGGTGTCCCCATGCCGCCCAAGCCTTTAGCCAGGCAGACAATATCCGGATCAATCCCGTAATCATCGAAACTAAAAAAAGAACCCGTGCGACCCATTCCAGCCTGAATGTCATCCACAATCAGCAATGCGCCAACAGAGGTTGCCAACGCGGCCAGTGCCTTGAGCCAGGCTTTATCGGCGATATTGACCCCGCCTTCCGCCTGAATCACCTCGACCAGAAAGGCAGCGGGCGGTGTAACGCCGCTGGATCCGTCTTTGTAGCTGGCCTCCAGCATCTTCAGTGCCTGCATGGCAGTGTCTGCTGAAGCCCCTTCTCCACCAAATGCGGTGTGGGATACATGAGTGAGCGGCACACCGGCCGCGCCACGGAAATACTGATTGGCAGTACAGGCCAGCGCACCAAGCGTCATGCCATGGAAACCATGCTGGAATGCCACAATTTCGTGACGTCCGGTGACTCGTCGCGCCAGTTTCAGAGCGGCCTCCACTGCATTGGTGCCGGTCGGCCCCATAAATTGCATCCGGTGCGGCATGCGGCGGGGCTCCAGAATCACTTCGGTAAAACGTTCCATGAACCGGCGCTTGGCCGTCGTATGCATGTCCAGACTGTGGGTGACGCCATTGCGCTGCAGATACTCAATGACAGCCTGTTTCATCCGTGCGTTGTTATGACCAAAGTTCAGGACACCCGCTCCGGCGAAAAAATCAATGTATTCGTTACCATGCTCATCGGTCTGACGCGCATTTTCTGCCGTATCAAAAACAACTGGGTAGACCCGGCAGTATGCCCGGATTTCGGATTCGCGCTGTTCAAAAATGCTCATCGTACATCTCCTTGTGCTGTCAGAATGACGAATGCGAAAGGGCCGCCGTCCTGTTCATTCAACCGTTCAGGACAAAGCGGCACCTTGGGATTTTTATAACCTCTCTTACCCTGTGTAGTTCGGTAATGGCGCCCCCGCAAGCCGGGCGTACCAGCGAACCACTTTTTCGAGCAGTCGATCATTAAAATCGTAATGCGGGCTGTGGCAGGGATACTGATGTACCGTTTCACCATCGTTGGCCCCAATGAGGGCAAAAGCACCGGGCACCTGTTGCAGGTAATAACTAAAATCTTCCGATGCCATGACCGGCAGCGCAATGGCATGATCAAGCTGCTGATCCGCGTCTGCCTGCCAGGCATAACGGGCTTTTTCGGCCTGTTTGGCATGATTAATGGTGGCACTGTAACGCGGTTGAATGTCGACACAGCAAGTCACCCCGTAGCTGAGGGCTGTGTGGTGACAGATTTCTTCTATCCACTGGTTGATCTTTGCTTTCGTACCGTCATCCGGCACACGAATGCTGCCGCTCAGGACTGCCTGTTGCGGAATCACAGTCAAGCCGCTGGCCGCTTCAATTGAGGTCACACTGACCACCGCCGCATGCTGGGGCGGCAAACGGCGGCTGATGATCTGCTGCAGACTGAGCGTCATTGCTGATGCTGCAAGTACAGGATCCGCACACAACTCCGGCTGGCTGGCGTGCCCGCCCTGCCCCTGAATCGTCACCACAAACGTCCCGTTCCCACACATCACCAGATGATCCGGACAGATCATTTTCCCGAACGGAATTGCAGGCCAGTTATGCCAGCCATAAATTTCATCCACCCCTGCCAGCGCGCCATCGGCAATCATTTCCCGCGCCCCATGACCGCCTTCTTCAGCAGGCTGAAACAGCAAGGTCACCGGGCCACTCAACTGTGTTTCGTGCGCTTTCAGCCATGCAGCTGTTGCCATCAGCGCTGCGGTATGTCCATCATGGCCGCAGGCATGCATCTGGCCATCATGCTGAGACGACCAGGTACGGCCGCTTTCTTCAACAATCGGTAACGCATCAATATCCCCTCGGAATGCAAGATGACGTCCCGATGGATTGCTAGATCCCAGCCGGGCCACGGTGCCGGTTTGCGCGCAGGGACGCCAGTCGATCCCCAGTGCCGTCAGCCGTTGCCGGATTGCGGCGGCGGTTTGGTGTTCCTGCCAACCCAGCTCAGGATGGCGATGCAGTTCCTGCCTGAAGGATTTTGCTGCGGAGAGGTTCTTTTGCCAGAAGTCAGACATAGCGGTTCCTGCTGAAAAATTAAAAAGTCCGAAGTCAATTTTACGCTTGATTTCGGACACTTAACTGCAAGCCTAGTCATGAAGGAGGAAGTTCTCAACTGAGTTCTCTGATGGGTTCTCGAATGAGTTCTCGAATGAGTTCTCAAATGAGTTCCCACTGTCGATATACGCAAGTGACCTGCCGCTCGTATCAAATTGTCACGTTAAATGGGAACCGGGCAAAGACAATCATAATATTCTTATCATCCCCCATATAAAGAAAAACCGAGCAATAAAATCACTCGATTTACAATATTTCACGGTACAGATTTAATATCATTCAAGTATTGTTATTTGTTTACTTGCAATCTTAGTACCATCTTTATGTTTGAGTATAAAACTGTTTTCCCCAGGCTTTTTGGCCAAATATTTCCCGTAAAATGAAAAACTCGCCCTTGTATTATAGAGAATAAAACGATATTTTCTCGCACTTTGAATCACATAGGTAAGATCAACCGTTCTTTCAGGATTTGAATAATATCCTAAGATTTTAAACGCCCCTGTGCGACCAACTCTGATTGTATCCTCTGTAGAAATAGATACTGAATCAAAATATGGGCTGTAAACACGGATCAATTTATTCGTTTCCTTGCCGTTATAGTTGACGCCAATAACAGCCGTGCCTTCTCCTACGGCGGTTAAGGTTGTACCATCCACTTTAACTACCGAAGGGTTTGAAGAAGTTAATTTTGTATCGGCCAGCACATCAACATGCATTGTTGGCAATAGATAAGTTTGGCTAACTTGCATGTTTATCTTATCACCAACCCAATAATCCGTGGCATTAGAAATGACTTGTAAAAGCCCTGTTCTTTGTTTAACGACAATCGTCTTGGTTGACGTTTTTCCTTCAAAAGTTGCTGAAATTTTTACCGTGCCTGACTTTGAAGTACTGACAACACCCGTATGACTCACCTCCGCAATCGAAGTATCCGATGACGCCCAAACCACTTGATTGGTGATATTTTTACTAGACTCTGGATGATTATAATTGGCAACTGCTTCCAAAAAAAGCGTATCAAGTGCAACGACTTTATCGCTTCCAGAAATTGAAACAGAGTCTAACACTGTTTTACCATCAATAATCGTTATTTGTTTACTGGCAATCTTAGTACCATCTTTATGTTTGAGTATAAAACTGTTTTCCCCAGGTTTTTTGGCCAAATATTTCCCGTGGAATGAAAAGCTCGCCCTTGTATTATAGAGAATAAAACGATATTTCCTCGTACTTTGAATCGCATAGGTAAGATCAACCGTTCTTTCAGGATTTGAATAATATCCTAAGATTTTAAACACCCCTGTACGACCAACTCTGATTGTATCCTCTGTAGAAATAAATACTGAATCAAAATATGGGCTGTAAACACGGATCAACTTATTCGTTTCCTTTCCATTATAGTGGACGCCAATAATAGTCGTACCTTCTCCTACGGCAGTTAAGGTTGTACCATCCACTTTAACTACCGAAGGGTTTGAAGAAGTTAATTTTGTATCGGCCAGCACATCAACATACGTTGTTGGCAACAAATAAGTTTGGTTAACTTGCATGTTTATCTTATCACCAACCCAATAATCCGTGGCATTAGAAATGGCTTGTAAAAGCCCTGTTCTTTGTTTAACGACAATCGTCTTGGTTGACGTTTTCCCTTCAAAAGTTGCTGAAATTTTTACCGTGCCTGACTTTGAAGTGCTGACAACACCCGTATGACTCACCTCCGCAATCGAAGTATCCGATGACGCCCAAACCACTTGATTGGCGATAATTTCACTAGATTCTGGATGATTGAAATTGGCGATTGCTCTCAAGGAAAGTGTTTCAAGTGCAACGACCTCATTGTCTCCTGTAATTGAAATAGATTCTAAAACAGTTTTAGGATGAACAGTCATCGTTACAATGCCTGTTTTTCCATTGAATGTTGCCGTAATTGTCGCCGTCCCTGCTTTTACGGCTGTAACATGACCATCCGCACTCACATTGGCAACCGAAGGATTTGAGTTTATCCACGTTGTTTGAGCGGTAACATCCTCAGTTGATACAGGATTTTCATAGGCCGCAACCACACTGAAACGGCCTGTTTCTCCTTCCGTATAAGAAAGGACGCCATGAATCTGTATTTTAGTTAAAGTTGGATCTTCTTGCCTTACTGCCACGATGACAGTATTCGACGTCACAACTTCACCCGTACCTTCTACAGTATAAGTACCTGTGACTTGGGATTGAACTTCCGGTTTACCTTCCAAAACCTCACCTTATTAGCCATTTGTACTGAGAAATGAGGCCGCATTTGGGTCCCTTGAACGCTAGGTTATTTCATTCGTTAAAACATTGCTTGAATTGTTCGAATATTTTCCAACCACCGTAAAATAAAAATAATCACCCATGATTACTTCTATTACACTCGATAGCATAGCAATGCTTAACACTTTATCAGTTAAGACTTCAATGTTTTTAAATCAAGCACCAACAAATCACTGCCACTTCTAAATATAGAGGAAACAAGCCGCCAACAATAAAGGTGACAATCAAGTAATATTACAATGGTTTATCAAATGTAATAATATTGCCCTCACTAATATAAGCAGTATCATCAATTTGTAAATTATTCACTCCAGCGAAACCAAAATATAAATTACTCGTTGGGTCAAAACCTGTAATATCAACAATTCCAGAAGGTTCACGAGGACGAATACTTGAAGTACTTAAATAAACCGTCATTGTGGCATCTTTACTAGAGATAGTCACCCATACATATAAGTCACCGTTATATATCTCTGGCATTGAGACACCTTCTTCTTGACCTATCACGCCATTTCTAATCGCCCTTCCTAACACATACTCACCAGTACTGGTATCACTTTTATAGATTAGTGTTAAACCATAAATATTATTAGCATTCCCACTCAATTGAGGGAAAGCATAAACAGGATCCATCACTAAATTATTAGCCAGAGGTTCACCTTGTTCAATAAAAAAGCTAATCGACCCATCATCTTGAATCGCATCCATTTTGCTAATTTTAAAACGCGCAGTAATACTTTCCTTCGGCAGATAAGTTAAGTTGCTTAAATATAAATATTTGTTCCCAACACCATAACGAACTGGAAGACCTTGGTTCAAATCAATAGGCAGTGGACTGGCACTCGTTGTTTGTACTTGCCACTGACTGGCATTATTAACCTGCATAGAAGTAAAACTGTCATTAATAAAATCGTACACATTATATGTAACATACGAGGTTAAGTAATCTGGATAATTTATTTTAATCACAGCACTGGTTAAGGCCGTATCAATATAAGTGGCAGAAAATGCAGATCCATTGATACATTCCGCATTAACACAACTTGAATAATCTCCTGATTTAACAGTGATTGACGACTTACCATTACTAAACATACCGTAATAAGGATCCACCGATAAAGTGATATTCCGATATTCCGCAGACGAAATATTGCTAAGACTAGCACCGAGATTAAGAATGTCATCATCGGTTAGATAACCAGATACCGTCGCATTATTCGTTCCCGCTGTATGCGTCGCCTCTAAATCTGTTACTTTCAATTTTCCTACAACACCATCAACAGTACCATCTGTTGTATTTTCATCTAATAAGCAAGTTGCATAAGCTGTATCATTGAGTGGATTATCTGGATTAACAGCATCGTAAAATAATGTAGTAACATCTATTTTGCCATCTGAATCTAAAACAAAAATATTACCGTTGGCATCAGACATACTCCCAGTCCAAAAAAACTGGGAGTCTGGATAACCAAGCTCTGATAAAACATTATTATTTAACCCTGCTCTTAACTCATATTGAGTAGGTAACCGTGCTCCCATCAGAGTGCAATATTTTTGAGCCTGACCAAACGTCATCAAAGCCATAGAAACATTTGTAGCAACTTCACCACCAGTAAAAGTCGAAAAATCAACACCTATTGTAAACAATCCCGGATTAATTCTAGGTTCAATATATGAATTTTTATAGGCAATATTTAGCCTGTCAGCAACTTCAGTGGTTATAGGAGGGCTAAGTGCAATACCAATCGTACCAACATTCGGCCCGGGTGGCACCGCGTTTTCTAACTGGGTATAGATCGTTCCCCAAAGCATATTGGCCAATGACATATCAGGCTCAACCAATACAGAGACCAAACCAACTGCATAACCGCCCTTTCCATCTGTGATGGTATAAGATACTTGCTGAAGTCCCGCACGATTTGAAGAAAAAGTGAAGGATAAATTGCCTGTTTTAGTCACTGTGCTGTTATAAGAGTTTAATTCTGAAATCGTGATCGGATCACCATCTTGGTCAAAACTATCTACACACGGAGAGATAACACCATTGATATTACAGTTCATTAAATCAATGACTATTTCTTCACCAAAATCGATTGGAACATCACTTGATACGCCTTCACCGTTTGTTTGATAGGTTGCATAGTAAATTGGGATATGAATAACTGGAGGATGATTAACACCGGACGAAAATGCCACATCAATGGTACCTAACTTAGTGTCTGTTCCATTTGATAAAGAATAAAGGACACGAACCACACCCGGTTCTGCCGTAGAAACAGTGATGGTGTGCGCAGCATCTCCTGATGCCGTCGCGGCAATATTACCAAACACATGCACATTTTCTTGTAGGAGATAACCAGCAGGCCAATCTGTTCCAAGCAAACCTTGGAGGTCAAGAATAACATCACGATGAATATCACCAACAGATGAAAGCAAAGGTAAATTTTCTTCTGTGGAAGTTGCAGAAGCGGAAACTCGCAATAAATTTGTCGTACTGCCAGTATAAACCCTAGACGTAGGTACCACATTAAAATGATAGCGACACTCAGAGGTTGACTCAGCGGATACTTGAAAGTCTAAGCCTTGGTCATCAGTTGTCACTTGACAATTTTTTTCCGTATATGAATCAAGCGCTGTTAAAGTTTTTATCTTAAGTTGTGATAGCGGAATGTTTGCCTTCACATCTAAAAACAGTTTTTTATCTTGATTTACAAGTATTTTAGCCGTTTGAATATCACTGATTATTTCTACGGTTTTCGGAAGAGAGCCTGTGCTTTCATTGTCAGAATTATTTTGGGTAGTCTCAGAATCACCGTCACCGCCACCACAGGAAGAAATGAATAGCGTTGCGGACAAAAGAAAGATAAGTCTTAATAAACGACTAGATTGAGTCTTGCTTCTTAAGCCTTGAGTTACATTACACACGCAATCCACCTATAAATAAGTTCATGATATTAAATAAAAAATTGAAGATTTCCAACCAAGAGAAAATCAATTTTAATTTTAAAATACACTCAATTTGTGAGTATCTCACATTTAAAAGCAGCAAACAGTAATATGGTGAGCACAACCCAAAAAAACAGAATGTTCCTACAACATATGATGTTCAATAAAAACTCAGCATAAGAAACTAGGCGTACTCATTCTTCGTTCTATGTTTAGGGAATGATGAGCTTATCTCTAGATCTGTGTCTCCATACAAGTCGCACATAAAAACAGTGGAAAGCCAGTTGCCTTTAACAATTCCTTAAAAATCAATCAGCATCGTTGATGTTGTAGGTATTTTCTGATTTGTGTATTTTTATGCTGAATTCGACTGTGATTTGTATAAAAGATTAGTATCATTATTTTTTTAAAGTTTTCGAGTCATCGAGTAATGTTTTATGAGTTATCAAAATAAAAAGCCTCCATTGATTAAAAAATAAGCAAAGCATGTTTCCCAACATTTTTTGTATTGATTTTTCTTTCTGCTTGCAAAGGCGGTGATGACTCAACTGTTCCACACAACCCAGCTCAGACGGATAATTCATCGACTCCGATTTCAACGGTTGTGATTAACGCTGCAAATACTCAAGTACGGACGATCATTAATGAACCGGTAACAATTGATTTAAAAAAAAGCGTTCAAACCAGTGATCAATCGGGTTTTAAGCTTCAAAATGTGAGTGTTAAAAATGGCAACGGATGTCATATTGATGCACAATCGACAGACTACTTAACAGTGTCAGGCACACAAACTCAAGACTGTATTTTTCAATATAGAGTCGCCTCTCTGTCCTCTCCTTTAACCACAGAAAGTGCCGTTGTGCGTTTAGCAGTTGCCAGTACATATTCTGATAATACACTGTCGACATTAAGTTACTCGATGCAATTATCAGATGGTCAACTGTCATTTAATCCTAGAACTGATTTGCCAGCAGGTTCATTAACAGTAAATGATGTTCTATCTGAATCAGTAACAGTATTAGGCAGCGGAACAGCAATCAGTATACCTTCATCAGATACCATCACTTATACTCCGGTGGAAAAAGGCTCCGTCTCCATCTTATATTCTTACATTGATTCCACGACGGATGAAATTAAGCAAGGATCGGCAGTGATTGCCATTTCTGATAGTACAGGTAATAGTATTCCTACAGCAGATCGATTTACTTATACCGGGAAACAGTTAAATGCAGGTGAAGAAATCACTTTTGATTTGGGAGCATTAGGCAATGTATCCGGACATATTCAAGATAACGATGGTGATGATTTACAGCTCATTGATGTACAAGCGATGGATGCGACAGTTGCACTAAATGCCCCAGATGATGTCACCAATACTGCCTTCAGTTTTTCGTCAACCAGACCAGGTGGACATGATATTATTTACACGATTACTGACCATCGCGGTGGTTTTGCTTCGGGCATATTGCACGTTGTCGTTACGCCAGAATTTAACTTAATTCAAGATTGGGATGATATTAAAACAAATGATCCAGCTTTGAGTGCTGAGATTAATCCATATGTGATTTTTTCTGCGCCACTGACGAAGCCAGTTGCCGACTTTATGAATATTAATTATGCCGCCATCGTAGATGACAGTAATGGCGGAATGCCAAATGGTGGATTAAAAATGGTTGCGATGAGCTATCAGCAGGCGAAAGATTATTGTGAATTACGAAATGGCCGACTACCGTTAAGCCGTGAATTGCAACTACTGCTGGATAATGCCGCAAATATCACTGCCTCAAAGAAGGTCGGAGGCCATAATTGGCCAGTAGGAAAATTAAGCGGCAAGGGATTTTGGACTGCAGATAAAAGCAGCGAAACTCTTGTGGATGTTGCCAATTTTAATTCTTCAACGATCACACAAGTCGATATAGCTGCTGTTGAATACGTTACTTGCGTCAGATTAGACTCAAATGAAAGTAGTGCCAAACCTTTTTCATGGTCAGATATTACAATTACATTTGATTACGGGATCCAATCTAATATTAACGCGATACTTTATGATCCCGATGGCAACCCTGCTCCCTACCAGAATGTCGATTTAAGCCTTGCTCTTCCCGAGAATGGATTATGGTTAAACAATAATAATACAGACATGGTTTATACTGACTTTCAAGGAGTTGCCAGTAATGTGTATTATGATGTAGCTACAATCAATGAAACGAAAATCGATAAAACAAATGTATTGATTTTTAAATCGATGAACCTGGATGTAGCTGGAGCTTATACGAATGAAGAAGTGATATTTAATGAAGAAATTGATGTGACTAACCCTCAACTTTGGCAGGAAAATACTAATAAAACAGATGGTTCTGTTATTGATGATAGTGGACTCCCTATACACCAAAAAGTAACTTATCGTCGTAGTGCATTTATGTATAATACTGCATTCTCAGGATCTCATTTTTATGCCCACTATACGGTTTCTAAACCAGACCCAGTAACTTATTATGGTAGTTCTTCTTTCTACTTACAGCAATTAACCCCAGACTTGACTGTTTTACTTTCAAACGGTGAAGCGACAAGTGGGGGGAGAGCAACAGGTCAACCAAATTCTTCCACTGTTTATGGATTTAGTTATAGTTATTTTCAGAATGCAAGCTATAATTTTATTGACTCTGGACAGACTACTGCAGTAGTTGCTCCATTTCGTGACGTAAAAAATCCAAGCGTAAATATTTGGTTTTATGCTAACAGTGGTTTTATGGATATTTACATTAACCCTAACTCAGATATTCGACCGGAGACTCCGGCAGGAACGTTAAATATTTCAAATTTAGATTTGAATCGTGATTTTTGGGTTGGTTTTTCTGGTTATAACAGTCTTTCGACCTCAACTAGAATCAGTTCATTTCAAGCTTTCACTTATGATTTACCACCTGGAAATTGATTATGAACCGAATTCTAGCGATTCATTCAGCCAATATCTTGGTTTGATTGGCTGAATGGATTCCCAAAGGTGATTACCGACCAGGAAACCGAAAAAAAAAACAATTAATATTTCCGGATATCTCACGCCGTTTCAGAATTGAAACGGCGTGAAACTTTCCAGCAATGAGTGAGGACGAAACTTATGATATTCGATTCTCCACCTCGCCATGTTGTCCCAAGTCTCTTCCAATGATAATAACTGATTGTCCACACTCCCTCTGCTGAGACAGCCTAAATGGATTTTTACCGAATAAAGTAGCGTTGATGCAGGGCAAGATCGCGAATGATTCAGTACAAAAGGCTTTTCTCCAGAGCATCCCAGCTCATGACACGATTGCCAGGGTTGTATCTTCCGTTGAACCTGATCCGTTTCAAGTCTACTTTTCAAAATGGATGCAGGTGGCAACGTTTGTTCGGATAGCGAGTTGATTGGTGTTGTCACGGCAAGGTATTACGCGGTTCCTACAGCCAAGAAAACCGAACATTCTAAACTGGTGAAATGTGGTCAAAGTAAGTTGGTGTTGACACGCCATATCGTCAGTGCTTTTGAGATAGCCAGATAGACGAGCATGATAGTGACAATCGATTAGTAATCAAAGGGGACCCAAAAAGCCTAGCCAAAGCGGTACAAAAAGCGTTGACGACCTGGATATGCGATGACAATGAAGAGCGCGCACTTGAACGTTTAGGTGATGTGCCTCTGGCTGAATCCCGGAGGCGACGAGAAACCTCTAGTTTCAAAACGACCCATATAGAGCAAATAAACTGGTCACACTTTGTGGGGGTGAAAAATCATGGAGACCAAAGGCACAGATGATTTATTTAACGACATACCTCAGTATGCGTCTCATGATAAACTCGTATCTTATCACCTGGCTGTATGATGTTTTTGTTTTTCAAATGATTGATATAGCCTTGGTTCAAGTTCATGAATTCACTTAAAGTCATTTGATATTTTCTTCTAATTTTAAGTAACCATTCACCTTCTTTAACCGTATGAACAATCAGATTTCGACTAGAACTTTCTATACAATTCAGTACACTGGTTCGTAATGATTCTTCTTTTGGTACTGATTGAACTATCACTTGTTCAACTTTAATCTCTTCTGCCTGTGCTGGTCTTGAGGAGCTGACTTGTTGATTTCGATTCTTTTGCCCAAAGTAATAGACAAAACCTATATTAAAGCTTTCAATAAATTTCCCCCAAGAGTCAGGCTTAGCGTAAAATTTATACCCCGTATTGATGTCAAAATCGTCAGCTAATGCATACTTCAGACCGACTTGCCCTGATGCGAGTATATCTCCGCTAAAAGATGTCCCTCCCCCGCCTAAGTAAAATCGAAAAGAATCAGAAAGAGGTATATATCCGATTAAATGCAGATCTCCATGATTAAAATCCTCTCCACCGAGTAACCCATTATCTAGCCCATAAGCGGCTTCAATACTCAGATAGTCATTAAAGAGATACCCTGCATTGATATCCATACCATAAGACACTTCATCTTCGGATCTGATTGAATTTTCTGTACTTAAGACCTGAGCATTACTACCGATAAAATATCCAGATTCTCTTGCACTAACATTAAATACAACCATTAATAATGTTAATTTTGTGAATAGTAACTTTATCATTATAAATTCTCAATAAAAATAACAGTAAATGAGTCTGTATAATCACCAGAAATTATTGTTGTCGGATCGGTAATATTATAATCCACCCGTAAAGTGAAGGGTAAATTACCAGGGTCGGATCCCGGTAAAATGACCGTCTCGTTGTTTGCTAATTGTAACACCCCGTCAATCACAATCTGCTGGTCTTGACACTCAGCACAAAAAATTGAATAAGGTATTTTATAATTTCCATTCGCTACATTGATTAAGTTGTAATTTCGGCTTGAGAATTGCAGCAATAGCCCTTGGCTTAAATATCCTGTTGCTATGCCTTGAAAAGTTGCAGTACCTGCTGCTGAACGATTCGCTGTATCGTATGTTGGAATGATTGATAATGTATTAGAAACAAAAGAAACATCGGTCAGAAAATCAGGCTCATAATAAATCGACACAGAAAAGGTCTGTGGAATAAGATAATAGGTTAATGCACCACTGCTTGTTCTATAAAAATATTTCAAGAAATAAGAAACTGTGCCGGTATATGTTCCCTCAATTGCTGATGCAGAACGTAATGCGTCAATTAAAGCTGCAGAATCTAACTTAAATATTGGTCGAACAAAATAAAATGGCATAATTGATGATGCATACACTATTTTGTCTTTTGATACACAGAAACTTGAAGGATCATTTGCAATACTTACGATACCAACACCTGATGAACCAGAGTCAATTGCACAGATTGAATGAGCACCAAGGTCATTCGTTGATGATATTCCACTAGCACTGCCTAGATTATATTCAGCACCAATCACGGTTACATTGGCAGCCACGCCAGAAGTTGGTCCAGTGAAAGTCGTTATCGTAGGGGCACCATCAAATGTTCCCCCAACCCATTCTAACGTTGGTGGTAAATTCGATACCGTTTGCCAATCTGACAGAGTATACGTATTTGCAAATGCTAAATTTATCCCATTACTCCAAGTCAGCTCACCATTTTTAATCATCCCATTGACTGTTGCTGCCCATCCTAGTTTAGGAATAATCAACAATATGAATAGAATGGAGTTAAGGATAGCCACCTTGTGATTAATTACATCTATCTTAAAGATTTTCATTATTCTTGTCTCTTCAAGACAAATTCTTTAAAGTAAGAGTTATCATAACTCGCAATAGTTACATTTAATGAATCAGACCGCATCGAATCGGGTATTTTAAACTCTCTCTCCCGGCCAGCCAATCCAGTAAAACTGGTTATACAAACATGAGATTTTTTTTGTGATTTACATTGATCAATCTGAAATCTGACGACTGAGTTACCAGTGTTTTTAAACCAAATTTTATCTCCTAAGTTTTTCATTTCGTATGAAATATTTAATTCCTTTGCTGGGATAATATACAAAGGGGAAAAACCATAATTTATACCAATTTTTCCTTTCGTTTCTTGACCATCGACATACGGAATCGGTGCAAATGTTAACTGATAAACATGATCACGATTAAAGTTACAATCGCCATTACATAAAGAACGTACACCTAATGGTTTAACTCGACCTGGTTCGATAATTAAATTCGGTGTTGCGACTGTAATTTTCCAAGAATTCAAATTATCCTTCGTATAAGGCACCTTAACTAACTGACCATTTTCGACATTTACTTCCTCAATTTTTGTTCTAACTAAACTTGTTTGTGGTAGGTCATTAGTAAGAGAAAAAACGCCATTACCTTGTAAATCAGAAACTAAAATCATTTTATCAACTTGAAGTGCATTAGCTTTCATAGAAGCAACACAAGTGAACAAGCTCGTAATGAAAAATGCTATCTTTCTTTTCATGGTTATTCTGCCCTACTGTATGCCTGCAATGCATAATCTTTGCTGATTTGAATATCACGATTTGCATATTGTTGAAGATCTTTTATAACACGCTTAGTTTTAGCCGTGATAGACGCTGCGTCATCACTAAGAACATAGACTAGAATATTATTCGCTACATTTACCTTTCTGATATCAACATCTTTACTATCCATCATAGAAATCTTTTCATTCAATACTGACTTTTCTATCTTCTTAGAGTAACTACCAACATAAGTCATGATTCTTTTCTTATTATTAAAGGTAATGAACATGTTTTCCGATGTGGATAAATTAGGCAAACAGTAATTCTCCCCAAAATTCATCAACCCAGACTGAGAAATTGATGGTAATATACATCTATATTGATTGTCGTTTAATGTAAAGTTTTCACCTTCTAAAACTGAAACTTTATATACACCATCTGTAATATTAGAAACGGTTAAGCAACCATCCCCTTTACATTGAATATCTCTCAAAGATTGATCAAAAATATCTTTAAATCCAGCAATAAAAGTCACGATACGGCGTAATTTAGGTTTAACTTCTAACACTGTTCCTGGTTGAGCATATCCTGAAATACGCTTCCCACCGGAGTTATATAGATCGACACTTTCTACGTTTATCGTAGCATCATAGTCGCTATATAAATCAACCGGAATAAGATTTGAATCATTATAAAGCGTCATGTTTCGATTATACTTATCATTTTTATCCAGTACTAATAACCCCTGACTCGACAAGTTATCACCGTTCCTGACGTTATTTTCTGAACTCACATAAATATACGCATTGGATCGTTTACTGGTCGCTTTAACTCCATTTCCAGTGATGACTTGTGAACTAGAAAAACCTAAATTCATGTTCTTTTCGCCATTGGAATCAATATAACCGTAGCCATTAGCAGAAAATGCATCTCGATTCACTTGTACATTAACATCTGAAGAAAAATATTTGCTATTGTCAGTCCTATTATCAGAATAGTTATTATCCGCTGATATTGACGCATAGACACTTCTATCTTTCACAAGATCATTGCTACTTATACCATTTGAGAACTGAGACACACCGTTGTTATCAAATGACAAGTTACTTTCTGCACTAAATAACTTACTGATTGGAATATTCCATAACAAGCTAATATTATAGTTGTCTGAATTATCCGAGTCATAATTCATATTCAAATCAACTCTTGAGTTGATGATAAACGGAATGCTCAAGCCACCAGCTATCAAACCAGAGGTAAACTCAGAGAAATTTTCTGTTTTATCCTGTTTTGTGTAACTGTAGCTTAAATAGCCAAAACCTGATACCCAAGGTAATGTTTGTGAATATGAAACATTGTATCTATCATAACTACCACTACCATAGTAATAACTAGCTAGCGTATTGTAATCATTGGAATTAGCATCATCACTACCATCTTCGTATTTTTCATAATTAAATGAAAATTATTCCAATTGAAAAATGCTTCCGCTTGATATACATTTTTATTGAAAATTTGACTACGAACTGTTAATGCAGCCCCCATTGGCATATAAGCTTTTGCTGCGACCATCCCACTATTACCAATAGAAGAAGTACTTCCACCTATACTCAGCAATAAGTAATCTGCAGCTCGATATGAAATCCCTGTTCGAATAAAACTTTCACCATCGACTTCTGTATTTATTTTCCCTAAGAAAGAATCTGTATTTAAGTCAGAATCTTTCTTATAAATACCTGTAGATATAAGATAATCAAAATTACCTGTAGCAAGTTGATCATCATTGGTATTAAATATCGTTCTTGTTTCTTTGTACACGACATCGTCACCAACTTTGAGCTCTAGAATTACATCATAACGGCCTTTAGGCAACTCATTGTTAGTAATTAAACCTTGCCCACTCGGTACATTCTTTTGTAAAATAATCCGACCATCACGATAAATATTCAACACACCAGACTTGGGTGCAAAATAGAATATCTTCTGGGTAACACGACTCTGTGATTTTAATAAATTTGATGACGTTCCAAATCCAAAAGCTATCTCACTGGTGTTATTCATTTTGAACAACACATCAGTCGCATTAAAGTTATCTGTCGTTGAGTTATAGCCAACTTGGAAACGATAACGATCAAATTCATAGTTATATTGCATGCGATCTAAATCAAAATCATCATCGCCACCCATATGAATAAAGTAACCAGTTTGTGTATCAAGGTAACCATACTTTAGACCAATAATACTATCATCGTAAAAATTGAAGCTGGTGTTATCAAATTCATTATTAGTATTACTATATGCATTAAAGTGATTGATTAGCGTATAGTTATCTTTTTTAGACTCAGCATATTCCTGCTGTGAACTAATGTTGCTATCTGTTTCTAAATAATTAGGATTAACCCACAAGTACAATTTATTAGAATAGTAATCATACAGGGTTGAATAACGATCAGGCGTAACAATACATTGCGATAGCGTTCCTTCACAATCTGCTGAGTTTTTTGCCCCTTGCTCAAAGTCATACATGATATCTGTAATCAAACTTTGTTTAATATGTAAACGCTTTAACTCTTGAATGAACGCTTGTTTTTGTTGTTCACTATTTAATTTAACTGTATCGTAATTAACGAACATTGGTAATGAGTCGCTACTTTTATCAGTAAAGATTAGCTCAACATTTTTCTGTTTAAAATCAAACAAGGCTTTAAAATCATCTGGAAGATTTTTGACAGGCAACTGACCATAAGCGAGACCAACACTTACGCCCACTAAAACTACCGCAATCCTTAAAAGTATATTTACCTGTTTCATACATCCATCTCAACAGTAAAGGTTAAGCTACCCCCACACTCATAAGCATTTTGTGGCGGTATTAAAAATCGCATCCATAATGTTGATTGACTGGAAATAGTTTCTCCATCCAGACTCGACTGAGGCAATACAACGGGTGTATTTAATTCCATTTTTGTTTCAGATATTCCATCATTAGAATAAACAGATAAAAAATCATTCGGTGTAATCAATTCATTACCGGAACCAGCGCCAGAGCCACCATTGTCACGACACACAGTGAATTGATTTGTTAATAGTAAACCTAAATTTAGGCTTGTATCGGCAACGAGAAACGTTGTTTCGATGTCAACCTGTAAAACTGTGTCTTGAAACGTTTTTTTTGATCCATCATAACGTAATACAACCTGGCTTGGCGTTATGCTAAAACGTGTGATTTCTTGAGCAAAAAAGGCACTTTTATCTATCGTTGTATTTACTATTAGTGGTTTATTAATTGGATTATTAGCAAAACTCACATGAGCGATTAATAGTGCAATGCACAGTATTAATTTCTTCAACATCCTCATAAAACACTCTCATAGTAAAAACAAAAGACAGCAAACAATATTGCTGTCTTTACATTTACAACAGCATGTTACTATAAATAATTTATACTGCGTTCTGTGCAACAACTGTAATATATAACCCAGCAGATGTAGAACCACCTGGAGTAACTATGTTATCGACTTCAGCTTGATCTGTTGTTGTACCAGTTGCAGAAATTGAAACTGAACCAACTTGCGTTGGGTTGATGCCTTGAGTTAAAGCCAAATTAGTCGATGTTGCCATATTATTGCCAGAAGTTAGATCTGTTACCGTGATGGTCGCTGTTGTCACACCAACACCACCAATACGGTAATCAACCTGACTAATAGACCAATCACCAACCATTGGCGTTATACCTGTAGGATCATAGAGTTCAAGTGTTACAGGTTTAGTTGTTACAAATGTACCATCTGTAGAAACGTTGATTTCACCATCTGAAACAGCACCGCCGTTTACACCAGTGATAATAGAAGTATCGCCAACGACATCACTGGTAATAACACCATTAAATTGTACAACCTGAACTGGATCTACGGCAAAAGCAGAGCCAGACATCATTGCCATACTGATCACTGATACTAGAGTTAGTTTTTTCATTCATTCATTCCTTCAATAAAGCTCTTCGATTTTGGGCTACATGAATAATCACTTCAGCTTTTTACTTTATCGTTCTTAATGTTATTTTTCACTCTAATCAATGGCAATGAAATCAGAAAAAGAAAAATCCTACAAAGCTGATAGCCATTACTGACATTCAATTTCAATCCCCATTGAAAATCCCTGTAATCGCTGGTAAATAACATAGAAAGTCATTCAGAATATTATTCACATTTGAGCTTGCTTCTCATTAGCCTAACGAGGTGAAATCATTTGCATAATATAAATACACCAGAATCTTAATATTTGAACCTTTCCACCTTCTGTTTATCGGGACAAGTCAAGCTAGCTTTGTTGACTAAACCAGCATGAGATTTTCTTGCGGTCAGAAGTCTGGACATAATACAACCCCTTTTGATGGCGACTTAACATCTACTATTCACTGACGTTAAAAATAGGAAGGCCATCAAAGATGTTCAGACACAGACTGAAATTTCACTGAACGACATGTCCATCACGCCATTGTCCCTGAAATCATGCTACCGTGCCTGAGTTGAATTGAACTGAATCCAGGAGGCGCGTGATGCACCGGGAGTTATATATCGGCGTAATGTCCGGCACCAGTATGGATGGTGTGGATACCGCACTGGTTGCCATTGAAGACAACCGCATTGAACTGCTTGCCCATGATGACTTTCCGATGCCGCCTGAGCTGAAACAGCGGCTATTGGCAGTCTGTACCGGCCAGCCGACGAATCTGATTGAAATCGGGACTCTGGATCATCAGCTGGGCCTGCTGTTTGCCGATGCTGTCGATGCGCTGCTGGAAAAGTCCGGCTATACCGCCGATCAGATCCGAGCCATCGGTAACCATGGGCAGACCGTGTTTCACCAGCCGACCGGCACCACGCCTTTCACGATGCAGCTGGGCGATGCCCATCTCATCGCGACCCGAACCGGTATCGACACGGTGGCAGATTTTCGTCGGAAAGATATGGCCCTTGGCGGTCAGGGCGCGCCTTTGGTGCCGGCATTTCATAAAACCCTGTTCCAGTCGTCCGATTCCAGCGTGGTGATTCTCAACATTGGCGGGATTGCGAATCTTTCGGTGATTCGCCCGGATGAGCCTGTGTTCGGGTACGATACCGGGCCGGGAAATATGCTGATGGATTTCTGGTGCCAGCAACACACAGGCAAACCCTTTGATCTGGATGGCCAGTTTGCCCAGCAGGGAAAAGTCGATGACATCCTGCTTGAAGCGATGCTGACTGAGCCATATTTCTCGCTGTCTGCACCAAAAAGCACCGGACGTGAGCTCTTTAATGATGCCTGGCTCGGTCAGCAACTGGCCAATCACACTGCCTCCGCGGAAGACGTGCAACGCACTCTGTGCGAACTCACGGCCGTCAGTATTGCCCGGGAAGTGCTGAAGTTTCAGTCCGGCCCCAATCCGACCTTGCTGGTCTGTGGCGGCGGGGCACGCAACCCGCTGCTGATGGACCGGATTTCTGCGCTGCTCTCTGACTGGCACGTGTCAACCACCCGTGAACAGGGGGTCGACAGCGACTACATGGAAGCCATGGCATTCGCCTGGCTGGCGCAGCGGCGCATTCATGATCTGCCAAGTAACTTACCGGAAGTAACCGGCGCCAGTCGGCTTGCGTCGTTAGGGGTTGTCTATCCGGCCTGACCCGGTCACGCCCTCTGTCGAACCAGCAAAACACACCGGCAGTATCACCACTGCCGGTCTTCAGGCGATGCACCATGTCCTAGCCGAAAATCGAATTCAGCAGATTCAGCACAGCCATCCCGATCAGTGGCCAGAGTGTCAGCTGCATCCCCAGCACTCTGCCCTTCAGGCTGTCTGCCAGAATCCCCCGGCCATGAATTATCCGGCCAGCCGTAAACACCAATCCGATCAGCATGATCAGCCAACTGGCGCCGCCGTGTTCTTCCAGGAGGAACATCAGCACCAGCATGATCGGAATATAATTCACCGCATTCGACTGCGCCGAACAGGCCAACTGTAAATCCTTGGCTTTCCCTTCACCGTCGCCATACCCAATCTGATGCCTTCGCCGGGCTTTGATCACCTGAAAAGACAGCCAGCACAGCCATAACGCAAGTACTGATGCAAAAAAACTTGTGGTCATACGAACCTTTCACTCCCTGTTTTATATTGTCTTTCATCAGCTTATACCATGAACAGATTTTTGCCTGCTCGCTAACTCTGCCCTTTCTCAGCCACGCGACAACCATTTTCTCCGGCCCCAATGAAGGCCTAGCTGGACAACACTAAGCTAAATATCAGAAAGCAATAAAAGTGGCTCCGGCCTATCCCGGGGCGAATAATTCTGTCGTCGCGAAAGCGGCATGACTGATTTTAGGGGCGAGACATGATGAACAAATCATGGGGATGCGCATGCAGTCTGATCAGTACCAGCCTGCTGACAGCAGGCTGTGGGGGAGATTCCGACTCACCGCAGGCACCAGTCAAAACCATTCCGACTTATTCTATTACAGCGATTGATGGCTATCTCGAAAATGCCCAGGCCTGGGTCGATATTGCCGAGAACTTCCGCTTTGAAGGCGGAGACCGCGAAGGCATGACCAATGCGGAAGGTCTGGCCTCCATAACACTCAATGGCCTTGACAACCCGGCACAGTTTGCAGCGTTCGTACTGGCTATTCCGGGACAAACGGTGGATCAGGACAACCCTGATGCCCCAGTGACCAAGGGCTTTCTGATGTCTGCACCTGTGGGCTACACCACGGTCACGCCGCTCACCAGTCTGGTTCATTTATATATGTTCGAAGGGCTGGGTGAATCCACCGCGATAGCTGCCGTCGCCCAATCGCTGGGGATTCCCGCAGAACAAGTCATGGGCGATTATCTCTCGGCAGGTCTGGCCGATGTTGCGGTGAAAGCCCGTTCAGTGATTGTGCTGGGGATCCTGCCGGAGCAAGAGCTGACGGCGGAGTCCGACGTTCTGGCACCGCTGGCTGAATTTCGTCGCCTGCGAGATGTGCTGAAACAGGTGGATACCAATCATCATTTAGTGCTGGATGCACATGGCCGAGTGGTTGAAGACAACAACGGCCTGCCCGTGGTGATCGACAACACTGGGCTGAACACGGATTCCGATGGCGACGGCGTGATTGATGCCGCCGATCCGTTCCCTAATGACGCCACTGAAAGTGCCGACTTCGATTACGATGGCATCGGTGATAACGCCGACCCGGATGACGACAATGACGGCCTGACCGATGAAGAAGAACAGGCGCTAAAGACGGATCCACTCAATCCGGATACCGACGGTGACGGCGTGGATGACAAAACCGATCAGTTCCCGACAAACAAAGATGAAACCGTGGATACCGATGGTGACGGCACAGGCGATAACGCTGATCCGGACAATGACAACGATGGCGTCAGTGACGCATACGATGAAGATCCGCAGGACGTCACCAAATATAACTGCCAGTTCGACGCCCTGACTTCGACGTCTTTCGAATATGAAGTCAGTGATATGCACAATGTCATCCTCCAGTGTGGCGGTTATCTCCCATTCGGCATTGCTGATGTCACAGCGCTGGGTCATTTGCGACGCAGCCGGGTGACCGAAAACGGCAACAATGAAGCGTTTGAATTTGCGAACGATGGGACTGCCGTGCGCTATCAGCAGGGTCTGGTGACGGGAAATTACACCTGGAGTATCACCACCAGCAACGACAGGGACGGCTTTGCTCCCGGCATGGTCAAACTCTTTCATGAGAACGGCGATGCCGAAGTCTGGGCGATGCTGACGAAGAACAGCAAAGAAAATCACTTTGTGGTCTTCTCCCAATATGCCAGTCAGGGCAACGGGTTTATCGACACGCAGGCCATCTGGCAGATGCACAGCCTGGATTATCGCCGGACGAGCGATCCACTGCCTGTGGCCAGTGCGACCCTCACTCCGTGCACGACGGATGACTCCGCATTCAACGGCGACGCCCCTGCCAGTGCAGCCACTCAGGAACAATTCGCAACAGCCATTGAAACCTGTAAACAAAACAGCGGCGGTGGCGACATCCCTGTCGCAGCGAGTGATGTGGCCAGCCGTACCCTGATGTGGGGCAAGTCTGGTGAAACTCTGTCGACCCGCTACACCTTCCTGACCACAGATGGGGAAAATGAAGGGTTTGGTTACCGACTGACTAACGGTACTTATCAGACCTATCAATGGGAAGTTGAAAACAATCAATTGGTGATGCAGGGGCGGGACATACCCAATGCCGCGAACTGGACGCAAACTTTCGCGATCCTGGACGAAGCAGAAGCCAACCATGAAACCGGCTGGAAAGTCTTCACCCAAAATGAACTCTGGGTGAAAAACAATACACCGGCGGGTATCACAGCAGCGCAAGGTGCCATCAGCGCGGGGTCACTGGTTCGCACGCTGATGCCCGGCGATTTGCTGACACAATGCGATGACTTCAACACAGGCTGGAATGACAGCAACCAAAGCCCGACAGACAGTGGTGCCAGCTTCGCTGAGTACACTCAGGCTGTTTCGGACTGCGGTACGCCATGGACGTTTGCGCCGCTGAAATTCACCGCCGCTCTGTTAACCAATACCACGTTGTTACTGGACAACGGACACAGCATGGTCTTTACCGGCGTGCCTGCCACCAACGGCGACGGACTGATGTCGGGCTCCGGCACTTATGTCACCCCAGCGACGGAAAATCCCGTCACGGAAGCCTTCACCTGGGTGATCCACGCGAACGGACGACTGGTGATCGACTTCACCGACAGCGATAAAGTCACTCGATGGACATTACTGGATGCAGACGGAATCAACTTTGCATCCCTGAGCTTTATGGAAAATCCAGACTGGCAACTCAACCCTGAGCAAGGTGTCATTCGCAACGCAGGCTTTACCGTCAGCGCGCAATAATCCTGATGCTTTGCGCTTTTGATAAAACAGGTGGCTAATTTAGCCACCTGTTCGTTAATGTGACGACGGCATTCCCGTCAGGTCAACAGCGCTGAAACACTATCTTCCCCTTCAAGCCTCATCCTGCCTGGTCTGCAAGCCGTTGAAAAACATTGGCACACATCTTGATATCCAATTGTCACCAATAATCAATGGATGAAACAAATCATGAATCAATCAGCGAAGAAAGTGATGCTCCCTGCGGCTCTGACCGGGATCGTTTTATTGACCGCAGTAATTGGCGGCATTCCTTTCAGTTTTGCAGAGGATCAGACCCGAACGCAGTCACTCGAACCGTTTGACCGCTTGTTTGTTGAAAAAGGCATTGAAGTGAACGTCCACTGCAGTGAGCGGAACTGGAACTATCTGGAAGCAACCGGTGAAAACCATACGCTGAATCAGATGAAGCTGACCGAGCGAAACGGCGAATTATCCATCAGCAATACTTCCGGGGATGATTGGGAAGAAACGGATCCGCTGACGCTGGATATTTATACCACACAACCACTCCACCGACTGGAAGCACGCTTCGGCATCGAAGCCATTGTCGATAGTTGCGCTGTGGCAAAAGACAGTTTTGAAGCCGTTGGGAAGATGGGCAGTAAACTGACCCTCAGCGGCCAGACGGACAAACTGTCTCTGGAGCTGGCCATGGGGGCCACGCTGACGCCAGCGTCACAGCCATTAAAAATCGGGCAAGCCGATGTCAAACTGGGCATGGGCGCCAGTGCCAGCCTCTGCCACGCAGAATCCATCACAGGGGAGCAATCTGCTGGCACCAGAATTTCGGCCTCACCGCAGGCACAAACCAAGCTGAACAGCAGCTATGGGACGGCGCTGGTATTTGATGAGTGTTGAGCAGGGAAAGGGAGTCAGAATACCGGTTGATCATGGCGTTATCCCCCATCCAACCGGTATCCCAACCTCAGGTCCAGTGATCCTTACTTCAGCTGAAGCTCTCTTCGGACGATTTCAGCACCTGCACTCAAGGCACTCAGTTTGCCCCGGGCAATCTGGCGAGATAAAGGGGCCATTCCACAGTTGGTGCAAGGGTAGAGTTTATCGGCATCAACAAACTGAAGTGCTTTCCTCAGTGTTTCTGCGACTTGCTCTGGCGTCTCAATCGTATGGCTCGCCACATCAATGGCGCCCACCATCACTTTTTTACCTCGAATCAGTTCAAGCAACTCGATAGGGACATGCGAGTTGTGACACTCCAATGAGATGATATCGATATTTGATTTTTGCAGTTTAGGAAAAACTTCTTCGTATTGCCGCCACTCTGAACCCAGCGTCTTTTTCCAGTCTGTGTTGGCTTTAATGCCATAGCCATAGCAAATATGCACAGCCGTTTCACATTGCAGACCTTCAATCGCTCTTTCTAACGCTGCGATGCCCCAGTCATTCACCTCATCAAAAAACACATTAAATGCAGGCTCATCAAACTGGATAATATCAACGCCAGCCGCTTCCAGCTCCTTCGCTTCCTGATTCAGAATTTTGGCAAATTCCCAGGCAAGTTTTTCACGGCTTTGATAATAGTCATCATATAGCGTATCGATCATCGTCATCGGCCCGGGTAAGGCCCACTTAATCGGCTGGTTCGTCTGCTGACGTAAAAATTTAGCATCTTCTACAAAAACAGGTTTCTGACGGCTCACCGGACCGACCACAGTGGGAACGCTCGCATCATAGCGATCCCGAATTTTTACCGTCTTCCGATTTTCAAAATCAACGCCGCTGAGGTGCTCAATAAAGGTCGTGACGAAATGCTGGCGTGATTGCTCTCCATCACTGACGATATCAATGCCAGCCTGTTCTTGTTCATGCAAAGACACACGCAAAGCGTCTTGTTTGCCATCCTCGAGTTCCTGATCTTGTAATTTCCAGGGAGACCAGAGAGTTTCAGGTTGTGCAAGCCAGGAAGGTTTCGGTAAACTTCCCGCCGTTGAAGTCGGTAATAATTTTTTCATCATAATCACATCGTCTGTTTGGCTGTATTAAAGAACGTAATTTGCTGACCACTGGTCGAGAATCGCCTGATAAGGTTTAATAAAATGCTCTTCAGCAAATTTCCCTTGCTCTTTTGCTAACTGACTGCGTTCTTCCCGGTCATAAACAATTCGGGTCAGCGAATGGTCCTGGTTCTTCAAATTCGGTTGATAGCATTGTCCTGAAGCAGCATTCGCATTATAAATCTCAGGCCGGTAAATCTTTTGAAAGGTTTCCATGGTACTGATGGTACTGATCAGCTCAAGGTTCGTGTAATCATTCAGTAGATCACCAAAGAAATAAAAGGCCAAAGGCGCAACACTATTGGGTGGCATAAAATAGCGAACCTGCAAGCCCATCTTTTTGAAATATTGCTCGGTCAGAGACGACTCATTGGGCTGATATTCAACCCCCAAGACAGGATGCTGATTTTCAGTGCGCTGATAGACTTTATTATCCGAGACACTCAGGCAGATCACTGGTGGCTTATGGAAATTCTCTTGGTAAGCCTCTGAATTCAGAAAACATTGAAACAGATTCCCATGCAACACACCAAATCCGTCTGGAATACTGAATTGAGGTTGATTCTTGTTATGTTCTAACAGCAAGACGCTGAAATCATAATCTCGGACATAAGAAGAGAAATTATTACCAACAATACCTTGAATACGTTTATTCGTATGATGATCAAGAATATTCGTTTTCAGAATTTCAATCATCGGGAAGCTTTGCTCCTTGCCCTGAACATCTGCATCAATATCCAGATCAACAGAAATAATCTCAAGCTCAACAGAATAACGTTCACCGGTCGGATTATCCCAATTCGCCAAGGCATTAAAACGA
This sequence comes from Photobacterium sp. GJ3, assembly GCF_018199995.1. Taxonomy (NCBI): domain Bacteria; kingdom Pseudomonadati; phylum Pseudomonadota; class Gammaproteobacteria; order Vibrionales; family Vibrionaceae; genus Photobacterium; species Photobacterium sp. GJ3. The sequence goes on along the minus strand of NZ_CP073579.1, from coordinate 136,919 downwards.
TTATTAATCATTTTTAAAGCGTTCCGCAGGTTCTCCTGACGGTGATCACCTCTCGCCAGATTCGCGAAGTTCGTTGTAATACGGGTATTATCTGACGGATGATAATTCTCATCAAAAATAATTTTCTTTATCGTAAATTTAAAATCTTTATTCGGCATAATCTGGCATCCAATGTTCTGAGATAAATCCTGAAACTGTTCCTTGTACTTTCCGGGCTTTCCAATTTTATGTGTTAGATTTTCCCAGTCCGCTGTCTTTCCCGTTTTTTGATTTTCGCCGCGTGGCTTCATGAAAGATCTACGGTCAATGACGTCGAGTGAACAACTGAGTATGAGTTATACTTGGGTCGATACATGAATAAAAATGATTTTATTGCATGAATCCATGAGCCAGATTCATAGGTGAGGCAGATTGAGGACTTTGGCCAGACAGTGATGCACGATATCGGACGGATGCAGGTTGGTCGTACAATTCACGACAGACGCAAGCTTCGTCAAAATCAAACGCGACGAAACTTGCTCTGTGTGCTGAAACGCAGGGATCCCTTATCCAATCTCAAACGAAGTCACACCAAAAATGCGGTCTAACGGAAGTTCAGGTTCGAACTGGGTATACATGCGGGCCGTGCCGAATGAGACGGTCATGCCGTATTTCTCGGCCAGAGCGACTGCGGCTGAATGAACTGCCGGGACATCCAGAAAAACAGCCTCTGTTGCTGTCGCCTGAGAAGCCAGTGCCAGAAATAATCGTTCTCCGAGTTCAGCACTCTCTGCATACAGCGGGCCGATTTTATAGCCACCCAGACACGGGCGAATCACCCCGTATCCTGCCAGCTGACCCTGCGCCAGAATCCCCAGTGCGGTACTGTTTGGCTGGCGGGTCCAGGCTTTTAAGAAGGCAATACGAGGCGAAGGAAAGAAGGGGTGCTCATAAGCAACCAAGGTTTCAAAAGGTAATGTTGATAACGGCACAATGGCTGCGTCAGGCTCAGCCGGACCATAGCCCCGCCCCTCATAACGCAGGTGGCTGTATGCCAGTTGAAACCCGGATTTCTGATAGTTTGCCTGCTGTTCAACCACACCATCTAAACCAATATTACAGCCTTCGAGATACGCTAACGCTGCATTCCAGATCTGAATTCCGTACCCCATGCCCCGGTATTCCGGTTTTACAATGTAGTAACCGATAAAACCAAAGGTCTCGTCATAACGAACCGCAGAGATGGTGGCAATCGGCTCATCGCCCAACAAGCCAATCAAAAAACCGCCCGGATCGGCGGCAGCATAGCAAAGTGCATCATGCTGCCCAGGATTCCACCCTTCCAGAGCCGCCCAGGCCACTGCAATATCCACTTCGCCCCGCCGCATCGGACGGATAGTAAAAGCTGTACTGTTCATGCTGATTTCTCCTGCCTTTCAGCGAGCCTCTTCTTCCTGAGTTTCCAACATCATTGACATCACATGCTGCGGTCCAGCCGCACCACCGTGATACAGCTCGCCGACATCAATGAATCCACCGCGTTCATAACAGATTTTCGCCGCCGGATTTTTACAGTTGACGGTCAGGACAATCTGGTGTGCGTGCGGATATTCTGCCCGAAGAAATGTCTTCAGCGCGGCGACCGCACGGGTGCCAATCCCCTGCCCCTGATAATGCTGATCAACAAAGAATCCTCTGAGGCCTAACGCATCCCCCGGCGCAAAATCGTAACGCTGTCCGTACTGCGTATCCACCAAAAAGAAACCGACAACGCGCGCTTCCATCTGAATCACCACGGGATGCACCACATCGTCCACATTCACCAGAATTTCTTCCATGGTGCCAACAAAAGGCAATTGTGATTCAACGACAGATAGCGCTGCAACCTGCTCAAGGTGGCCTGGTTTCATGCCTTCGAGTTTGATCTGAGACTGCATATCTTCCTCTGATTTCAGCTTCACTATAGAAAATAAGTGACAATCTTACGTGGATTCCAGTCAACCAATTGAATACCAATTCATCATAGGTTGAGCCAGATCCCTTTTTTCGTCTTTTGAGTCGGTATAGTGAATCAGGGTTGGTTGAATTTGCATCAACGGAAATCCCTCAAGTAAAGGGGCATCAACCCATTGAAAATAAAGTCTATTTTTTGAAAAGTTGTCTTTTACAAGGAGTATTTTATGGCGAAACGAGTCTCGAATAAGCGCATCAAAGAAATCCTGAAAGAAGCTGCTGATAAGAAAAAGTAAGCACGCTTTGCCTGCGCTGAGGTCCCCATACCTTAGTGCTGTAACCTTTTCACTTGTAGCCAATCCCTCGCTCTGCCGGGGGATTGTTGATCTCCAGCTGCCTTCAGCACCCCAAATTGACCCACAATGATTTCTGTTAACCTCAGCCAAGTTTTCATTATTTTTTTGTAAAAAATAATTTCTTTGCGATTTTTAAACGCCTTCAATCTAAAAACCCGAATTAAAAAGATGATAAAATCATAAACATGTAAAAAAGCAACGCAATCGTTTTACCTGCTGATTACATTTTGCAAAGTACAAGGACACGATTTTTCGTCAAACACGCAATCAGACACTAAAAAAATCAAAGAGTTAACCATGACAAAATGTGAACACAACAAACGAATATTCATGGATAGAAACGCAAGTCAGACACGAGGTTATCGGAGGCATTTCATCGAATTCATGAGTTTATATTCATTATTTTTGAATTCAATCGGACGTTTTCCCAAGAATAACAATAAGAAGAGCACGCTATGTTTATCAACACATTAACATTAAGAACCAAATTAATTTTAGCGGTCTTATTGCCCTGTGCAATTTTATTGCTTGTTGGCATACTCAGTTACCTGAGCATGTCTCAGATTGGTCAGAAATCTGAACGGCTTTATCAAAATACAGCAACGCCAATGCGAGCGATGGCTGAAGCCGCGTCCCGGATCCCAAGGATGCGCGTGGGTATTGATATGATGCTGCTCCAGGAAATCGATAATCTAAAAGATCAAAAGGGCGTGACGATCCGTATTCAGGAAACCCGAAAAGAGGATATTCCTGAAATGCGTGCGGCCATGGAGCGATCAGTCGCGGCACAGGTGAATCCAGATCTGCGCCGGGAAGCGGAAAAGTTACTGCGCAATTTTGAAACCATGATTCAAAGTGAACTGAATCCATTACTCAGTGCACTTGAAGCAGGTCGACTGGATGAAGCCCACCGCTATTACGGCGAATATGCAAAATCCTATGGCGTAATGCGCAAACAGTCGAATGACATTCTGGACACCTTGCTCACTCAGGCTCAAACCTTCAACAACGAAGCCCAGCAAAGCTTTCATGATGGACAGCGTAACCTGATGCTGTTGATCATCGGTGCACTGACAATTTCATTCATTGTGTCTTTCGTCATTATCCAAAACCTCAGATCCCGTGTCTCTATGCTGCAGCAAACCATTCAGACTGCAGAAAAAGATATGGCACTCAATACCCGTATCGACCTGGGCGGTAAAGATGAACTGACAGCGATCAGCGATACTTTGAATACCTTCTTTGCAAAAATTCACCATGCTGTTCAGGAAGTCGCGCAAAGTTCCCGGAATCTGGCGCAAACGGCTCAATCCGTTGCGACAACAGCTCAGTCGACTCAAAATAACTGTGTCACGCAGCGAGACCGGACGATGCAAGTCGCCACCGCAATTAATGAGCTGGGTGCAACCGTCAACGAAATCGCCAATAATGCTGCAGAAGCGGCCAATATCGCGAAAGAAGCGACGACTCAGGCTCAGAGCGGTTCGAGTGTGGTCGAACATGCCCGAGAGAAAATGAACGAGCTGAGTACTGAGCTGGGGGATATCACTGGAGTGATTGAATCACTGGCGGGCCAGGTGACTGACATCAGTGTGATTCTGGACACCATTCGCAGTATCTCGGAGCAGACCAACCTGCTGGCACTGAATGCCGCAATCGAAGCTGCCCGTGCGGGTGAGCAGGGCCGCGGTTTCGCTGTGGTCGCAGATGAGGTCCGGAGTCTGGCGTCGCGTTCAGCCAACTCAACCGAAGAAATTCAGGATGTCATCAACCGATTACAAAATGAGTCCATGAAAGCTGTGGCTGCGATTTCTCAGGGTCGAGAGCAAGGTCAATCCGTCGCAGAACAAGCCAACATGGCGACAGAATCACTGACTCAGATCGGCTCTTACATTGATCAAATCAGTTCGCAGAACATTCAGGTTGCCACGGCAACTGAAGAACAGTCTTCCGTGGTTCAGGAGATCAACCGGAACGTGGAAGATATTAACTTTCTCACGACGGAAACAGCAGATGTGGCAAATCAGCTGAATGCATCCAGTGAGCAGTTGCAAGCCCTGTCTGATCAGATGGACCGACTGGTCGGCCGATTCAAGCTGTAAGCCCCTCATTCCCTGCCTGCGAATCGCCCCGACATGCAAATGCCGGGGCTTTTCTTTGGGTGTTTGTTCGTTCACTTCAGGTCAGCGTTATTCGCGATACGCCGGATATCTAACCGCCGTCATTCCCGCTTTTCCTCCCGCGCAGGCGGGAATCCATAAAGCACCGGGCTACAAATACACGAAAATCATCATGGAACAGATCAAATCACAGCAAGGTTCAGCCATTCTGTAGAATTGTTCACAGCACCCAGACGAGGCTTCAGCGCATCAACGTCACTGGGTTCCCGCCTGCGCGGGAACGACAAAGGCTTGATAAATCATCATATTACCGTCATTCCCGCGCAGGCGGGAATCCATAGAGCGCCGGATTAAAAACACACGAAATCATTATTGAACAGATCAAATCACAGCAAAGTTCAGTCATTCTGTAGAATCGTTCACAGCGCTCAGACGTGGCTCTGGCGCATCAACGTCACTGGGTTCCCGCCTGCGCGGGAACGACAAAGGCTTGATAAATCATCACATTACCGTCATTCCCGCGCAGGCGGGAATCCATAGAGCACCGGGTTAAAAACACAGGAAATCATCATGGAACAGGTCAAATCACAGCAAGGTTCAGTCATTCTGTAGAATCGTTCACAGCGCTCAGACGTGGCTCTGGCGCATCAACGTCACTGGGTTTCCGCCTGCGCGGAACGACAAAGGCTTGATAAATCATCACATTACCGTCATTCCCGCGCAGGCGGGAATCCATAGAGCACCGGGTTAAAAACACAGGAAATCATCATGGAACAGGTCAAATCACAGCAAGGTTCAATCATTCGGCAGAATTGTTCACAGCACCCAGACGTGGCTCTGGCGCATCAACGTCACTGGGTTCCCGCCTGCGCGGGAACGACGAATAACTTTAAATTCATTCCCTTACCGCTATTTTCGTGCAGGCGGGAATCCATAGAGCGCCGGGTTAAAAACACACGAAAATCACATGGAACAGATCAAATCACAGCAAAGTTCAGTCATTCTGTAGAATCGTTCACAGCACCCGGACGAGGCTTCAGCGCATCAACGTCACTGGGTTCCCGCCTGCGCGGGAACGACAAAGGCTTGATAAATCATCACATTACCGTCATTCCCGCGCAGGCGGGAATCCATAGAGCACCGGGTTAAAAACACACGAAATCATTATTGAACAGATCAAATCACAGCAAAGTTCAGCCATTCTGTAGAATCGTTCACAGCGCCCAGACGAGGCTTCAGCGCATCAACGTCACTGGGTTCCCGCCTGCGCGGGAACGACAAAGGCTTGATAAATCATCACATTACCGTCATTCCCGCGCAGGCGGGAATCCATAGAGCGCCGGATTAAAAACACACGAAATCATTATTGAACAGATCAAATCACAGCAAAGTTCGGTCATTCTGTAGAATCGTTCACAGCGCTCAGACGTGGCTCTGGCGCATCAACGTCACTGGGTTCCCGCCTGCGCGGGAACGACAAAGGCTTGATAAATCATCACATTACCGTCATTCCCGCGCAGGCGGGAATCCATAGAGCGCCGGGTTAAAAACACACGAAATCATTATTGAACAGATCAAATCACAGCAAAGTTCAATCATTCGGCAGAATCGTTCACAGCGCTCAGACGTGGCTCTGGCGCATCAACGTCACTGGGTTCCCGCCTGCGCGGGAACGACAAAGGCTTGATAAATCATCACATTACCGTCATTCCCGCGCAGGCGGGAATCCATAGAGCGCCGGGTTAAAAACACACGAAAATCACATGGAACAGGTCAAATCACAGCAAAGTTCAGTCATTCTGTAGAATCGTTCACAGCGCTCAGACGAGGCTTCAGCGCATCAACGTCACTGGGTTCCCGCCTGCGCGGGAATCCATAGAGCGCCGGGTTAAAAACACACGAAAATCACATGGAACAGATCAAATCACAGCAAGGTTCAGTCATTCTGTAGAATCGTTCACAGCGCTCAGACGAGGCTCCGGCGCATCAACGTCACTGGGTTCCCGCCTGCGCGGGAACGACGAATGACTTTAAATTCATCGTCTTACCGTCATTCCCGCGCAGGCGGGAATCCATAAAGCTCCGGGTTAGAAGCACACAAAAATCATCATGGAACAGGTCAAATCACAGCAAAGTTCAGCCATTCTGTAGAATTGTTCACAGCGCTCAGACGAGGCTTCAGCGCATCTTTATACCGTCAATGCAATACACATAACAAAAAACCCCAGTCTTTCGACTGGGGTTTCATGTAGTGGCGGAGCGGACGGGACTCGAACCCGCGACCCCCGGCGTGACAGGCCGGTATTCTAACCAACTGAACTACCGCTCCAATTCTTCAGAACTCGTCTTTCGCAAAACGCTTTCTTTGAAAGTGGCGGAGAGATAGGGATTTGAACCCTAGATACGCTATTAACGTATGCCGGTTTTCAAGACCGGTGCTTTCAACCACTCAGCCATCTCTCCGTAAGTGCGGTGAATCATACCAGCTCTTTTTTTGCTGTAAAGCACCAAGATGCTCAAATGACTATTTTTTAAGCCAAAAAGTTCCTTTTTTGTGGGTTTGCACCTTTTTTAATCACGAGGTCGTCTATTCTTTGAGTCGGATAACCCGAAACAAGGCAATCCGGGCGAAATAAGCCTGAATTCTGAATGAAAACGGGTGCAATCGCACTTTCTTGTTCATTGACCCGCAGAAGCGGGTCACTTGGTACTAGCCTAAATACAGAGCCTGCTGATAAAATCAGTCCACCTATCGAAAATATCAATGACAGAGAGTGATTCCCCATGGGACGCAGTTTCGAAGTTCGTAAAGCCTCAATGGCAAAAACCCAAGGCGCTAAAATCAAGGTCTATTCCAAGTACGGTAAAGAGATCTACATGTGCGCGAAAAACGGTGGTATTGATCCAGACAGTAACCTGTCGCTCCGCCGTCTGATGGAAAAAGCGAAGAAAGATCAGGTGCCGGGCCACGTGATCGACAAAGCAATTGATAAAGCCAAAGGTGGCGGCGGTGAAGACTTCTCAACCGCACGTTATGAAGGTTTCGGCCCTGGCGGCTGCTCTGTCATCGTTGACTGCCTGACAGACAACAACAACCGGACCTACATGGACGTTCGCCAGTGCTTTGTGAAAAACAACGCCAAGATTGGTGCACCGGGTGCTGTGGCACACATGTTCGATCATCAGGCGGTTTTCCAGTTCCAGGGCGATGATGAAGAAGCCGTCATGGAAGCCCTGATCATGGCAGACGTTGATGTGTCTGACATTGAAGCAGAAGACGGCGCCATCACTGTATTTGCACCACACACTGAGTTCTTCAAAGTGAAGAACGCATTGTCTGATGCCATGCCGGATGTCGCGATGGACGTGGAAGAAATTACCTTCGTTCCACAAGCCATGCACCCGGTCGCGGGCGACGATGTTGCAGCATTCGAGAAGTTCATGGATATGCTGAACGAATGTGACGACGTACAGAACGTTTACCACAACGCAGAGATTGAAGGTTAATACCAATCAAAGTAAGTAAATGTTCAGAAATAGCGCAGGGGAAACGTTTGAGAACAAGGCAGACTTTTTAGATCAGTCCTGATTCTACAATCAAAAAATCTAACGCAGTTATCGAACATTTGAACAAGCTAGGATGACCAGTTATTTACTGTGATTGGTATAATCCAGCCGTTCAATCACAAAAAGCCGGATCACTTTGCGAATCCGGCTTTTTTGTCTTTTTACGATATTGCCCGGCTTCTAGACCGAGCGCGCCCTGCCCCGAATCAGCAAGAACAGAAAGTAACTGCCGCCAATCACTGACACCAGCGTTCCTGCTGCAATTTGTGCCGGGAATAACACGGTCTGTCCGACCCAATCGGCCACGAGCATCACCACGCCCCCAACCAACGACGCAACTATCAACTGCTCCCGAGCTTGCTTCGCCCCCAGCATCACGGCCATATGCGGTGCCAGAAGCCCCACAAACGCGACCGGCCCCATGGTTGCAGTCACCAGCGCACACAAGAGTGCCACTGTCGCCAGCAGCAGCGCACTGCACAGCGTGACGTTAAGGCCACGCGCTGCAGCAAACTGACGTCCGGCAGAAATCAGAGTCAACCAGCGGGATGTCATCAGGGTGAAGGTGAATAACACCCCCACCCCAGCCATCAGAAACAGTGCTTTGCCTGCCGTCACCCGATAAGTCGAACCCGCCAACCAGGTCAGAATGCTGTAGCTGTCCTGTGTGCCTTTAGCGAGTGCAAACTGAACCAGCGCATCAATCAGTGCTGTGAGTGCAATCCCGATCAGAATCAGGCTGGACGGTGCAAAGTGGTGCCGGCGACCCAGAACCAGCAGTACAGCAAGGACCACCAAACTACCGGTAAAGGCCAGAACAGAACCTGCGGCAAAAATATTGATCCCTAAAAAAACACTGGCACCAACCAGCGCAAAGGTCGCCCCGGCAGATATCCCCAGAATATCCGGGCTGGCCAGCGGATTATAAATCAAACGCTGTAAAATCGTTCCAGCCAGCGCCAATCCGACGCCGGCACTCAGTGCTGTCAGCATGCGTGGCCAACGCAGTTCCCATTGATAAGCGCTGGGCACAGTCATCTGCCAGGCATGGCCATCCGTCACGAAACATGCACTCAGCACCAGCATACCTGCAACGACGCTCAGCAAGACCGGTTGCGTCCAGCGAGCCAGACGATCCCGGCTTGGGGGCAGTTTGATGGACACCTGATCCTGTGCTTTCATCTTTCTGCGACTAAACCACAACAATGCTGGTGCCCCAATGGCAGCCGCCGTGATACCGCTCGGAATTGCATCCAGCGTCCATTGGCTCAGCAGTTGTGCCACGGCATCGGTGGCAACCAGCAGGAATGCACCCAGCAATGCGCTGGCATAGAGCTCCAGTTTCGGGGTTCTTGCGCCCAGCGCTCTGGCAATGTTCGGGGTGAGCAGGCCAATAAAACTAATCACGCCCACGGTGGTAATCGAAGCTGCCACCAGCCAGAGTCCAATCGCCATCAGGCAGATGAAAGCAGGGACGACATTCAACCCGCGAGCCGCCGCGCCCTGATGTCCCAACCGCATCAGCGTCAGAATTCGCGGCGCAAAAACCAGCAACAGCAGCGAAACGGACAATCTAGGCAACAGCCATTGCACCGACTCCCAACCATTCTGAGTCAGATCCCCGGCGCCCCAGATAAAGACGTTTTTCGCATATTCGGCGTTCAGCAGAATGATTGCACTGGCAACAGCGCCAAGCAAAATATTGACGACCATTCCCGACAATACCAAGGGCAGCCCGGTCATATTCTTTGGTCCGGCAATAAATATCACCAGAAACAGAGACAGCATCGCCCCAACCATCGCTGCCAGCGCGCTGTGGTCACCAACCCAATCAGGAAACCAGACATTGACGATAATCAATGCCAGCCAGGCACCGGAGGAAGTCCCCAGCGTTAAAGGGGAAGTGAGCGGATTCTGAGTCAGCTGTTGCATCAGGCTTCCTACTAACCCAAGCATCGCACCGACCATCAGGCCCATGACTAAGCGGGGAAGCTGGGCAAACGTGAACATCACGTCGCCAAAGGCATCTGCAGGCTCGCCAGAGATTAACGCCAGTTGCCGCGAGAGCGTCAGATCCCCCCCAATCTGCAAGCTGGCAAACGTAACCGACAGCAACGCCAGCAGCATGAGTGGAAAAACAGTCACTGTGCGGGTCATGGATCAGTCCTGTCCGCCTTGTTTCACAACTGCAGGTGGATTTGGAGCAATCGCCAGTAAGCTATCCGCCATGGCTTCTGCAATGTAACGAATGGACATTGCGCCACCGTAATTCCAGACCGACGCAACACTGTTGACGTGACCGGCACGGACAAAGGGCATGGCGTTCCAGATCACGGAGCGCTGAAGCTGTTTCTCTTCATGAAAAGGCTTGAAGTACAACACGTAGCTGTCACCCGCTTTCTGAAGATCCATCAGCCGTTTCTGAACAATGCCCCACTCGGTCGCCGGTAACGGCATCGCGGGCGTCAGGCCTAACTGAGTCAGTGCATAGTTCGTGGTAGAGTTCTGGCTATAGAGATACACCGAAGTCTGATTCGCAAAACGCATCGCCAGCACTCGGGGCGGTTGGCCGTTGTACGCCTGATTCAGCTGCGCTTTCAGCACTGAAAATCGCTCTGACATGGCAGATAACTTCTGCTCGGCCAGGGCGGATTTGTCAAAAACAGTCCCGAGCTTGCGGAAATTGTCGATCGCAGCTTCGGCACTGTTCAGCGACTGATGATAGGTTTCGTAGTAAAGCACCGGAGCCAGTGCCTCCAGCCGTGGAATTAAATCTTTTTGCGGAGACGCAGCCAGAATCAGATCCGGCTTGAGCTCGGCAATTTTCTCCAGATTCGGTTCCGTTCGCGTCCCGATATCCGCAACGCCGTCTGGCATGGCAGGCTGAACCACCCATTCCTGATACCCCGGAATATTTGGCACGCCAATCGGCTGAACATCCAATTCCAGTACCTGCTCGGCCAGATCCCAGTTCAGCACAACCACACGCTGGGGGGGCGCTGTCAGTTGGTGCTCACCCCGGCTGTCGGACACGGTCATTGCGGCCTGAACCGCACTCGTGGCCAACATCGCTGCGGCCCATACGCCAGCCTGCACCAGCAGTACTGATTTTTGAAACATTCGATTTTTCATACTTTTTCCACGTCTGCTGCGATCGATTGGCGTATTACTCGCAAACCACAGCAACTTTTTGTGCGGTTGACTTGCCATCATCCATGGGATGATCCATCAACTGAATTTTGGTTTCGTAGAGATCCGACAGTCTGGTCTCGTCCATCAGCACATCATCTTTTGGGCCGGTGAAAGCAATCTGTCCCTGCTTCAGCGCCACAATGTGCGTGGCATAGCGTAAGGCCAGATTCAGATCGTGCAGAATCACGATCACACCGCAGCCCGTCTCGCGGTTCAGATCCGCAAGTAAAGCCATTAACTGATACTGATGATGAATATCCAGTGCCGATGTGGGCTCATCCAGAATGAGTACCGGGGACTGCTGCGCCAGCAGCATCGACACCCAGGCCCGCTGACGCTCACCACCAGACAACTGATCGGCGAGACTGTCTGCAAACCGTAATGTGCCGGTTTTCTGCATCGCAGATTCAATGATGGCCTGATCGTCGGACTGCCAGCGACCCAAAGTCCCCCGCCAGGGGAAACGGCCCAATTTAACCAGTTCTCTGACGGTCAGTCCCGCTACGTCAGGCAGTTTCTGAGGCAGAAAAGCCACTTCCCGTGCCAGTGCTTTCGCAGACAGCGTAGAAAGTGGCTTCTGATTGAGCAGAATGTCGCCTTGATCTGGCGCCATTTGTCCGGAAAGGAGATTGACCAGTGTCGATTTACCAGAGCCGTTATGACCCAGCACCATGGTAAACGCACGGGTATCAATACTAAGCTGATCAATGCTCAGAATATCGCGCTCATCTCGGTGAACGCGAACATGATTGAGTTCATACATCTTCTTGTCTTATGTCGTGCACTGTCCGATCAGCACTTACTTTTCGGGCAATTCTCGCAATATTTGCCGTCATCCCGGCGATAATGCATGCAGCAGCTCACCCTCATTTGCTGCCACGAACTATCCGTTTCTGAACGATACAGTGTATTGATATGTTTTGCGGGTAGCCCCAGGCTTTCAAGCCACCAGATGGCATGCTGCTGGACAGCGTCCGCCGGCAAACTGTCCGGAAGCGTATTGTGGTAACGCAGTAACACAGCCAGAACCGAATCCGCCAGTAACTGGCGGGTAAAACCGGGACGAATCCGGGTATGATTCTCCATCTGCTGTCGCAGATCTTCATAGAGTTCAACCAGCTCCCGGCCAGCACAGCCGATGAGCTTTTGCGTATCACCCTCACACCACGCGCTGTTTTTGCTGAAGCTGTATCCGGCCACCCAGCCTTCCTGATTGTACTGCTGCACAATCTGGCCCAGCGGAGGCACAGCTTTCACACTGTAAACACAGACAAAAGCCAGATACAGGGGCTGCCAGGTCAGCATTGACCAGCTGCGCGTCGTCCAGTACGGCTGGCCAGCTTCTGGATAATTTTGCTGCCAGTACTGGTAAAGGCTTGCGAGCAGCGCATCATTATTACCTTCCCGGCGAATACTCAACAGCGTGTCCGGAGTCGGAACCCCTTTCATGATTGGAATCAGACGCTCACTGTCGCTGAACAACTGAATCAGATGTTCACGCGGGACCGGCGCGCCCATGCCCGAGGACAGCGCGGGTTGTTCAGGCTTCTGATGTGTTCTCAATGCTGTTGTCATCCGTTCACCAAACTACCATGGTTAAGCTTACTGAATCTTGAGCAAGCGCAAACTCATTAATAACATAAGAATAAATAATAAAGATTATCATTCAAGTTAAATTATCTTTTTGGGGCAAAATCCTTTCAACCCGCTTCGGTGTGATCACAAAAAACAGCAGGCTGTCTAAGAATGGGAACAATAATAACAATGATTCTCAAAACTTTCAGTCAAAAAATGCCTGAGCCGTATCCCGATTCAGGCCTGATCCAGAGAAAGAAATGAAAAACCAGCACAAGGCTGGTTCAATTATTGAGCGGCGGTTGGAAGATCCTGAGGGTTATAGTCTTTGTCGAGCGCTTCCCGTGTGTAGACAACACCCTGTTCTGAAATCCAGTCTCCTCTTTTCAGCAGAATCGACTGGTCTGGTTGAACCGTGTGATGTTGCGGAAAAGCAGCGGTACTGATTGCAATCGGCTGGCCATCCGGGCTCCCCAGATTCAGCAATAAACTTTCATCAACGGGCAACACGCGGATAGTCTGACGAGATGAATAGCTGTGAAAGGATAAGGTATCCGGTTGCAGACCATACACGTCATACCAATCTGATTTCGTCATCAGATATTCACGGTACACCGCACCGATCAGCGGCGTCATCTCGCGCACAATCACAGTGTCTTCCACGATTTCAGATTCGGAAGCCATGGCAGGTTTACCGCGCTCATCCAGTTCAAATGTCATCAGAATCTGCCCCATTTCGCTGCGTTTGGGTAAACGGGCATAAGCGATGGCATCTCTTTTCCACACCTGACCAGATTCACGAAACGCATCGGTCAGTGTCTGTTTCACGGAAAATGAAGTCGCTTCAGCTTCACTGGCCGGAACGGGCTCAGCCTGAGATTCTTCGGGATTGGCATGTGCCTGAAATGAGAAAACAAGAGCCGCCAGTAAAGGCAGGCGGCTCAGAGGAAATACGGGTCTGCTGCGCGTTGTCATGCTCATGCTTATTCTTACTTTGTTCATCAAGAGTCTGACTCAGCATACCCTAAGTCGATATTTTATGCTGCTCGATTCCCGCGCAACCGCTGCCAGAGCGACACAACACCCAGCACCACCAAGCCCGCAATGACGCCAACAATCAGATTGGTGAGCATCGGAACCAGCCAGCTGGCACCCGGTAATTGGTGTAACCGTTCCATCAGCCATTCCAGTGCATGGTGGGCATCCGGCACACTGTGCATGACGATCCCGCCTCCGACCAGAAACATCGCAATGGTCCCGACCACAGCCAGAACCTTCATCAGCTTTGGCGCCGCACTGATCAGCAACTGACCCAAACGGTGCAGCACACTTTTTTCAGGGTGGTGATCAACCAGATAAAAACCACCGTCATCAAGCTTCACGATACCGGCAACCAAGCCATAAACCCCGATGGTCATCAGCACGGCAATCAGGCTGACAACGGCCAGTTGCGTGAGTAAAGGTGTGCCCTGCACCGTCCCCAGCGCAATCACGATGATTTCTGCAGACAGAATAAAATCGGTCCGGATCGCGCCTTTGATTTTATTTTTTTCAAAGGTTTCCAGATCCATATCTTCCGGCAGCGCATCATGATCCTGCAACGCTTCTTCAGCGTCAGCATGCGTCAGCTTGTGCACCACTTTCTCTGCACCTTCGAAACAGAGAAACAAACCCCCAATCAAAAGCAAGGGTGTGATCAGCCAGGGCGCAATTGCACTGATCAGCAGTGCCGCCGGCACCAGAATCAGCTTGTTCCTGAACGATCCCTTAGCAACGGCCCAGACCACAGGAATTTCCCGCTCCGCCTTCACGCCCGCGACCTGCTGCGCATTCAATGCCAGATCATCCCCAGCACACCGGCTGTTTTCCGTGCTGCAACTTTACTCATCACCGCCACATCATCCAGCACGGTTGCAATATCATCCAGCAATGTTAATAAACTTGCGCCTGCCACATCCCCTCCTCAACACATTTGGGAAAAGTCTCTGAAGAACTCAGTCTGGCTGAAAACCAACACTGAGTAACCTCTTTCATCATAAACATTTTTTGTTTTATCCGGGATATCTCATTTCCGGACTCTTTGAGAGAAACTCCGGCCCCCACTCGCGCAGCGTCGTGATGTCCACTAAGCTTTTAATCGAAAAATGAATTCGCTACAGCTCGCCGACCACCAAATCTGCCTGCTGCGTGCGGTAAAAATTCTTTTCTGGGCAGGGTTTACCGATTTGAGTTCCTCTCAAGGATGCGACCAGTTTCAGCAGAAGGTGTTGTATGGCAATCGCCATTGCCTTGATTGTACTTGTTGTTGCTTCCATTCTTTTTCATTTCCTCAGTCCCTGGTGGCTCACGCCAGCCGCCTCAAACTGGGGACAGATCGATCATGCGCTTGATCTGACGCTGATCATCACCGGCGCATTTTTCATTGTTCTGAATCTGATTCTGGCCGGCCTGATCATCCGCTTTCGCCACAAACCGGGCAGAACGTCGCGTTTCCAGCCCGACAGCAAAAAGCTCGAAGCCTGGCTGATTGGCATCACGACACTGGGCATCATCGCGCTGCTGGCACCGGGCCTGCTGGTATACGGCGAATTTGTCAGTGTGCCCAAAGAAGCCCGGACAGTTGAAGTGGTGGGTGAACAGTGGCGATGGCGCTTCCGGTTTCCCGGTGAAGATAATCAACTGGGTAAAAGCGGCACGCAATTCGTCACCGCAACCAATCCGCTGGGGGTCGATCCAGACGATCCGGCCGGTGCCGATGATCGCATCATCCTCACCCCGGAGCTGCATTTACCGCTGTACGCACCTTATAAAATACTGTTGCGCTCTAAGGATGTGCTGCACGATTTCAATGTGCCTCAGTTCAGGGCCAAGATGGATTTAGTTCCCGGTTCAGTCACCCATTTCTGGGTTCGGCCAACGGAACGCGGCCAGTTCGACATTCTCTGTGCAGAGCTGTGTGGCGTTGGTCATTTTAATATGCGCGGTCGGGTGATTGTGGAAGATGAAGCCGAGTTCGGACGCTGGCTTGCCGCTCAACCCACTTTCGCCCAGACTCAGCGTCCGCCAGATACCACAGCGTCTGCAGCAATGTCTGAAGCAGACCGAATCGCCAGGGGAAAGACGCTGTCTGAAGTGAATGGCTGCATGGCCTGTCACAGTATCGACGGTAAACCGGGCATCGGACCCAGTTGGCTAGGTTTGTACGGTAAAACAGAAACCCTGTCGGATGACAGCCAGGTTCAGGTCGATGACGTGTATTTGCGTCGGGCCATTCTGGATGCCAATGCCGAACTCGTGAAAGGCTACCCGGCGGTGATGCCTGTCTACACTTTGAATGAACAGGAAGTAGACGCACTGATCGCTTATATCCGGTCACTGGCGCAGTAGTGCACGCGGCGGGAGGGGGATATGACAACACAGCACAACACACATAGTTACGGACATCCGCAATCTTTCTGGACCCGGTACATCTGGAGTCAGGATCATAAAGTCATTGCGATTCAGTACACCCTGACAGCCATTTTCATGGGACTGATTGCCCTCGTTTTATCCTGGTTGATGCGGTTGCAACTGGGGTTTCCCGGAACCTTCGATTTCATTGATGCGAACACCTATTATCAGTCGCTGACCATGCACGGTATGATCATGGTCGTCTACCTGCTGACCGCTCTGTTTCTGGGTGGATTCGGGAATTACCTGATCCCGCTGATGGTTGGAGCACGCGACATGGTGTTCCCCTTTCTGAACATGCTCAGTTACTGGTTTTACCTGCTCGCTTCCCTGATTCTGATCCTCAGTTTCTTTGTCACCGGGGGGCCGAGCGGCGCGGGCTGGACTTTGTATCCGCCCCAAGCCATTCTGCCCGGTACACCCGGAACCGACTGGGGCATTGTGCTGATGCTGGTTTCACTGGCGGTCTTCATCGTTGCCGCCACTATGGGTGGCCTGAATTATGTCACCACGGTTTTGCAGGCACGAACGCAGGGCATGACTTTGCTGCGCATGCCCCTGACGGTCTGGGGGATTTTCACGGCGTCGGCGATGGCACTGCTGGCGTTTCCGGCGTTATTTGTCAGCGCGGTGATGATGCTGTTCGACAAACTGCTGGGCACCAGTTTTTTCATGCCGGCGGTGATATCTATGGGCCAACTGACAGAGCACAGTGGCGGCAGCCCGATTCTGTTCCAGCACCTGTTCTGGTTCTTCGGGCATCCGGAAGTGTACATTGTGGCATTGCCTGCTTTCGGGATTGTCTCTGATCTCATCAGCATTCACGCCCGCAAAAATATCTTCGGCTACAAAATGATGGTCTGGGCAATTCTGGCTATCGGGGCGCTGAGTTTTGTGGTCTGGGCGCATCATATGTACGTCAGCGGCATGAACCCCTATTTCGGGTTCTTTTTTGCCATTACGACACTGGTTATTGCCGTGCCGACCGCCATCAAGGTCTATAACTGGCTGTTTACCCTCTGGCAGGGCGATATTCACCTGACGCTGCCCATGCTGTTTGCCCTCGCTTTCATCAGTACCTTTGTCATTGGCGGGCTGACCGGCTTATTTCTGGGCAACGTGATCGTTGATATTCCGTTGTCAGACACCTATTTCGTGGTCGCTCATTTCCACATGGTGATGGGGGTCTCGCCGATTCTGGCCATTTTTGGTGGCCTCTATCACTGGTATCCCAAAGTCACCGGCCGAATGCTGAATCACACCATGGGACACATCCATTTCTGGGTCACTTTCATCGGGACCTATGCCATTTATTTCCCGATGCACTATCTGGGCGTACTGGGGATGCCAAGACGCTATTTTGCCTTTGAAGACTACAGTTTCATTCCCGAATCTGCCCAGCATCTGAACGCCTTTATCACGGTCGCTGCGCTGATCGTTGGCTCGGCACAGCTTTTGTTTATCTACAACCTGTATTGGAGTTGGCGCCATGAGCAAGCCGTCGGCGGAAATCCATGGCGCGCCACATCTCTGGAATGGCAGACCCCGGAAACGCCCCCTGAACACGGTAACTGGGGAGAGACACTGCCAGTGGTCTACCGCTGGGCCTATGACTTCAGCGTGCCCGGTGCAGCAGAAGATTTTCTGCCGCAAAATCAACCACCAGATTCACAGCCGGAGGCAGCGCCTGAGACGCCACCAGCCGACTTGCAATCCAAAGGGTCTGAGCCATGAGCCGGAAAACACTCACAACGCTGGCCTCGGGCCACCTGAGTCCGCACCCCAACGCACGATTCCAGCCAGCCGAGCCCACGGCCATCGCCGCCACAGGTTTATGGATATTGATGGGCGTGATTGGTGCGCTATTTTTTCTGTTTACCGTCGCCTATGCCATTCGTCAGGGCCTGAGCGACTGGCAACCCTTGCAGGAACCCTGGCAATTACTGATCAGCACAACATTACTGGTACTCAGTTGTGTCAGTCTTCATTTTGCAGCCCGTAAAGCACGGCTCCTGCCCTCACTGGTTGCCTGCAGGCGTGAACTCTTCCTCACGCTTGGTTTCACCCTGGGCTTTATCACTGCACAGTTATGGGCCTGGCTGGCTCTGGTTGAAATCAACCAGGGCTTGCTTGCCAACCCGGCCAACAGCTTTTTCTATCTGCTGACCGGCTTACATGCCATCCATGTAATCGGCGGTTTAATCGCGTTAGGCCTGGTCATTTATCAGGTCTGGCAGGGACGCAGAGATCACCTGCACATCTGGTTACAGCTTTGTGCACGGTATTGGCACTTTCTTTTATTTATCTGGTTGTTTTTGCTGGGATTGCTCCGCCTGACCTGAACGCGGACGCCCGAAACCAGAGAGGTTTGAATGATGAAAACCCAACAACCTCAATCCCCCACGCTGGGAAGGATCAACGGCTGGACAAGTGTGGTCTCGGACTATGCCGCAGACAAAGCGGTTTTCCGGGTTTCAGCCAACAAAACCATGATGTGGATTTTCCTGCTCAGCGATACCTTTGTCTTCGGCTGTTTTCTGGTCGGCTACATGTCTGTACGCATGACCACGACAGACCCCTGGCCGCTGGCCAGTGAAGTTTTTGCCCTGACCATCGCCGGGCATTCGATTCCGCTGATCCTGATCGCGATCATGACATTCGTGCTGATTACCAGTAGTGGCACTATGGCCATGGCGGTGAATTGCGGCTATCAGGGAAAACGTTACGCTGCGGCTTTGCTGATGCTGACCACCGCATTGCTGGGGCTGACTTTTGTGGGCATGCAGGCGTTTGAATGGAGCAAACTGATCGAAGAAGGGGTCCGCCCCTGGGGAAATGAGGCTGGCGCCTCTCAATTCGGGGCCGCATTTTTTATGATCACGGGGTTTCATGGCCTGCATGTCAGCGTGGGCGTGATTTACCTGACCGTCGTCGCCATTCGGGTCGCACTTGGGAAATACGACCGGCAACAAACCGACCCGCATGCTGCCGGTGTACAGGGCGGCCGGTATGAAATCGTCGAAATCGCCGGGTTATATTGGCACTTCGTCGATCTAGTCTGGGTGTTTATTTTCGCATTTTTCTATCTGTGGTAATGGAACAATCGGCCATTGAAGGAGGTTCTGATGTCTGACACAGATCTCACGAATCAATCTGCACAGCAGCACCCCATCCGTCTGTATCTCAACGTCTGGGGATTACTCTTTGTTCTCAGTACGCTGTCCTATCTGGTGGATTATTTCCATCTGCAAGGTATGTTGCGCTGGAGTCTGATTCTGTTGTTTATGGCCGTGAAGGCTGGATTGATCGCGGCCATTTTCATGCACATGCGCTGGGAACGGCTGGCGCTGGTGTACACCATATTTATACCGCCCTTGGTGCTGCTTGTATTGGTCGGACTGATGGCCAGTGAAGCCAGCTATATCTCAGCACTGCGGACATGGTTCTTCAGCCTGCCGGGGGGTTAATTGTTCAGCGTCTTGTTCTGACGCCGGGCCTTGCGGATGTTCAGTTGCGTGGGCATGGCCTGAAATTATGGCGCTCAAAGCGCGTCTCTCCCCACGCTTGAAAAGAGTAGGGAACGATGCGGATACCCAATTTCGGGGGGAGCCAGGTATCGCGCTCATCTGAAGGCTGCCGTCGTTACCACACGCACTTGCCGGTAAAGCGAAAAGCAACCTTATGGCAAAGTTTTCATCATCCGCTGCCAGCGATGATGCATCGCAACCAGCCAGTGTGGCGGCGATTTCCCCGTGCCGGCGGGTTTCAGCTTGTCATGTGCCAAAATAATACTGGCAAGCTTCATTTCCTGATTCGGTTCCACATCGACCATCAGAACATGCTTGCCGGATTTGAGTACATTTTTAAACCGACGGAACTGATAATGCAGTTCCTGAAATCCAAACAACCCACCTTCCCAGGTAATAAATCCGAGGATCGCAATCGCCAGCAGTATAAATGGGGCCCAGCCGACAGCATCCGTGACGCCCGATGCATAGGCAGCAATCAGAATCCCAGCAGCAACAATCACGCCGATCACCGCACCGATTTCCGTTGAGTGAACCACATCATTGCGCATCACCGACTGAACCGGATGCAGATCTTTATGTGTCGATACCTCAGCATCTTTATCACTCAGCACATGAATCTGCGGCGGGGTAAAGCCACTCAGCTCAAGCTCATGTTCCACCAACTCAAGCTCATCCAAGTCATCACTGATATAAAAAACCCGTTTCATAGTTGCCTCCCGAGGCAGTAAATGAAGAAGGTTACTATTCAGTTTACAGGGCATTTTCAGAATGATGCGCTGAAATGAAAACTAATTGCTCGCAGAAACGTCAGGTTATCCTGACAGGCTTTCCTTATCGCACGAGCAATATTTGACAGCTATTTCACAATCCGGCGAAGCGGATCGGGTAGAGTGGCAACTTTTGACACGCACTCTGAAGAAAACCATGAAGAAACTGACATTATTCAGCCTGCTGGTAGTCAGCCTGTCTCTGACGGGTTGCCAATTGACCCATGTGGAAGGTGAAGTGGATGGTGTGAACATCAAAGCCACCACCAATGGTGATTATCGTGACGATCACTCACATGGCGGCGGCTTCTGCCCTCCCGGACAAGCAAAAAAAGGCCGCTGTTAAACCAGCGGCTTTTTTCACATCCCTGTCGGTTTGGTGTCAGTCGATGGTTTTTGACTGATCGTAGGCATCCGATGCCTGCTTGAGTGCTTCAATATCATCGGCACACAGATACCTTTTCAGTGCGTCGAATTTTTTCGCAGGCCAGTCGTATATCTTCAATGCCAGCAGCGCATCAATCACTGCGGGTTCAAACCGATATTTCACCCGCTTCGCCGGAGAACCGGCAACCACGCTGTAAGGCGCGACGTCTTTGGTCACGACACTATTGGCTGCAACAATGGCACCTTCACCAATCGTGACACCGGGCATGATCATCGAACGCATTCCCAGCCAGACGCCATCCTGAATCACGGTGTCCCCTTTGCCGACATAAGCTTCTTCGATGAAGTCCATGAAAGGATACAGACAAAACCAATCCCCCCGATGGGTATGGTTTCCCCCCATTAGAATGACAACCTCAGCAGCGATACAGACGCAATCGCCGATTCGCAGCTGATCGATCGGCCATTTCGGTTCCCACTGACGGCTGATTTCATCGCCATGAAGATAACGCACCACAGATGCTTCAAACCCGTCATCCCAGCAATCGCTGTAGTAACTGCGGGTTCCTTTCACAAGAATGTTCGGATTCGTTACAACCTCATGTAACAACTGAACTTTCGACCAATGTTTTTCGCTCATTTTCAACCTGTTTTCACATTCAATAATTTCACCCACAGGGGAAATTTCCACTGCGGGACCTTGTTGATTGACGGCCGGAGGCGTCAGTGAATTCGGGGTTGTTTAAGCCAAGGGATCAGTTTCATGAAGTCTGCTTTTCAAAATCTGTGCGGCGCTATCTTAACGACTACTTTCGAACGGGTAAACCCATTCATTCGGCATGTAATTCCGCCAGCGGTAATGTGGGACGCCGTCTTCTCATCAATAGACTTCCAACTGTTCTCATCTTCAGATTGTTCAGAATGCCACGCGATCAAACAAAGCACTCACACCTTGTTACACTTGTTTTTCCTTGTTTCGGAAGGATATTTGTGATCAACACCAAATGTTGAACCATACTCACGCTGTGAACAGAACATCAGCTAGCTGCCATTTTGATGAATTTTAACCCATAGGAAGAATCAATGAATTTATTAAAAACATCACTCGCGGCAAGTTTAATCATCACAGCTTTCGGCGCTGCAAGCTTTGCTCATGCAGCAAACAGTGTCAAAGGTAGCGACCAGGATGTTTCGGGGGGAACCGTCTCCGCCGAGATGATCGAATCCGATGCGAATGGCTGGTTAGTGGTACACCGAACCGACAAAAACATGAAACCCGGTCCGGTCGTTGGATATTCCCCGGTCAAGAAAGGCGCGAACCAGGACGTTACCGCGATTTTAATGGAACCTGTGAATTCCGGGGACATGCTGATGCTCATGCTCCATGGCGAAGGGGCGGAATGAAGACCGGTGTTTTTGAGTACACACTGGGCGCCAAAGAAGATGGTCCTATCCGTGAAGACGGCAAGCTGATCATGGACGTCATCACCGTTCAATAACGTGCTCATGTTCAGAAAAGATTCATCAGGCCAGAGCATCACTCTGGCCTTCTTTCGAACCGTGGTTCATGTCCATCATTTCGCGGAAAGATACTGCCGAATCACCTGCTGCACGTCATCACTCTCCCATCGCAGCCCTTGCGCGTAGAGTTCCTCAACCTTCGCATTGGAGCGAGAAAATTCTCCGACCTGTCGTTACAGGAAACGTTGATCATCCCACTTGATGTATTTCATTGAGTGCTGATGATCTGTACCCGTTCCGTCTTGCAATCCAATATCGCGACTGCGGCCTCATCGACAGGCATTTGAAGAATAAGGCGACCATCGGGTGCGATGACTTTACTGCCACCCAGCCCTGTAATGGATGGATCATTCAGTGACTCCGGCCAGTTACATTGAATCACCCAGGTTTTGAGTTGCTGCGCGATAGAAACAGCCCCCTGAAAATAGCGGTGGTTTACGTCATTATCCTGAGAGCCAATATACGCAGGCCATAAAACGAAATGGAAGTTAACCCCTTGAGATTGCTGAACAAACCAACTGACATCTTCGGCTTCCCGACAAAGAAAAGCCCCGATGTATTGATCCTGATAAGCAAGGGGGGAGCGATCAGTTCCTGCCGAGAAAAAGCTGGCTTCACTCGGCGTGAGCCCAACTTTATCCCATTGAATGAGCACTTCTCCTTGAGCCGAAATCGCCAGATAACTGTTGTAGCCTGATGAATGCTCGAAGATTGGTGCGCCAATAAACGCCATGACGCCTGCGGAGCGGCAAGCATCAGCAACCTCCTGGAGTGCAGGTTTGATCAAAGAGGAAGCGCATTGTGACCGGATGTCACGGTGAAATCCGCTGAGACTAAGCTCAGGAAAGATCAGCGCATCCAGAGTTGAATATTGATGAATGTACCCACAAATGGCCTGACAGTTTTCCGCCGTGGTCCAGGCCATCGGCATTTGAATCACCCCAAGTTTCATCCGCTCTCCTCGTACGCGTCAAATCATCCTCGGCTCACGCCAATCTTCTTAAAATACGGCTGATAATGTGTGTTTTTCTGATAGCCAAGGGATTCGTATAAACGTTGCGCCGAGAGGTTCTCCACAGACGTTTCCAGTGCAATACCTTTTGCTTGTGTGGCGGTGGCATGCGCTTCCACAGTGGCCAGTAATGCCGTGCCAACACCCTGTCCGCGCGCTTGGTCCACCACATACAGATCATTGAGCGTCCAAAACTGCTGGAGGGAAATAGAACTGAATCCCGGATATAAGGTTGCAAAACCAAGCAGTTGATGACCTTCGGCAGCAATCAAGAAAACAGCTTCGTCTCGTTTCAGCCGGGTTTCAATCCAACGGCCAGCATCAGCTTCCGTTTCATGGGGGCTGCTGCCCGCAGAGAGCTGGCGGTAGGCGTGAAATAATGTCTGTAATGCGACGACATCCGACAATGTAGCGGCTCTGATTTCCATGAGATGTCTTGCTTCCTGGTTGGGATGTATTCGGGGGCGTCAGGTTTCATCCAGTGGCTCCCTGCTTCATGCAAGGAACCACCGGAAAGACTGTGCTCAGAACAAGTCCACAATGTTTTTGATATTCTGGAAAGTATTTTCAGTTGTCGATAAGGTTTCGTAGAATTTCCGGTTGTTATTCAGTTTGACCAGCCGCTCATTCAGCATGGAACGCTGTGCGCTGCTGACATGCTCTGACGCCAGTTGCTGGTTGATCTGGCCGATTTCACGGTCAATTTTATGGACCGCCAGTTCATACTCATAGCGGTTCACTTCAAACTCGGCCCGCTCAAAGTTCGATTTAGCCGATTTCAGTTCTGCGCTGAACATTTTCCGGTCATCGCTCGAGAGCTTGTCATCTTTCAGCTTTTCTTTATAGCTGTGGATCGTGCCTTCAATACCACTGGCATGAGACTTGGCTTTCGCAAGGTTGTAATAAGGCCGGTATCCGGTCAAAAATTCCTGAGACAAGTCTGCCGGGCAAACATTCTCATACGCCTTCATGGCCTCACCAACCATGGTGCCATTTTCATAGGTACAGTAGGATTCCAGCCCGGTACGACGACCGTCCTGATAAGTTTTCAGATCCACTTTGACGCCATATTCCGCGCACTCTTCGCTGTAAATAGCGGCATAGCTTTTTTTCCCGTTCTGACCGTCAGCCAGACCGATCTGATACCAATCTCCCAGCCTGCAATCTTCCTCACTGATTGACGAACACCCCGTCAGGGTCAGCAGAATTGCCATAGTGGCAGGCTTCAGATAACGATGGTTCATGAATCTGTACTTCCTCATTAATGATTCTTCTATCCGGCACTTGATTACTTGATTGATGATGAGTGTCGCATCATGGCGTTCCGTGCACCCTGTATGGCACCACTCATCACTGAGTGCGGCGTTTCTCCTTGAATTGTTAATCCTTCACGCTTCAAGTTGCCCGTTTCATGCAATAAAACGCGGCCAAAGATATACTACAACCTGTCTCATATCCATGGTTTTGGTCATCATTCAGGAGATTGATAAGAAAGTATTCTTTCTGGGAATTGGCAGAGGTTCTGCAGGAGAGAATGAGAAGTCGTCTAAGCTGGCCCGGTTGCACTTTGGCAATCAGGCCAGATTCAATCGGTTAGGCAGAGTGCAGATAACGCTGGATCGAGAGACCATCGGTATCGATGTCGGTGTCGCGGCCACTGACGATATCCGCCAGCAGTCGGCCAGAACCGCAGGCCATGGTCCAACCCAGTGTCCCGTGACCTGTATTGGTATACAGATTCTCAAACGGTGTTTGACCAATCACCGGTGTGCCGTCTGGTGTCATCGGACGCAGGCCGGTCCAGTATTCCGCCTGATTGAGGTCCCCCCTTCCGGAAACAGATCACCGACCACCATGGCAATGGTTTCTTTCCGCTGCTCCGACAGATGCAGGTTAAAACCCGCCAGTTCAGCCGTGCCCGCAACCCGGATACGATTGTCGAAACGCGTCATCGCGACCTTATACGTTTCATCAATCACGGTCGATACCGGCGCACCGTCACTGTTTTTCAGCGGCATTGTCAGCGAATAGCCCTTCACCGGATACACAGGTAACTGCATCCCCAAAGTCGCCAGCATCGCTGTCGAGTAACTGCCCATGGCAACCACGTAGGCATCGGCTTTGAATTCACCCCGGTCTGTTTCAACGGCGACAATCCGCTGATTGTCCTGACGTAAGGACTTCACTTGGGTATTGAACTCGAATGTGACACCCGCCTGCTCCGCCAGTGCCGCCAATTGCTGACAGAACTTATAACAATCTCCGGTTTCATCATTCGGTAAACGCAGGCCACCTGCGATTTTTTCCCGCACTTTCACCAGGGCTGGTTCAGCCTGAATACAGCCATTGACGTCCAGTAATTCATACTGAATTCCGCTTTCTTTCAGAACCTGTATATCTTTCCCGACGGCATCCAGCTGGGCCTGTGTTCGCAGCAACTGCAATGTGCCTTGCTGACGACCTTCATAGTGCAGGTTATGTTGCTGACGCAATTCAATGAGAGATGCCCGGCTGTAGTTGGCAACCCGCAGCATCCGGGACTTATTCCGCTGATAGCTTTCATCGTTACAGTTGGCCAGCATTTTGCCCATCCAGCTGTACAAATCAGGTGACAGAGAAGGTTTGATTTTCAGCGGCGCATGCTTCTGGACCAGCCATTTCATCGCTTTGACCGGAATCCCCGGTGCAGCCCAGGGCGAAGAGTAGCCATAGGAAATCTGACCGGCATTGGCGAAGCTGGTTTCTTCCGCACTGCGGGACTGACGATCAATCACTGTTACCTGATGTCCTTGTTGTGCCAGATACCAGGCCGAAGTCAGTCCGACCACACCGCTTCCCAAAACAATCACTTCCATCTCACACACTCTCTTTGTCTGAATTGAACAGGTACAGATACGAAATTGCAGATTGAGGCATTTACATCGGGTTAACAATCGATAAATATTACTGGCAGCCTATAGCTGTGCTATAAGCTCGATCTGAACTCATTAAGCAAGGAAACACCAGACCAGCGCTGTGGTGTCTGCGATCCGTGCTAAGAGAGACGGTCTTTGCAACAAGCCTAGCTGACAGGCACTGCCAGCGCGATGGACTGAGAGAAGAAATGTCTGCTTTGAAAGGAAATATTCTGGCTGCACTGGCTACTTTTGATGTCGCCGCCAAAACACAGAGTTTTACCCAGGCTGCAAGTACCCTGCATGTCACGACGGGAGCTGTCAGCCAGCAAATCCGCTTACTGGAGCAGCAGCTCGGATTCGAACTGTTTCAGCGTCATGCCCGCGGTATCACGCTGACAGAATCAGGTCGTCGCCTGCACCAGGTCGTCGGGCGCAGCCTGTCAGAGATTGCTGAAGTCATCCGTGCGCTGCAACCGGGACGGCAAGCTGAAGGTGAAATCCGGCTGAAGCTGACACCTTCCTTTGCCTTTAAATGGCTGGTGCCCAGACTGCACCATTTTTATACCCAATATCCGGACATCAATGTACAAACCTTTGCGGATGGCGCGCTGGTCGACAGCGAGGATACGGATTGTGATCTGGTGATCGATTACCGCCGCTCTGACGATATCCAGCTCAATCGTCAGACCCGTTTACTCATGGCGGAATCCTTACTGCCGGTCATGAGCCCGGATTATCAGGCTCGGTTCGACTGGCAGGATCCCAAAAGCTGGCAACAAGCCACGCTGCTGCATGATGCCATGCCCTGGCGCAGTGCAGAACGCGATACGGAATGGCGCTATTGGTTTGATGTCATGGGGATTGATGCCGACAGCCGCCGCGGACATTTTTTTAACCGGACCGACATGGCCATGGCTGCAGCCGAAGCCGGACTGGGCGTGGCGATGGCCCGTCAGGCGCTGATTGGTGAAGATGTTCACAAAGGCAAACTGATCTCGCCTTTTGCTCCTTTACCGGCCAATGCCGGGTACTATCTGATCTGTCACCGGCATTCAGCCGCAATTGACTGCTTTATCCGTTGGTTGGAAGAGCAACTCGCGCAAGTCAGAGTTTGAGTCGTCCGTACCGATCAAATGCAAAGCGTCGCATCATCCCAAGGGTGGTCACTGCACTGATTGTCACGGCCACCAGGATGGCAATCATAATCGCCAGCTGATATTTCACAGCCAGCATCGGTTCCGTGCCACCCAGAATCTGACCAGTCATCATCCCGGGCAATGCGACAATGCCCAGCGTACTCATACTGGCCAGTTGGGGCGTCAGAGCCGCACGCACCGCTTCCCGCTGAAAAGGCTGCACCGGATAGGGTGCACCCAGCGCCAGATAAAATTGATATTCATTATTTTTTTCTTTCAGGCTGGTGTACCAACGCTCAAGCGCCAGCACATTGGCGGTCAGAGCGTTCCCCAGAATCATCCCGGCGACAGGGATCAGATATTGCGCCTGCCACCAGGGGTCAGCCTGAATCAGCCCCATCAGCATGGCTGGCAACACCACAATCAGGCTGGCCACCAGCCCGGTGCTCACGGCCAGAGTCGCGCTGCCCAAAGGCAACCCTGCCCGTTTACAGATACTCAAACTGGCCACCAGCACCATGAGACTCAGCCAGAGAAGGTTGAAACCGAGATGCTCAAAACTGAACAACACCTGCAGATAAACACCCACCACAGCCAGTTGCAGGGTCATCCGGAGCACAGACACAACAGCAGATTGCGTCAGCCCCAGTTGCCACCGGGAGAACAAGCCGAGCGGCACCAGCAGCAACAAATAAAACCCGGCAAGCGCCAGATGAGTGATCGCCACAGCGCTATTCATGGTGCTTCCCCATTTCTCTGTGTTGGTCAGCCCTCTCAATCCAGGCCGCATCATGCGACACCGAAACACAGGTCATCTGCTGACGATGCAACGCTGCCATCACCTTTTCACGACTCCTGTGATCCAGTGCCGAGGTCGGTTCATCCATCAGCCAGATTGGGCGGGACATCAGCAAAGCCCGTGCAATCGCGACCCGCTGTTGTTCTCCACCGGAAAGTTCGGAGACCTGTTTGTTCAGATCATGCGGCAGATCCAGCACAGCAAGCATTTCCAGGCAGGTCTCCTCTTTCGGCACACTGCCATTCGCAGCCCGGAGCCGCCAGGGCAATCGCAGCGCTTCCCCTAAGGATTCAGCGCCCATGACAGGCGCCTGAGGTAAATAACAGCACTGTTGCCGCCACCAGATCAGGTTCGCCGGTTCTATCCGGCTCCCCTGCCACGAAAAATGTCCGGATTCCGGTGGTATTAATCCAGCCAGAACTTTCAGGGCACTTGATTTCCCGGCGCCAGAGCGCCCGGACAGCACCAGATGTTCACCGGCCTGTAAACTCACATCCAGACAACTTTCAGGATGAGACTCCATCCCGGATCGCAGAGATACTATCTGTAATTGCATTGCTTGCTGTGTCATTTGTTATGCCATTCATTTTGCATTCATCAAATGGGTGCATCATTATTATCAAATTCTGATAAAATATTTCGGTTCATTCTGTCACAAAAATATCTCTCACGAAGAACAAACCATGAGAGCCTGACGGATAATCTTTTGCCTTCATACGGTTATTCCTATCAGTTACACCTGCTCCACCTGTATACATGGAATCAATAATTTATGTTCAAATTTTTTGAGAAACTCACGGCGCCATTCCCGCAAGAGACGCCACAGCAGCCGCCAGGCAGCCTATTGGCGTTTTGCCGCTTTTATACACGCGGTTTCGGTTGGCCATTGCTGGCGATGTCTGTTCTGAGCGCCTGTATAGCGATCGTGGAAGTCACACTTTTAGGCTTTATGGGTCAGTTAGTTGATTTACTGGCCCAGCATTCCCCAGACACCTTTCTTGCCGAAGAAAGTGGCAAGCTCTGGATGATGGGTCTGCTGATTGTGGTTGTCATCCCTTTTCTGGCATTCACGCATTCAATGATTATGCACCAGACTCTGCTTGGGAATTATCCTATGTCGATTCGCTGGCTGGCGCACCGCTACCTGCTGCGCCAGAGCGTGTCTTTCTATCAGGATGACTTTGCTGGTCGTTTAGCCACCAAAGTCATGCAGACGTCACTGGCTGTTCGTGAAACCGTGATGAAACTGGTCGATGTATTGGTTTATATCAGTGTTTATTTCACCGCCATGATTGTCATGATGGGGAGTGCCGACTTTATTCTGATGCTGCCTATTTTGGTCTGGCTGATGGCCTATATCGGCATCCAGTTCTATTTCGTTCCGAAAATGAAAGCCATCGCGACCGAGCAGGCAGATGCACGCTCTATGATGACGGGCCGGATTGTCGACAGCTACACCAACATCACCACGGTGAAGCTCTTTGCACACACCAACCGTGAAACTGAGTACGCTGAAGAGAGCATGCAAGGCTTTCTGGATACGGTGTACCGCCAGATGCGGCTGGCCACGAAATTTATTCTGAGCGTTGATGCAATCAACTACCTGCTGCTGTTTGTGATCGCAACGGTCTCGATTGGTTTGTGGATGAACAGCGCTGTCACGGTCGGTGTCATTGCCGTTGCAATCAGTATCGCGTTGCGCGTTCAGGGCATGTCGAAATGGATCATGTGGGAAATTGGCGCGTTGTTTGAGAACCTGGGGACGGTTGTTGACGGGATGAAGACCCTGTCGAAGCCAATCTCGATTGAAGACAAAACCAACGCGGAACCTCTGAATGTACTTCAGGGTGGCATTGAGTTTGACAACATCAGCTTCCACTATGGCGAAAAAGACAAAGGCGTCATCGAGCAACTCAATCTGCACATCAAACCGGGTGAAAAAGTCGGTGTGGTGGGTCGTTCCGGTGCGGGTAAATCCACGCTGGTGAACCTGCTGCTGCGTTTCCATGATCTCGAGTCTGGCGCCATTCGCATTGACGGCCAGAACATTGCCGATGTCACGCAGGACTCTCTGCGCAGCAATATCGGTATGATCACGCAGGACACTTCGCTGTTGCACCGTTCGATCCGTGAAAACATCCTGTACGGAAAACCGGATGCTTCAGAGGAAGAACTGCTGGCAGCAACGCGTCAGGCCCATGCACATGAGTTTATCGCAACGCTGACCGACCCACATGGCAACGCAGGTTACGATGCTCAGGTTGGTGAACGCGGGGTGAAACTTTCCGGGGGTCAGCGTCAGCGCATCGCAATTTCCCGTGTACTGCTGAAAGACGCGCCGATTCTGGTCATGGACGAAGCCACTTCAGCACTGGATTCTGAAGTTGAAGCCGCGATTCAGGAAAGCCTGTATCAGCTGATGGAAGGCAAAACAGTCATCGCGATTGCGCACCGCCTGTCCACGATTGCCGCGATGGACCGCTTGATCGTGATCGACAATGGCCAGATCGTCGAACAAGGCAGTCATCAGGAACTGCTTGGCCAGAATGGCATTTACGCCCACCTGTGGGCGCACCAGACCGGTGGCTTCATCGGCTGCGATCTGGAAGAGACTCCGCACGAAGAAGTCATGGCAAAATAATCAGCCAGGACCAAACATCACAGCCAGCCTCCGGGCTGGCTGTTTTATTTCTGAATGATAAATTGTCCGCAACATCACCTTTTCACTTCTGCCATGATGCATGACGAGTCCAAATTCGTATCGAAACCATGGAATCTGTGTGATGGAAACTTAATGTCATGTTCATGCGCCTCTTCAACAAGTTATTCAAACCTGCACATTACAGGACCGAGACATCATGCTCGCCGCTGACGCTGGATTTTGCTTGCAGCTATCCGAAAGTGACATTATCTGAGTCGTTCAACAGGCAGGCTTACAATCTGCTATTTCTGATGGACTGGGCGCAGTTTCCCCATTTCAAAGCAATCCTACAGACGCATTATCCTCAGATCTCTGTCTGCATCACCGGAGAAGTCCAGAAAGGCCCCGAGCATACAATTTTCAGGATGTGTTTACGGGATGAATTCGGGGGGTGCTTTGTTCATCTGATCGCCGACGATCATGCTTTCATCGATACCGTTCTGGCTACTGGTTTCACACCGCCAAAACCGATGATTTCATTTCCTGATCTCAACCCGGACGAGTACGGCAGTTTACAGGGCGACCTTGATTATTGGTTCAGTTGGCTGTGGATGCCTTACTGGACATCACTGACATCAGATGAAAAAGCCAACCTGGACTTACCTCCTGACTGGCAGGAATTTGTTGAATTCAGGTCTTAAATCAGCGCCTACACACCGTCAAAACGGCTTACCCAAAAAATGACGCTTTTTTTACGCCCTTCCTGCCCGATTTTTCGGTAAAGTGACACCAGATGATTGATATTAACCTGTATTCTTATGCGTCTTTATCGAAACCAAGATTATTCCTTTCCAGTCAGACAAGCGCTGTTGCCTGTTGCTGTCATGGCAGTTGCCGTCAGCGCCGCCTATGGCCTGAGCGCCCTTAACATCACACAAGCCGGTATCTTACTGATCCTGCAACTCGGTGTCGTCATTGTCGCCCTGAGTTCAACCCGGTTCGCATCCCTGCTGGCAGGACTCATTGGCGCTTTGTGCTTTAACTACTTTTTTACGGCGCCCAGATTTTCCCTGCAAATGTTTAACGCTGCCGACATCTTCAACCTGATGGTTTTCCTGATGATCGCCGTATTGACCAGCCATCTGGCCATTCAGTATCGCCATCAAAAGCAAGCCTTGGCACAGGCGGAAATGCGCAGCCGGATTTTGTTGTCTGTATCGCATGATCTGCGCACACCGCTGGCTGGCATCATCGGCAATCTGAGCACCCTGCAGGAATATCAGTCCCGTCTTCCTGCTGAAGACCAGGATGAGTTACTGCAATCGGCCATGACAGAAAGTCACCGGTTACACCGTTATATTGAAAACCTGCTGCAGGCCACCAAACTGCAGCAAGGCAAGCTTCAGCTCAACACCCAATTGCAATCGATCCTGCCTGTGCTGGGCTCCCTGATTGATCGCGTAAATCCAGAGCGAATTCAGCTCCGGGCGGCAACACCGCTGCCTGAGGTCAGTATTCAGCATGCGCTGATGGAGCAAGCCATTCATAATATTCTCGACAATGCCCTGAAATATGCTTTGCCGGACACGCCGATTACCGTCACGGTAGGTCATAACCAGCAAGCTTTACGCATTGAAATTCACAATCAGGGTCCAGTAATTTCCGATCAGGATCGCGATCGGGCCTTTGAACTGTTCTTTTCCTCCCGCAAAGGCGATCAGGGCGACGGCGGCACCGGGTTAGGGCTGACAGTCAGTCAGGGCATTATTCAGGCGCATCAGGGCGACATTCAGATGCAGCCCACCGACACGGGCTGCACCGTGTGTATTTCTCTTCCCGTTTTGCGAGGAACCCCATCATGAGTGCACGCATTTTAGTGATTGATGACGAACCCGAGATTCAGCGCTTTATCCGAATTTCCCTGAATGCTGAAGGGTTTAATTATGCAGGCGCAGGAAACGCGGCAGACGGGCTCAACGCCATGAAGACATTCCAGCCAGCTCTCATCATTCTGGATCTGGGGCTCCCGGATCAGGATGGATATACCCTGCTGAAAAAACTGAGAATGTTCAGCAATCTCCCGGTTCTGGTCCTGACGGCCCGTGACGAAGAAGACGAGATGATCAAACTATTGGAAGCTGGAGCCAATGATTATCTGAGCAAGCCGTTCAGTATTCGGGCCCTGATGGTTCGAATCAAAGTGCTATTACGAGATTTCAGCGCTTTACAGCCTGCAGCTATCGCCAGACAGTACAGATTTCAGGACCTGTGTATTGATACCCAAAGTCATCAGGTCTTGCTGCATGATCAACCTGTCGCGCTGTCCAAAAAAGAGTTTAAGCTGCTCGCTTTACTCGCACAGCAGCCGGGGCATTTAGTGACTCAAAAAACATTGCTGATCGAAATCTGGGGAAAAACCCATGCAGAAGACACGCATTATTTAAGAAACTTTGTCAGTCATTTACGAAAGAAACTCAATGACAATGCAGACAATCCTAAATATATCCAAACAGAACCCGGAATTGGTTATCGGTTTTTATTACCACCAGAATAAATCATTTTTTTAATCCACACCTACAATCTGTTCAAGAGAAAAACTATGGCACATTTTACCGTGATCGGTCTCGGTCGCTTCGGCGTGGCCGCAAGTTTAGAATTGATTCATTTAGGTCATACCGTCATCGGTATTGATCGCAATGAGAAAATTGCTGAAAAATATGTTTCAGACCTCACGCAAACCGTCATTTGTGACGCCACAGATGAAAATGCGTTAAGAGAGCTGAATTTAGGTAATAGCGACGCTGTTCTCGTCGCGATTGGTCAGGATATGGAAGCCAGCCTGCTCTGCACACTCTGCCTCAAAAAGCTGGGCGTGAAGGAGCTCTGGGTGAAAGCCAACACAGCTGCACATCATGCCATTGTGTCCAAACTGGGCGTTTCCCGAATTATTCATCCTGAAGAAGAAATGGGGATTCGGGTTGCACAGGCTTTGCATTATCCGATGATGAATAATTATCTGTCTTTAGGCCACGATCAATATATCGTTGAAGTCCATATTCATCAGAAACACCAGGTCTTTACACTGGGTGAATTAATGCACGGATTCGATCAAAAAATAAATCCGCTCCTCATTAAGCGCGGAAAAGAAAATATCACCGCCTTTCACGACAATATGACCTTAGTGGAAAAAGATATTCTTTTACTCAGCGGTCACCGGCAAGCATTAGCTGCATTGGCACCCAGACTCTACCCACATTATCTGTAATCTGAATCTGTCGATTCAAATGAAGGTGCTTCTTTAAACGCAGTTTCATGTCAAGCCTGTTCTGCAGGCTTCTGTTCAAGGATTAACATTATGATTCAATGGCATCCTGCTGTTTCGCCACTGGCACGAAAACCCAAGGCAGCCCGCAAAATTCAGGCAGCCCCGCCTTTCATTCTTTCAGGCTGTTTTTTATTTCTGATTCTGGCGGGCACACTCCTTTTAAAACTTCCCATCGCCACCACAGCACCAATCGGCTGGCTTCAAAGTTTATTTACAGCGACATCAGCGGTCACCGTCACCGGGCTGGTTGTTGTGGACACCGGCAGTGCCTTTACCCTGTTCGGCCAGATCGTGATCGCACTGCTCATTCAGCTCGGCGGATTGGGCATCATGACATTCGCCGTCGTTACCCTCATTACACTAGGCGGAAAAATCGGGTTTCTTCAACAAAACATTGCCAAAGAAGCGTTTAACCAGACGGATACCTCGATGCTGGTGGCAACGGCAAAATCTGTGCTGATTTTTGCGTTCACGGTCGAAGCGATGGGCATGGTGATCCTCGCGTTCCACTGGCAGCCTGAACTGGGCTGGCCGACGGCGCTGTTCCATGGTTTTTTCTACACCATTTCCGCATTCAACAACGCCGGATTTGCGCTGCATCCGGACAGCCTGATGCCTTATGTGGGGGATCGGGTGGTGAATCTGACCATCACCGGGCTTTTCATCACCGGCGGCCTTGGTTTTGCAGTCTGGATGGATCTCTGGCGACAGCGGCGCTGGCACCGTTTGTCGCTGTACAGCCGGTTAATGATCAGCGGAACTGTGATGATCAATTTACTGGCACTGCTGGCAATCTACCTGATCGAGCGGGACAATCCGGCAACACTGGCACCTCTTTCTGATTCTGCGCAATGGCTGGCAGCCTGGTTTCAGGCCGTGACACCAAGAACCGCCGGATTTAATACGCTGCCGATTGATCAGCTCGAAGATGCAACCACAGTGCTGATGCTGCTGCTGATGTTCATTGGCGGCGGCTCGCTGAGCACAGCCAGCGGCATTAAAGTCGTCACTTTTATCGTCCTGCTGGTTGCCACGGTTCAGTTTCTGAAGCGACAGGATGTGATGAACCTTGGCCAGCGCCAGATTCAGCCGAAAACCGTTCAGAAAGCACTGGCGCTGACCCTGATTTCCTGTGCTGCCGTCTGGTTCTCCATCTTTCTGCTGATGCTGACCGAAGACGCGCCATTTCTGGATGTCGTTTTTGAAGCCGTATCCGCGCTGGGCACCGTCGGGTTATCCAGAGGACTGACCGGGGCACTGTCACCGGCAGGCGAATGCATCATCATTTTCATGATGTTCGCAGGAAGGCTTGGCCCGTTAACCCTCGCCTATCTGCTCGCCAGCCCCAAAAGCAGCCACATCCGCTACCCCTCGGCCACGCTGGCAATTGGTTAATCCATCAGAACAGTCCCCCTGATTGTCGGAGGACTGTTTTTTACAGCGCAGCGCCGTTCTTCTTTAAGGCGCTGTTTCCCCAGCCTCAGATTCATCCGGCGTCGTGGGCGGGAAAGGGTCGCTGAAGATCGGATTACTCAGGAAGCCCTCATCGGTCAGGGTTTCCAGAAATGCGACCAACGCCTCTTTGTCTGCCTGCGTCAGATTCATCCGGACCGGGCGTCCGGTGCGGTCTCGGAGATCCGGGCTAAGATTATTGTGGTTCTTCACTCCGCTATTATAAAACTCGATCACAGACATCAAATCCGGCAGGTTCCCATCGTGAAAGAACGGTGCACCCACAGCAATATTCCGCAGTGAGCCGGTTTTGAAGAAACCTGCCAGATTACCGCCGACCCCCTGATCCGGGTCGTTATTGGAGACCGAACCATTGTTATGATTTCTGTCCATCACAAATGCCATGGTGGTGTGGCAACTAGTGCAATTCAAATCTTCAAATAAAACCAAGCCCCGTTGTTCCTGTGCGCTGAGTACAGGGTTGGGATCATTATTCAGTTCAGCCTGCACGGCCTGATCAAACTTAGATTCATAGCTCACCATCGACCGCATGAATTGCGCCATTGCCAGCGCCATTCTCTGGCTGGTGATTGCTTCATCGCCGAAGGCGTCAGTAAACAGCTGGCCGTAAAAACTGGTCAGTCCCAGTTTGGTTTCCAGATCGAACAGGTTCATGCCCATTTCAACCGGGTCCTGAATCGGCATCAGAGCTTGTTCTTCCAACGTCGCTGCCCGTTCATCCCAGAAAAAACGCCCTGGATCGTAATATCGGGCATTACTGAGCCCCATGGAGTTCCGGCCCGTATGCCCACCTTCAAAGCCAACGCTCAATTGTGCCGGGTCGGTAAAGCCATGCTCCTGCTGATGACAAGAAGCGCATGACTTGGTGTTATTTGCCGATAGCCGCACATCATAAAACAGAATGCGGCCCAGTTTTGCCACCGGATTGCGCAGCTCGTTGTCCCGTGGTGTATTGTCTTCTGTTGCCACACTACGAAAACGAATGTTCTGAAAACCAGTGCTGGAAATCGAAGTGTAATAATCAGGCTGTCCCGCAACATAGCCTTCATAATCCGGACTTGTTTCTGTATCCGGTAAAGGTAAGCCATCAATATCCACTCTGGGCTCCGGAACCGGTTCCGGATCAGGGTCCGGTGTTGGCTCTTCACCACCGGGAGGCGGATTTCCCGGGTTATCTCCAACGGGATCACCGGGAGTAGAAGGTGATGGCGTATCGCTTCCTGCCACGGGATCGTCATCATCATTACAGCCGCCCAGCATTGTCAACGCCAATGCCATCAAAAAGACATGTGAGTATTTCATGGTTACACCCCTGCCAACCACTGCGTTCTGATTATTCGTCGAGGAAATAAGGGCAATACCGCTTGTGCGCCTAATGAAAACAGTAGCAGGGGTTGGTCTCGGGCGTTTTCTGATTATTAAGACAACAATACCCGACAGGATCGCCGGGTTTTGAAGATTTTTAAGCAGGACTTGTCAGTTTTTTGGGATTAAAACCCCGTCTCTGGCAATGCCGGAAACTCGGATAATCCATACGCAGCGCGTGTGTCATAGAAGGTGTTTTCCGACACATAATCCGCTTTATCCACAGGGGCACTGCCCACGATCTCGTTCTGGCTGACACTCAGTTCGAACCCACCAGCCGCAGGGAGTGCCAGCAGCTGACTTCCGGCAGGACGGTCTAAAATGATGACATTATTGCTGAGTGTGACACGATTGCTCTGAGTGGCGTCATACGCCGCTTCCAATCCAAAACCAATCAATTGTCGGTTTGCTGAATTTGGCCCCTGCTCCAGCACGCTGTCGCGAATCACAAGCTCGCCGCCATTCGGCGCATCGACCAACCGGCTGTCATCACCGCTCAGCGACGCAATTTCACTGTATTCAATCAGCGTATATTTCGCGCGGCTCTTGATTTCATGCCCTTGATCTTTCGAACTGTAAAATCGGCTGTAGCGAATCGTCAGGCTGTCATTATTACTGTAAACCGCATGAGCACGGCCCGCTTTTCCTAAACGCTCAAAAACACTATGTTCAATGGTCAGACTACCGGTACCTGAAGCCGACAAAACGCCTTGTTCGCTGTCATGAAAATACACCTGTGACAACACCAGATCCCGACCTTGTTGCCGGACACAGGCACCGTTTTGATCGGGCACACTCACCTGACTGCATTCGATATTTTCAATCCTGACGCCATGTCCGTTTACGATAAAGGTCGCTTTGCCCATCAGTTGCGCCCCTTTAAAATGGGTCTCGCCACTCCCGATGACAGTCACATTATCCGGCTGGATTTTCAAACCACGGCTGTAAACACCATTGCCAATCACCACCTGGCTGCCAGCCAGAATGGCCGCTTCGGCAGATGCCAGATCGGTGTATACCTGGCCATCCACTTCAATCGTATTGTCGCTGACCGAATTCTCAACCGGGACCGGGCCCGTGCCGTCTCCCGTTGATGGAAATGCGCTTTCACTCCCTGAATCATTCTCTTGGGCCGCAGAATCTCGTTCCTGTAACTGATTTTTGTCTGAGGCTTCACTGCCTCCGCCGCAACCAGACAGCCCAAAAAACACAAGGAGGGCCGCGGCTGATTTCCAGCATGATCGTTGATGACTCATCTTCGCACCATTGTTGAGCAGCAAAAAAGAGCATGCATTGTCAAAAATGGACAACCCAAAATTGTCAACATGAGGTCAAAACTATTCAATCTTTCCAACATTAGGAACAAAGTTAGTGATTTTTAAGGATTTTACAGACATGAGAATTCCCTTAAAAACACGAAAGATTTGACTGCAAAACGAATTCCTTTGTCATTCATATTTTGAAATCATGCACCACATGAATAAAACCGCAAAAACAACAACTTAAAATAAAATCCAAGCCAAACTCATTACACGACCAAACATTACAACCCTAAACATTTTTTGACTTTAATCAATTCCTATGCCATCTTGTTTTTAATTAAACGTTCAATCAAAAAAGAATTGGTGACTGTTCATGCCCAAAGTTGGAATGCCGGAAATCCGAAAACCACAGCTTGTGGAAGCCACCATGGCCGCCATCGATGAGGTGGGGCTGGCAGGTGCAAGTGTGGCGCTGATCAGCAGAAAAGCCGGCGTATCCCCAGGCATCATCAACCATTACTTTGGCGGTAAACACGGCTTGCTGGAAGAAACCATGCGGTCCGTCTTGCGTCAGTTATCCCACACCGTGATGGAACACTTGTCTCAGGTAGAGCCATCCGATATTCAGGGACGAATCAAAGCCATTGTCGCCGGAAACTTCGACGGCTATCAGGTGGACAGCAAAGTGGTCAAAACCTGGTTGTCTTTCTGGGCACAAGCCATGCACGACCCGCAATTACACCGCCTGCAACGCGTGAATGAAAAGCGCCTGCTCTCGCATTTAAGGCGCGAACTCAAGCAGGTCCTGCCCGCCGAAAAAGCACTGTTTGTCGCGCAGGGAACCGCAGCACTCATTGATGGAATCTGGCTTCGGGGCGCACTCACTCCGGGTGGCATCAGCGCAGAGCAGGCTCAAGCCATCATTACCGATTATCTGGAAAAGCAGCTGGCGCCCTATTTGTAAGACCCGCGCTTTCCACACACACAATTTCAATCTTGGGGCTGATGAAACCGTATCAGCCACGACACAGGAGCACAGTAGCAGTATGACAATGACATCCCTGTACATTCACGGACAAGCTACGCAAGCCACTTCAGGTGAGCAGTTCGAAACCCGCAATCCAGCGACCGGCGAAGTGATCGCCCAGATGGGTCAGGCAGCTGAGGCAGACATGGCCCGTGCCATTGCCTCGGCCAAAGAAGGTTTCGCGATCTGGTCTGCCATGAGCGGTGCGGAACGTGGCCGGATCCTGATGAAAGCGGTGGCTTTACTGCGGGAACGTAACGATGAATTAGCAGCGCTTGAAGTGCAGGACACGGGCAAGCCAATGCAGGAAGCGCTGGAAGTCGACATTGTTACTGGTGCGGATGTGATTGAATATTATGCCGGTCTGGCAGCCAGTCTTTCGGGTCAGCAACAGGATCTCGGCCACGGTCAGTTTTTCTATACCCGTCGTGAACCGCTGGGCATTTGTGCCGGTATCGGTGCCTGGAACTACCCGATTCAAATCGCAATGTGGAAATCTGCCCCTGCGCTGGCAGCCGGGAATGCCATGATTTTCAAACCGTCTGAAGAAACCCCGCTGACCGCCCTGAAACTGGCGGAAATCTACACCGAGGCTGGTGTGCCGGATGGCGTGTTTAACGTGGTACAGGGCGATTACCGTGTCGGTCAGATGCTGTCCCGTCATCCTGAAATCGCCAAAGTTTCCTTTACCGGCGAATGCGGCACCGGCAAAAAGGTCATGGCTGATGCCGCCGGTACCCTGAAAGATGTCACCATGGAACTGGGCGGAAAATCGCCGCTGATCGTCTTTGACGATGCACAGCTGGATAACGCAGTTTCCGCAGCCATGATGGCAAATTTTTACACTCAGGGCGAAGTGTGTACTCACGGCACCCGAGTTTTCGTCCACGATGCCGTTTACGACGAGTTTCTCAATCGTCTGACAATGCGAACGGCCAAGCTGAAAGTCGGCGATCCGAGCGACATCAATACCCAAATCGGCGCTCTGATCTCTACCGAGCATCTGGAAAAAGTGCTGGGCTTTATTGAAGCCGGAAAACAGTCGGGGGCTCGTTTGCTGGCTGGTGGCCACCGCGTCACAGAAAACGGGCTGGACAAAGGCAACTTCGTTGCGCCGACCATTTTTGCGGACTGCACCGATGACATGCCACAAGTCAGAGAAGAAATTTTTGGCCCAGTGATGTCAGTGCTGCGTTTCCATGAGGAAGACGAAGTGATTCGTCGTGCCAACGACACCGATTACGGACTGGCAGCGGGTATTTTTACCCAGAATCTGTCACGCGCCCACCGCCTGATTGCTCAGATTGAAGCCGGGATTTGCTGGATCAATACCTGGGGTGGCTCTCCTGCTGAAATGCCGGTAGGTGGGTACAAGCACTCAGGCGTCGGTCGCGAAAACGGTCTGGAAACCCTGAATCATTACACTCAGACCAAGAGCGTGCTGATCGAACTGGGTGATCTTGAATGCCCTTACCTGTAACCACTTATCTGGACAAAGCACGCCAAGCCAAAGAGAACAGACGTAAAGGGAACGCCATGAAGCAAGAATTTGATTACATCATTGTCGGTGCCGGTTCAGCAGGTTGTGTGCTGGCCGATCGCCTGACCGAAAGCGGCGCGCATCAGGTGCTGCTGCTGGAAGCCGGTGGCAGCGACAAGAGCATTTTCATTCAGATGCCAACGGCGCTGTCGTACCCGATGAACAGCGATAAGTATGCCTGGCAGTTTGAAACCCAGCCTGAAACCGGCCTCGACGGACGCCAGTTGCATTGTCCGCGCGGAAAAGTCCTGGGTGGCAGCTCGTCCATCAACGGTATGGTGTACGTTCGCGGCCACGCCTGCGACTTTGATGAATGGGAAGCCCACGGTGCGACCGGCTGGAGCTACCGCGACTGTCTGCCTTACTTCCGCCGGGCTGAAAACTGGAAAGGCGGCGAAGATGCCTACCGGGGCGACCGGGGGCCGGTTGCCACCTGCAACGGAAACGATATGGCGCTGAACCCGCTGTATCAGGCTTTTATTGATGCAGGCCAGCAGGCTGGTTACCCGGCAACGGACGATTACAACGGCTATCAGCAGGAAGGTTTCGGCCCGATGCACATGACCGTCGACAACGGTGTCCGGGCTTCAACCTCCAATGCTTACCTGCGCCGTGCCATGAAGCGCAGCAATTTAACGGTACTGACTGGTGTCCTGAGCCGGAAAGTCCTGCTGGAAGGCAAACAGGCCACCGGAATCGAATTTGAGCGTGGCGGAAAAGTCCAGTCAGCGACAGCACGCAAAGAGGTCATCTTATCTGCCGGTTCTGTCGGTTCGCCGCAATTACTGCAACTGTCCGGCATTGGTCCGAAAGCGGTACTGGAAGATGCCGGTATCCCGGTTCAGCATGAGCTGCCGGGCGTGGGCGAAAACCTGCAGGATCACCTGGAAGTCTATTTCCAGTATGAATGTAAAGCACCGGTCACGTTGAACAGCAAACTGGGCCTGATCAGCAAAGGCTTGATCGGCACCCGCTGGATTCTGTTCAAAGACGGCCTGGGCGCAACCAACCACTTTGAATCCTGTGCCTTTATTCGCTCCCGCGCGGGTCTGAAGTGGCCGAATGTGCAGTATCACTTCCTGCCCGCCGCAATGCGTTACGACGGTCAGGCCGCGTTCGACGGTCATGGATTTCAGGTCCATGTCGGCCCGAACAAGCCAGAGAGCCGCGGCCGGATCTGGGTGACTTCTGCCGATCCGAAAGCCAAACCGGGCATTGAATTCAACTACATCAGCACCGAACAGGATAAGCAGGACTGGCGCGATACCATCCGCCTGACCCGTGAGATTCTGACCCAACCAGCCATGTCTGCCTATCGCGGACAAGAGATCCAGCCGGGTGAAGCGATTCAGAGTGATGAAGCCATTGACGCCTGGGTTCGCGAGAATGTCGAGAGTGCCTATCACCCGTCCTGCACCTGCAAAATGGGCAGCGACGACGATGTCATGGCCGTGCTGAACAGTGACTGTCAGGTCCGCGGTATCAACAACCTGCGCGTGGTGGACTCATCCGTATTCCCCACGATCCCGAACGGCAACCTGAACGCACCCACCATCATGGTGGCCGAAAAGGCCGCCGATAAAATTCTGGGCAAACCCGCCCTGCCTGCAGCTCATGTCCCCGTCTGGATCGCAGACAACTGGCAGGAAGCACAGCGCAGTAAAGCGCCTGAAACCGCTGACATAAGCTAACGCGACAGCTATCAGAACATACACCTTTCGTGGTGGTGAACTTCACCACCACCGGGCCGGCTCACCCCTGATTTCAGGAACGGCCAGCTCTTACGATGCACGCCTCACCAGAACACGAGGCTGAACCACAAACGAAATGGATAAAGGACAAGTCATGACGACAATGAAGAAGACCCTCAAGTACACTGCAATCGCAACACTTCTGGCTGCTGGCGCTCAGCCAGTGATGGCAGCACAGTGCGACACTGTACGTTTCTCTGATGTTGGCTGGACCGACATTACCGCCACCACAGCCGTGACCAGCGAAGTCCTGAAAGGTCTGGGCTACACAACCAAAACACAGCTGCTGTCTGTCCCGGTCACCTACTCTTCCATGGCCAATGGCGACATCGACGTCTTTCTCGGCAACTGGATGCCAACCATGGAAGGCGATATCGCGAAGTACCGTGACAACGGCACGGTCGAAACCATCCGTGCCAACCTTGAAGGCGCAAAATATACCCTGGCCGTGCCGAAATATGTTTACGACGCAGGGGTCCGCAGCTTTGCCGATCTGGCGAAATTCGAAGATAAATTCCGTGGCCGTATCTACGGCATTGAGCCGGGGAATGACGGCAACCGTCTGATTCAGGACATGATCGACCAGAATGCTTTCGGTCTGGAAGAATTCCGTCTGGTGGAATCAAGTGAAGCTGGCATGGTTTCTCAGGTCAAACGCGCCGTGAACCGCGAGCAGTGGGTGGTCTTCCTGGGCTGGGCACCGCACCCGATGAACAACAACTTTGATCTGGAATACCTGTCCGGCGGTGACGACTTCTTCGGTCCGAACTACGGCGGTGCCAGTGTTTACACCAATGTCCGCAAAGACTACATGAAAACCTGTCCGAACGTCGGCCAGTTGCTGCAAAACCTCACCTTCAGCCTGGAGATGGAAAACGAGCTGATGGGTGACATTCTCAACGAACAGAAAAAACCAGCCGCTGCGGCAAAAGCCTGGTTGCAAGCACATCCGGAAGTGCTGGATCAGTGGCTGAAAAACGTGAAGTCCGTTGATGGCAGCAACGGCACTGAATCCGTGAAGCAATACCTGAATATTTAATCCTATTTTGCGGGCATCGGTCTGCCGGTGCCCGCAACTGCTTTTGTTGTACCCCTTTTAAGGAGTTAATGTGAATTTTATTACCGATCATAAGATCCCACTGGGTGAATGGATGGCAAACCTAGTCGACTGGCTGACTTACAATGCGGCCGGCTTTTTCGACGCCATCTCCTACAGCCTGGAATCTCTGATCATGATGCTGGTCGATGTCTTCAAGTGGATGCCACCCGCAGTGCCGATTCTGATGACCGCTGCACTGGCCTGGGCGCTGCATCGCAGCTTCTCTCTGGCCGCTTTTGTGGTCGCCGCCCTGCTGCTGATTCTGAATCTGGGTTACTGGCCGGAAATGCTGGAAACCTTCGTGCTGGTGCTCACTGCCACCTCAATTTCGGTGTTGGTTGGCGTGCCGATTGGGATCATGGCAGCGCACCGCCCCTGGCTGTACACCCTGATGCGCCCGATTCTGGATCTGATGCAGACGATTCCAACCTTTGTGTATCTGATCCCAACCCTGGTGCTGTTTGGCCTGGGCGTGGTCCCCGGGCTCATCTCCACCATTATTTTTGCCATTGCTGCTCCGATTCGACTGACCTATCTGGGGATCAGCCGCGTGCCG
This sequence comes from Photobacterium sp. GJ3, assembly GCF_018199995.1. Taxonomy (NCBI): domain Bacteria; kingdom Pseudomonadati; phylum Pseudomonadota; class Gammaproteobacteria; order Vibrionales; family Vibrionaceae; genus Photobacterium; species Photobacterium sp. GJ3. The sequence goes on along the minus strand of NZ_CP073579.1, from coordinate 92,639 downwards.
GAAGAACTGCTGGAAGCAGGTCAGGCCTTCGGTGCAACCCGCTCCAAATTGCTGTTCAAAGTAGAACTGCCGGCGGCAATGCCAAACATCATGGCAGGGATAACCCAATGTATCATGCTGTCTCTGTCGATGGTGGTCATCGCTGCACTGGTAGGTGCTGATGGTCTGGGTAAACCTGTCATTCGGGCGCTGAATACCGTGAACATCTCGCAGGGCTTTGAGGCCGGTCTGGCCATTGTTCTGGTCGCTATTATTCTCGACCGCCTGTGTAAAACCCCAGCCAGCAAAAACCAGGAGGGCTAATCATGACTGCCATTCGAATTGAAAATTTAGACGTGATCTTCGGTAAAAATACCGAGCAGTCACTGGCATTGCTGGATCAGGGCAAAAGCCGTCAGGAAATTATTGATGAAACCGGCGATGTCGTTGGCGTGAACAAAGTCAGCCTGGATGTGGCACAGGGTGAAATCTGTGTGCTGATGGGCTTATCGGGCTCCGGTAAGTCCAGCCTGCTGCGCGCCATCAACGGCCTGAACCCGGTATCGCGCGGTAAACTGGAAGTACAGGATGGCGACAGCATGGTGGATCTGGCTTCCTGTGATGCCAACACCCTGCGCCATATGCGCACCGAACGGATTTCCATGGTGTTCCAGAAATTTGCACTGATGCCCTGGCTGACCGTGCTCGACAATGCTGCTTTTGGGTTGGAAATGCAGGGAATCAGCAAATCAGAACGCCGTCGCCGGGCCATGGAAAAACTGGAGATGGTTGGTCTGGCTGAATGGAAAGACAAATTCCCGCACGAACTGTCTGGCGGGATGCAGCAGCGGGTCGGTCTGGCCCGTGCGTTTACAATGGACAGCGACATCCTGCTGATGGATGAACCGTTTTCGGCACTGGATCCATTGATCCGCAGTCAGCTTCAGGATGAGTTGCTGGAACTTCAGCGCAAACTCAACAAGACCATTGTCTTTGTCAGCCACGATCTCGACGAAGCGCTGAAAATCGGTAACAACATCGCGATCATGGAATCCGGTGAACTGATTCAGCATGGGAAACCGGAAGACATCGTCCTCAAGCCCAATACACAGTACGTGAAAGACTTTGTCGCCCATACCAATCCGCTGAACGTGCTCCGTGGCCGCTCGCTGATGACGCCAACCAGCGAGCTGGAAAGCCTGGAAGACATGCTGATTCTGAATCGCCATGAAGGCACACGTCTGAACACCAATGATGCGGGAGAAGTATTAGCGGCTCGCCGTCAGGAACAGGATCTGGCGCTGCAACTCTGGCAGCAGGGCGATGAACTCGACCACCTGTCTCAAACAGATATCGTGACAGCCAGCCCGGACATCTCCATGCGGGATGCGCTGGAAATCCGCTATCGCACGGGTCAGCCCGTGCTGCTGACCGAACGCAATGGCAGCGATAAACACACCTTAGTTGGCGTCCTGTCTGACCAGGACTTTTACCACGCATTGCTCGGGAAGCACTTTGAGGCGAAAGTGGCTTAAGCCCATCGTCCCAAAGGTATTCGTTCAACTGACTCAATAAACACTGAGAACATGCTGGCTCTGTATGAGCCAGCATTAAAACAATACACCGACTTTCCTCACAGTCAATGTTGAAACATCATGTAACAACAGCTTCAAATTGAGTTCGGTTTCCCAACTAGTAAAACTCATCTCATCATTACCGCCACCACAAATATGAATAAGTATTCAAAAAACTTCGCTATTCACCGCTGAAATACTATATCTATCACCAATGAAGTTTGACAAATCCTAATCATTTCAGACAATTAAACTGATGCATCAATCAATTAAGTGCAACAATATCATCATTGATAATAGAACAAATCTACATATGGCATAATTCATCATACTTCAGTGCAAATTATTTCAGTTGAAAACTCAAAAAACTGTATTAAGTTATCAAACCATCTAATTTAATTTCAGAATAAAACACATATCCAGAAAATATAATCCACCTAATCATAATTTCACCAAATTTGAAACCGGTGTCATTTACAGAAACGCCATATTTTTTGTCATCCCCCAAAGAGGAATCAACAATGAGTAATAAAACGCTAACCCTGAAGTTGGACGAATTGATTTGCAACAAAGCGACCGGAGAATCAGGACACGACGAAATTTACATGAAAATATGGGTTGATGACGACTATTGGGGAACCTGGCCATCCAACGCTGATGAAAGTAATACATTCGATATGAATGACAGCGATGATAAATATAAAAAAGTCAGTCTTGATCTGCTCTTGGAATATGGTGATTACGTAAAAATAGAATTGAGAGAGCAAGACAAAGAAGGCAACCCGGATAAAGATGAAGTCATTGGCCAAAATTATATCTATACAGACTCAGTCCAGTATGCTGATACCAGCACGCATAACAGCAACTTCACCGGTGAAAATGCGAATTATGATCTCAATTGGAGAATACTCTCTCAAAAAATCCCTTCATTGCGTGTCTTAGGGGTATATTGCCAAAAAAGTTCCAGTAACTGTAATCAAGCATTGATTGATGATATTTCAGGTGCAGCTTCAGACGTCGCAAGTGCTGCAAGCGAAATTATTGGTCAAGCAAAAACACCAAAAGCGGAAGTCATTTCAGAAGCATTTGCCATCGCATCAGATGTCATCCTTGCCGTTGCCAGCCTCGCCGAATGGCTTGCCAATACGATTGAAGGAGACGACGATGTGTATTTACAGGAAACCTGGGATGGCCAACAATCCACTGATGGTGCAGGGTTCTGCCCTGGAAATGGTCAGGTGATAAAATTGAATGATGACGAGGAATTCATCTTTATGCCTGAGTATCACAATTACTTCCGATTTCCTCTGGACAATGGCCCAGTCACCATTGAGATACGTGAGCAAGATAAATTAAAGCATGACATCAGTTTGGGTGCTTTTACAATCGACATGAATGACTATCAGAACTTAGTCAACCAAGGTGCAACCGTTATGGTACTCACAAAGTATCAAGACAGAAATGGCGGTCAAGGTGCTATCTATCATATCTGTTACAGCTGTGCCCTGGAAGACTGGTCGCTCCCTGCCAACCAGGATGCGTGATACATCAATAAACATTCAATCCTGATGAAACACACTCAGGACAATCTAAGGCGGTTTCCTCCTCTTCAGAGGAGGGCCCGCCAAACATCATGCTCGATTCACAGTCCATAACTCGCAATCAGTGTGACATGACGGACTGATGGCGAAAAAAATTGCGCTTTCACCTTCTGGTACGCTGGGTCATTGAAAAAGGCGGTCTTCTGATGCTCATCCGGGAACTGAATGGTAAACACGCGATTGATTGGCTCAGGCGTTTGGGCGATCAGCACTTCTGAAACCTGAAAATCATATCCAAAACGACCACCATATGAAGACAAAATCGGAAGCATTTCCTGACGATATTGCTTGTACCCATCCTCATCCGAGATATCCATACCCAATAACATTTCGTACATCAGCACATTCCTCTTGATCGCGGATCGCTTCTCCATCGGCAGATCCATAAAAAGCATTTGTCTACGACAAAGATAGTTGCATCAGCAACAATCGGGAAGATGTGTGATTCAAGCCTGTGAAAGCATGGGCAAAAAGAAATCATTCGGTAGGGGTTGACGGAAATGGCCCTGCGCAATGCAGACAACGGCCAGATCAGGAAACGATTCGATCAGGGAAGTATTCCCTGTCCGTTGAATGAATTAATAACGATCGAGTTCTGGATTAGAAACCAACCTTCCCCAGAATGTAAACAGTCCGACTCCCGCACGAATCCGTTCCGCGATAATGGTCCCAACCACAAGCCCAATGGCAGAAAAAGACAGCACAATCTGTAAGTTCAGATCATCCAGTAACAAACAAACCGGACCTGCCAGTAATACGCCAAACAAAGCAGGGAAAAACGCGATCATGAGCCAGAGCGTACAGGCAACAAAACCAGACACAATTTTCAACACAGTGACATCCTTATTCACGTGATGTTCAAATGACGACAAGGACGATCCTAATCCCCAATGCATGATGTTGCACTGAAGAAGGAGAATAAGTGTTAAGAATTGTGATCCGGTGCAAAAGCAAGCGTTTACGTGTAAATAAATGATTTTGAATGGGTTATTTGTCATCCCCATGAAATATTCTGCAAAACATCTGTGAAGGCACTTTTTTGTTGCTCCCTGTCATCCATAATGCAAAGACTTTGTTAAATTTGGACATTCGTGCAAGGAGGCAACATTGAATACGCATTATGACTTTATCGTTATCGGCGCCGGATCTGCGGGCTGCGTGCTTGCCAACCGCTTATCTGAAAGTGGCCAATATTCCGTATTGGTGCTTGAAGCGGGTCCATCGGATCGGACGCCACTGGTCAGTACGCCCGCCGCATTTGCCTGCTTTATGTTCTCGAAAAAATATAACTGGGCTTACAACGCGACCTCAGACCCTGCGCTTCGCCACGGGCAACCGGTCTTTGTACCTCGGGGGAAAACGCTGGGCGGCAGCTCATCCGTGAATGCCATGCTCTATGTCCGGGGACAGAAAGAAGATTATGATCATTGGGCATCGCTGGGGAATCAGGGCTGGGGATATCAGGACCTATTGCCCTACTTCAAGAAAGCAGAAAGCAATGAACGCGGCAGCTGTGACTATCATGGCGACAGCGGCCCTTTGCACGTGAGTGATCCCCAACCGCAATTTCCTGTGATGAGTACCTTCATTCAGGCCAGTCTGGAAGCAGGTTTCCCCTTCAACCCGGATTTTAACGGCGAAACTCAGGAAGGTGTCGGATTTTATCAATGCACCATCAAGGCGGGTCAACGATGTGGTGCTGCCCGCGCCTATTTACATCCGGCCATGGCCCGCAAAAACCTGACGGTGCTGACGGGTGCGCTGGTGAAGAAAATCATCATTCAGGATCATCAGGCCGTCGCTGTCACCTTCCTGCATCAAGGCCAAACGCATACCATCCATGCAAACCAGGAAATTCTTCTCAGTGGTGGCGCAATCAACTCCCCGCAATTGCTCATGCTCTCCGGCATTGGCGATCAGGCGCATCTGGCTCAGCATGGCATTCCCTGTCTGCACCACCTGCCCGGCGTCGGACAGAATTTACAAGAGCATGTCGATGCCTGCGTGCTGGTGAAAAGCCGGAAAAAAGATGGCGTGACCACATCGTTCAGCGGCCTGATGAAGATGGTGCCTGAAGTCGTGAAATATATCCGACGAAAAGAAGGGAAACTCTCAAGCCCCGTGTCAGAAGCGGGCGGCTTTCTGAAATCACGCGACGACCTGGACCGCCCGGATATCCAATTACATATGCTGCCCGCCCTGTTCGACGACAGCGGTCGCGACCTCAAACTTATGTCACAGCATGGTTACGCCTGTCATGTCTGTGTTCTGCGCCCGAAAAGCAGCGGTTCAGTAACGCTCCATTCCACCGATCCCACGGCAGCGCCCGTGATTGATTTTAATTTCTTCTCGCACGATGAAGACAAACAGGTCTTAATTGACGGAATCCGACAGCTTCGCAAAATTCTGGCGGCGCCAGCGTTTGATGACTACCGGGCAGAAGAACTGAGCCCGGGCACAGACGCCGAATCCGACGAGGCCATCTTCGAGCAAATCAAACAACGGATCGGCCTGGTCTTTCACCCGGTGGGCACCTGTAAAATGGGGCATGACGACATGGCCGTGGTTGACTCAGAACTGAAAGTTCACGGTATCAGAAACTTACGGGTTGTGGACGCATCAATCATGCCGACACTCATCAGCGGCAACACCAATGCGCCAACCATTGCAATCGCTGAAAAAGCCGCGGACCTGATCTGCAATCCCGTCAGCATACGCGACACTGACCCTGAAATCGCGACGGCTTAGGATCCACCCAATCGGCCAGTTGCGTCTGGCCGATTAACTCACGGCAGATTAATTTGCCAGGACACACCAAACCTGTCGTTCAACCAGCCGAAACGCTGGCTGAAACCATAATTTTCAGCAGGCATCAGCGCATGACCACCTTCAGATAAAGCGGCATAAACACGCTCAAATTCCTCGATGGACTCACAATCCACAAATACCGACATGGCTGGCGTAAACGTGAACTGATGCGTCACAAAGGAGTCAATCGCCATAAACTCCCGGCCTGCAAGGGTGAAAACAGCAACCCGGATTTTTCCCGCGGCATCCCCGTCTTCATAACGATCAATCGACTTGATCTCAGAAAACTCGAATAAGCGGGTATAAAGATTGATCGCCTCTTCGGCATCACCTTCAAACATCAGATGTGTTCGGACCGCTGTAACCATCGCTATGGCTCCTCTTCAGATCAATCAGTCCGCAGAAACAGCAACGGATTCAGAGGGTGTAATGCTTCGTAAAACCCGACACGGGTTTCCGGCAGCAACACTGTTGTCCGGGATATCTTTCGTGACCACACTGCCCGCACCAATCACGCAATTATCACCGATGCGAATGCCCGGCAAGACACTGACATTTCCCCCAAGCCACACATTGTCGCCAATTGAAATGGGCGCGCCATCTTCTGCTTGCAGGCGTTCCATCGGATCAATCGGATGTGTCGCCGCAGAAATCATCACATTCGGGCCGATAAACGCATTCTTCCCAATGCGTACCGGGCAAACATCCAGAATCGTCAGATTGTGGTTGGAATAGAAATTGTCTCCCAGCGTGATGTTGTAACCATAGTCGCAGTAGAAAGAGGGTTCCATGTGCGCATCGCCCTGGAATTGAACCTGCGTTGCTAAAATCGCCATCCGCGCTTCCATATCCCCCGGATCCGCCAGATTAAAACGGTGACACATCAATTTTGCGGCCTTGCGATCCGCAATCAAGGCTTCATCCCGGGCGTTATAAGGCAGCCCAGCCATCATTTTTTCTCTTTCTGTCATCGATTCTGACACGGTCTTCCTCCTGAGTTCACTCACAATGCAACGCCATACAAAGCCAGTTGACCACCCTGCGGCAAATCTTCCTGAATGTGCTCAAATTGAAATCCTAACCGCGCCAGCAGTTGAATACAGCGCGTATTCTGAGCATCTGTGATCGCGACCAAGCGTTTCAGGTTCATGTGTTGCTTTGCAAAATCCCGAAGACACCCGGCAGCTTCAAACGCATACCCCAATCCTTCATATTCAGGCAGATAGCCATACCCCAAATCGATATCCTGCAGTGAGTCCCGCTTGATCAGGCCGCATATCCCAATGGGTGTATCATCCGATTTCAGGCTCACCCGCAGCAAGCCCATGCCCGGGACTTCGTAAAGCCGGATTAAGTGCTGGATCAGATACCGTTGGGCATCTTGCCGGGTATGCAGTTGCTTATCGCCGACAAACCGCAAAAATCCTGCGGTGTTGTATAAGGCATAAATAAAATCAACGTCTGACTCTGTCAGCGGCCTGATATTCAGACGCTCAGTCGATAAAATAGTCACGACAACTCCCCCGCCAATGATTTCACCAGATAATGTTTGTCCGCATTCTGCGGGAAATCCTCCAGCGTCATCACGCAGCGGTATCCTTGCTTTTCGTAGAACGGACGGGCCTGAAAACTGAATGTATCGAGCAGTACAGAATGGCATCCACACGCTTTGGCGTGGTGTTCAATCTGCGTCAGTAGCTGGCGGCCAATGCCCTGATGCTGAAGAGACGGATCAACCCAGAGGAAATCAATTTGAAGCCATTTTCCCCATACCATTCCACTGACACCACCCAGTTTTTTCCCTTGCGGATCGTGATAAAAACAAGCGACAGGCAGCCTGTCGATGGTCCCGAGATGTGGCAGATTATGCGCACGTAACCCCGTGCGAATCGCTTCGATATCCTCTTCGGTTGGTGCCGTCGTCAATGTAATACCAGCGCTCATGTCCTTCCTTGTCAGCTTTTTGATGATTGATGCACTTGTGCTTCAAATCGGCACAGATGCAGACAATGCTGCGTTTGGCGAGGAAAAGCAACAAGAGCAGTTTTATGAAGGGGAATCAACGCGGATCAAATCAGTTCATACGGATGACCGACAAGCGGATGAACTCAGGCCGCCACTTCTTCCGGTCGCAACGTCAGGACTTCATAGCCGGTTTCCGTCACCAGAACCGTATGTTCCCATTGCGCCGAGAGCTTTTTATCTTTGGTGACAACTGTCCAGCCATCTTTTTGGGTTTTGGTTTTGAACGTGCCTTCATTGATCATCGGTTCAATCGTAAAGGTCATCCCGGGCTGTAACTTTAAGCCACGTCCTTTCAAACCCACATGCAACACTTGTGGGTCTTCATGCATCTCCCGGCCGATGCCATGACCGCAGTATTCACGAACCACAGAATAACCACGACTCTCAGCATGCTTCTGAATGGCATACCCAATGTCGCCCAGCGTCGCCCCCGGTCTGACCTGCTTAATCCCTTCCCACATCGCTTCATAGGTATTTTTCACCAGACGCATGGCATGCGGCTGAACCTCACCAATGCAGTACATTTTACTGGAGTCTGCAATAAAACCGTTTTTCTCTAACGTGATATCAACGTTAATGATATCTCCCGATTTCAGTAGCCGTTGCTCATCCGGCATGCCATGACAAACCACTTCATTAATTGACGTGTTCAGGACGTAAGGGTAATCATACTGGCCTTTACTGGCCGGGCGCGCAGAAAGCTCGCCGGTAATCAATGCTTCCACCCGATCGTTAATAGCCATAGTCGACACACCGGCAGCCACAAAATCATCCAACATAGTGAAGACCGAAGCCAGTAAACGCCCCGATTCCCGCATCAGTTCAATTTCTTCCGCAGTTTTCAGATTAATTTTGTTCATGCATCAATTCCTGAACCGAGACCGCATCACTCAGTAATAGCTTACGAATCAGTTCGTTATAAGTGAGTGTCGGATTCATTTCTGCCAGCAACCCGATTTTGATCCAAAACTCAGCCTGAGCATTAATGGAGCGTGACATCGTCTGACTGGCTTTCCGGATCTCTTCGTGAAGTTCTTCCGAGATTTTAACAATTCCCATTTTGTGACTCGCATCTTATACGTTTGATATACGAATTGTATACGTCATATATATTCCTTTCAACAGAATGGGATCAGGATCCAAGTCGGTCTTTTCAGTCACAACCGGACTTTGCTTTCTGCACGCAGGCGCACAATAATATCGCCCAGTTATTCATATTCGAGCAGTATCATGATTCAGGTACCCATTACGCCCCGTCCCAACTGGAAAACCCTTGCCGACGAGTTTGGATTCCGCTTCCATACACTGGATGGCGAACCTTACTGGATGGAAGATCGCTACTATCAGTTCTCGCTGAAGCAAATTGAAAAAGATCTGGAAGTCCCGACCGCAGAGCTTCATGAAATGAGTCTGGAAGCGACAAACCGCGTGATCCGGGATGAACAATTACTGCGTAAATTTCAGATCCCGGAAAACATGTGGGATCTGATTGCGAGCTCCTGGAAGCAGAAAGCACCCAGTTTATACGGGCGACTGGATTTTTCTTATGATGGAAAGCAGCCTGCCAAACTTCTCGAATTTAACAGCGATACGCCAACCTCACTGTATGAAGCCAGCTTCTGGCAGTGGTTGTGGCTGGAAGATCAGGTCAATGCCGGTAAACTGCCGCGACGGGCGGATCAGTTCAACCTGATTCAGGAACTCATGATTCAGCGAATGGCAGCATTGGGGAACTATCAGCCCGGTCAGACACTGCACTTTGCCTGCTGCCGGGACAGCATTGAAGACAGAGACACAGTGCAATATCTGGAAGATTGTGCAAAAGAAGCCGGCCTGAACATTGCGTTCGTTTACGTGGAAGATATTGGCGTGAACGAAGACGGCGAATTTACCGATCTGGATGATCACCCGATCCGATGGATGTTCAAGCTGTATCCCTGGGAATTTATGTTTCGTGAGGAGTACGCCGTTCATCTGAAAACGGCCAATGTGAACTGGCTGGAGCCAATGTGGAAGAGCATCAGCTCCAATAAAGCCATTCTGCCACTGCTGTGGGAGATGTTTCCGAATCACCCGAACTTACTGCCAACGTACTTTGCCGATGATCCCAAAGCAGCCAGCCTGACTGATTTTGTGAAAAAGCCAATATTCAGCCGGGAAGGCTCCAATATCAGTGTTCACCGCGCGGGCCAGATCCTGCAGCATGAGCCCGGCCCATATGGGGAAGAAGGCTATATTGTGCAGCAATATACGCAGCTGCCTCGCTTTGGTCACAACCATATGCTGATCGGCAGTTGGCTCATCAATGACGAGCCCGCCGGATTAACCATCCGGGAAGATGTCGGATACATCACCAAAGATACCTCAATGTTTATTCCGCATATTATTCTGGATTAACATTTCCCGACGGTAAGCGGCGGAGGTCTCCGCCGTTTTCATCACCGCCGTCACCGATGACAATCAAAAATGCATACCTGAGCCCAATCCTTTTTTACCACGGCGATACCCTCCTTTTGGCAAGGGGAGCGTCAGGGTGAGGTTCGAACAGCGCGCACGGATTTGGCATTTTCACCATCGAAACCGCATCAACCGGGAAGCACAATAACACCGAGTGGTTCCAGCAATTGCGCTTGCTGCCAGTCGCAGATTTTCACTCCTGTTAAATCGACTTTTCGGGGATCAAGCCCATCAAGTTCTGAATGGCTGAGATCTGCCCCCTGGACAGAAAACTGTCCCCAGCTGTCTTCAGAGAAAACACTTCTGCATAAATCCGCCCCTTTCAAAGATGCTCCCCGTAAGTTCGCGCCATACCATTTATTTTCAAATAATTCACATTTTTCAAGACACTGGCGTTCAAAATTGGTATAGCTTAAATTACAGCCAGTAATAAAAGCAGCGCAAAAATACATTTGATGACTGACCTGATTCACAAAACTCGCCTGAATAAAATTGGCACCTTTCAGATCGCTGTCTCTGAATTCAATGCCGAAACAATTGGCACCTTTAAAATTTGCCAACGCTAACTGACAATCTTTAAAACTCGCATCACGTAAGTCGCAATAAGCAAAATCACAGCCTTCAAGAGCACCCGACTCAATCAACTTACAGTTTTCAAAAACAGCATCCCTCAAATTAGCCCGACTAAAGTCACAACGATAAAACTGACAGTGCTTGAAGACAGCCTCTGATAAATCCTGACGGGAAAAATTAACCTGATTAAATAATTCATTTTCTTTGTGCATCATCGTCTCCTTCAATTTGAATCAGAGACTAACACTGCGGATGTACGGAAGAAAGAAAAACAACCCCTTGAAAAACAAAGATTTAAAACACCCTTATTTCGCCATTTTAAGGCACTAAATCAACGCGTAGAGGCACGCAACCCGAATCTTCCGGAGCCGGAGGCGAATAAAAAAGTTTATCTCTTCAGGAGGCGGTAGAGGGCGATTCCCATTTAATGAGCAGATGCTCGGCTGCGATGCAAACTTCATGCGCAGCACGGCTGGATTTACCCTAAGGAAATAAAGAAAGAAATGAAAAATGAAAGTTCTATGACTACTTGATGTCTCAAGTCGATACCGCCTTGTTTTCATACTGACTTGGAAAAGCAAATCAGGTCATCTTTATCGCTGAATCAATAAATATTGATTTGCCTGCAGCGCCACATCCGCCACTTTATCGATGAGATCCGCCTGTTTGCTGACAATTTCACCGACAGACATCCAGCGACAATCACTGGCATCATCCCCCGCTTGTAAATCTCCGGCCACATACCGGCAGAGCACGGGCACCAGAATAAAATGATGATGTCGGTTGTCTGCATCGAATTCGTTCACTTCAACCACTTCCAACAGTTGCTCAGCGATAGCCTGCACGCTGGTTTCTTCTTTCAGTTCGCGCACGGCGGCATCACGCAGGCTTTCTCCCGGCCAGACGGATCCACCGGGAAAGCCCCAGCCGCCTTTTTGAGGTTCATTTTTACGCTGAACGAGGATGAGCTGATCATCTTGATAGGTGACGGCAAGGACAGCCACTTTGGGCGAAGAGAGTGATGATTGAGAATGAGTCATGCCTGGCTTCCGAAAAAGTTAACGGCCGCCATGATATCGCAGGTTACTTGGGGATCAAACCGGAGACCCCGCTTGTAAAAACCGGGAAAGCGAAGGGGTGTCCCTCCCCTTGTATCAAGGGAGGGAAATCAGCGACACTGCATCAGTTCAGTGGTTTGATCGGCGCTGTTTTATATTCCTGATCCAGTTGATCATTGATCTTGATGTAGTCTTCACCTTTCGCATCGTAAATCGATGGTTTTTGTGTGACCACATTTTCACCGGTCCAGAATTCAATCGGGTTCAGCACCATGTAATCTGCCACTGTGGTGACAGCATAAACCGGAGACATCAGAATTGTCAGGCCACCTCGTGCATACCGGTTATCCACCGCATCCATATTGAGTTTCATCGTCGCCTGTGTGGCAGCCATCTGACCCGCACAACCAGTCAGCAAAGATGCCAGAGAAACCGCCACAAAGATCATTTTTTTCATCTTCAATACCCCTGTCAAAAGAAGGGCTGAAGTGTACCAATCGGCTTATTTTTTGGAATCCGGGATGTGTCAAACCTCGTCAAAATTCAGCGTGGGTTCAGAAATAAAACAACGTTCTATTGATGTGGGGAATAGTCATGTTTATGGTTTTGATAGCGGGAATACCAGTGACAAAAAAGTAACTATTCTTTATCAAAACTATCTACGATGATCGCGCCCATCGACGCAGGCATGGCTATGACGAATGCACGCTTCACCGCAACAGTCCAGTTTTCCAGAATTGGAAACTGATCAAGCGAAAACAGGATCAGGCAGACCACTAAATAGGTGATCAGATAAGCACCAAAGACACGCGCCAGAAAAACGGGAACCCGACGCCGGATATTCTGGCCAAACATGGACTGGTAAGCATAGAGACCAATGAATGCCAGCGTTAGGGCAACAAGCACGATCAGGTTCAGTAGCGGCAGGGTTTCGCTCAGTTGCCAGGCTTCTTCAGAGAAAGAGATGGGTACGCCCAGCGCAAAAGCGCCAATCACAATCTGACCCAAATCTTCTGCATTGAATTTCCAATCCATTGATCGCCCCGGTTCTGTTGATGTGGATCTGTGCTGACTACAACTTGGTACTGTCCCCTCCTTTTTAAGGGGGAAGCTAGGCGGGGGTTACTGTGCACAGATGTCAAATTCGTGCGCGCTGTTCGAACCCCACCCTGACCCTCCCCTTGCCAAGGGGAGGGAATCACCGTGCTGGCTTCAAACTCAGTACTCTTCCTCCCCCTTTTTCAAAGGAGAGGCTCGGCGAGGGTTCATGCGCACAAATGTTAAATCCGTGCGCGCTGTTCGAACCCCACCCTGCCCCTCCCCTTGCCAAGGGGAGGGAATCACCGTGCTGGCTTCAAACTCAGTACTCTTCCTCCCCCTTTTCAAGGGGGGAGGCTCGGCGAGGGTTCATGCGCACAAATGTTAAATCCGCGCGCGCTTCACGAACCCCACCCTGCCCCTCCCCTTGCCAAGGGGGGGAATCGCTGTGCTGGCTTCAAACTCAGTACTCTTCCTCCCCCTTTTCAAGGGAGGGAAGAATATCCGGAGTTAACCCAGCAAAAACATGCTGCCCAAGCCTAAGAAGGTAAAGAAACCCACGACATCGGTGACTGTGGTCAGAATCACTGATCCGGACAATGCCGGATCGATTTCGTATTTATCTAAAATCACCGGAATCACAACTCCGGAAATCGCAGCGACAATAATATTAATCGTGATGGCTGCAGCTATCACACCACCGATCGGAATACTGCTGAACCAAAATGCTGCGATGATCGCAATCACAATGGCCCAAAGCACCCCATTCAGACAAGCCACCAGCAGCTCTTTTTTCGCCAGCGTCCACACATTACCAAACGTGATCTGGCCCATGGCTAAACCACGAATGATCAAAGTCAGCGTCTGGCTGCCGGCAATTCCCCCCATGGAAGCAACAATGGGCATCAATACTGCCAGTGCAACCACCTGACTGAGGGTGGCTTCAAACAACCCGATAGTCCAGGATGCCAGAAAAGCGGTCAGCAGGTTAATGCCAAGCCACAAAGCACGCCGTTTCGCACTGAGCCAAACAGGGGAAAACAGATCCGTGTCTTCATCCAGACCTGCTCGTGCCATCAGTTTGGCTTCGTAATTTTCACGCGTGATTTCCATCGCCAAACGCAGGGTCGCCCGCCCAACGAAACGGCCATGCTCATCCACCACTGCCATGGCCGCCTGATCGGAGTGCTCCAAACGTTCCGAGGCATCATCCACATCCATGTTCGCCTTCAAAGGTGATGCAATATCATCTTCAAGGCTATCGACTCGCGCCTGACCATCCGCTGCCAACAGCACGGATAAGGTCACTTCGCCTTTGTACATCCCTTTTTTATCGACAATATAAACCCGGTCCAGCATCGGATATTCTGCACGGCGCACGGCACGAAGCGCCTCAGCTACCCGGGTATTTGGCGTCAGCATGACCAGACTGTGATCCACAAAACGGCCAATCTGCTCTTCATCATATTGCTGGCTTTGTTCATACCAGGTTTTCTGATCCTGGCTCATTTTCGCCAGTGCAAAATCAACCAATTTGTCGGACAGACTCTGCGACAGCTCGATCAGATCTTCTGCATCCAGGCCATGCAACATGGCCCGAAGATCGGGCATGCTCAGGTTGTCGATCAACACACTTCGGGCATCTCCGCGCATCGCTACCAGCACGTCAACCCGTTCTTCTGGTGCAACGGTTTGCCACAAGGCCAAACGTTCATCAATCGGGAGGGTTTCTAACAACAAGCCAATTTCTGAAGTTTCCAGCACTTCAGTGGCTTCATTAAACACGCGCTCCTGCTCTTCATCATGAGCACGGTTCAGATCCTCAACCCACTGACTCAATTCCTGCTGCGGTAAAAGGTCTTTGGCGGCTGTTTTGTTCTCTTCTTCAGTCATACTTCTGTCTTTTAATCGTTTTTATGGGGTGACCTGCGGTGCTTCAGACGGCTGTGGTGGCTCCGGTACTGGCTGTGGCAACTCGGGCAGTTTGGTCAGTTTAATGACTGCTTTTTGCAAAATAATGTTATTGGGATAAGTCACCAGACTGCCATCGACCCGCTCGATCAGGACATGGAACATCGTGATATCTTGAATCACACCACTGATGTCTTCATCTTTATCGACCACTTTCACCATATCGCCAATGCGGTACGGAAAGACAAAAAAGATCAGCACACTGGCCGTCACATTACTGAGCATGGACCACTGGGCGAACAATGCGACACCCAAAACCGCAAATGCAGACGAGAAAAACAGCGAAATATCGCTATAACCCAGTCCCAGACTAATGACGGTAATACTGAAAAGTACGAAAAACACCAGAGATGACAGCACCCGTGAAATAAACCGGACTCTGGCTTCACTGACCATTTTGGTCGTACCCAGCTTGGTGAGCCAAAGATTCAGTACACGCTTGGCAATCATGTAAACAATCAGGAAAGTCAGAATCACAAGCAGGTTATAGCTCAACCGACTTTGTAGAACAGCCTCGAACATTAAATAAATTTCATCCTTCTTAACAAAATGATTTCGAATAAGGTGATTGCAGTGAGCGCAATACAAAACGTCCAGAAAGCCACCGAGGAGTCAACCCCTGGCATGCCGCCGATATTAACCCCCAGCAGGCCGGTAAGAAAACTGATGGGCAGGAAAATAATCGAGATTAATGAAATTAAATAGGTATTTCGGTTCACTTTTTCCGATTGAATTTGCCCCAGATGCTGATTGACGACCTGAATCTGATCAATGTAAAAGTGAATCGATTCGTTAATGCGGATCACCAAATCCCGACAGTTCAAAAGCTGCATCCGAAACACTTCCAGCGCTGGCATATCTGCCTGCAGCATATCGTCCAGTGCGTATCGTTGCGGTGTCAGGAAACGACGGATCTTCAGCAACCGCTTATTCAGATTGGCCAGTGACTGGCTGTCGGCCTCATCCTGATGTTCGGCGAAATATTCAATATCTTCTTCAATCGGGTCGAGAAAGCTTTCGATGTTCCGGTTCAATTTATCAATGATAGTTACCATCATTGCCAGCAGGCTGGTCGGACTCTTGCCTTCTTCACATTGCTTTCGGGCTTCAGCAATCGCACGGGATGGATACTTTCGGGTCGAAATCAAACTGCCCCGGTAATATAAGAACCGGATACTCAACATATCATCCGGATTCGTGCCTTCATTCAAATTGATCCCCCGAAGGATCAAAAGAAAAATATCATCGTCCAGTTGCTCAAATCGTGGCCGGGTATCGTCAGCCAGCAGCGCAGAAATCAACGAACCGGGAATTTCGACAGAGGTCAGCCACTCTTTTAATCCTTTCGCATCGCGCTGACAGTGGTACCAGCATTCTTTCTCAAGCTGATTGCAATCTGCCAGTGTGAGCTGACGTGGCTGACCGCCCAATTGCCACCCATCGATAAACCAATCGGTCTCCGTTGCTGTCTTGACCATAAAAACGCGCCTCCTGTGCGCGAAAGTTGAAGTGGTGATGTCAGGGCATTGCATTCCCCCGAAGGGGAGTGCATCAGGTTACGTCGACTTCATCACTGACTTCATCCAAAAAGTTTTCGATGTGTTGTTCGACTTCTGAACTCGCACCTTTACTGAAATAGGCCAAATGGAAAATGGCATCACCTTCATTGACCAGCGGCATCATCTGCTGACCAATCACAATTCCATCGCGAGGTGCAACCAAGGTTTCTTCCCCCTGTCCCAGCGGGGCACTGATATAGGCCAGAACCTGACCTTTCGTCACGCGTTCACCCAAAGCGGCCACACTGCGAAATATGCCGTTTTGTTCGGCTCTGACCCAACTGCTGGAGCGCGCGATAAAAGGCATTGCCCGTTCTTTCTTGCGGGCGACACGACGAATCATGCCCAGCATACGCATCACACCAATCACGCCTTTTACCGCCGCGGCAATGATCAGAGGCTCAAAGCGCAACGCTTCACCGCCTTCATAAGTAATCACAGGAATGTTGGCTGCATCGGCTACAGCGCGCAAAGAGCCTTCACGAATCGCTGCATCCAGAATCACCGGCGTGCCGAAGGCATGAGCCATCTCTGAACTGGCTTCATTCTCAAGATTTGCACGAACCTGCGGTAGGTTCGCTCTGTGAATCGCACCGGTGTGTAAATCAATAATATGGGTACATTTCTTGACGACATGTTCACTGAACTGGAAGGCCAGTCTGGCAGCAGTGGATCCCCGTTCTGAACCTGGGAAGCACCGGTTCAGATCGCGCCGATCCGGTAAATAACGAGACTTATGAATAAAGCCAAAAACATTCACAACCGGTACAGCCACGAGTGTGCCGTGCAGTTTGGCCGGATTCACTTTATTCAGCAACTGCCTCACGGCTTCCACACCGTTCAGTTCATCGCCATGAATGGCGGCACTGACCAGCAGTACCGGCCCCTGATATTTACCATTCACAACATGCACAGGAATATGCAGCGGTGAATGAGTATAGAGTTGTGCCGCTTCCAGATCGATGGTTGCAGATTGTCCAGGGGGCACTTCCGTGCCCATAAATTCGATGACCTGATTGAGTTTAGCCTTTGCCACTGGTGCGCGTCCTCTGCGGTTTCGCCGTTGATTCTATGTACTTGATTATCATACCGGCAATGTCCTTGCCAGTGGCTTGTTCAATGCCTTCTAAACCCGGTGAAGAATTCACCTCCATGACCAACGGACCCCGTTGTGAGCGAAGCAGATCCACCCCGGCAACTCGCAGGCCCATCACTTTTGCGGCCAAAACAGCCGTTTTACGTTCTTCCGGTGTAATTCGGATCAAAGAAGCAGACCCGCCCCGGTGCAGATTGGAGCGAAATTCGCCCTCAGCCCCCTGACGCTTCATCGCCGCAATGACTTTATCGCCAATGACAAAACAACGGATATCCGCACCGCCGGCTTCTTTTATATATTCCTGCACCATGATGTTGGCTTTCAGCCCCAGAAACGCTTCAATCACACTTTCTGCCGCTTTCCGGGTTTCCGCCAGCACAACCCCAATCCCCTGTGTACCTTCCAGCAGTTTGATCACGACGGGGGCACCGCCAACCATATCCAGTAAATCCCCGATATCATCCGGCTTGCTGGCAAAACCGGTGATCGGCATCCCTACGCCTTTGCGGGAGAGCAACTGCAAGGAACGCAGCTTGTCGCGGGAACGCGTGATTGCAACCGACTCATTCACCGGAAAAACGCCCATCATTTCAAACTGCCGCAGTACGGCACAGCCATAAAAAGTGACGGAAGCGCCGATACGCGGGATGATGGCATCAAATCCCGACAAATCCTGACCTTTGGCGTGGATGGAAGGTTTGTCTGAATTGATGTTCATGTAACAGCGCAGCGCATCGATAACTTCAACCTCATGCCCGCGTTCACGGCAGGCCTCGATCAAACGTCGGGTTGAATACAGCTTTGCGTTGCGGGAAAGAATACCGATTTTCATTGTTACTCCAGATAAGCAATTACAGGTAGAGCAAAACATGGAACAACCGGTGAGATGTCATGCCTCTTCCGGTAAGGCGAAATCTCAGTTCAGTCTGCAAGGATGACATGACATCCGGCCTTCAGTCTATTGAGTGTAGTGAATACACGCTGGACGCAACTCTGGACACCCCCAAAGATTGCAAAGCTGAGGCAACGGACCGCATCGTCTGATTCTATACTTTCTGTGAACTGAGAAAAATTTTGCCTTAAGTCCAACAATATAGCGTCAAAACTGGCATCTCGCCTATCAGAATCATCAAGATGCCAGCAAACAGTTACAGGTCCACCATCAAACACAGCATGATCAATTTTCGTAACGTCACACACACAGGAAGTCTGTTCATTTCAGGGATCACGATCTGCACGGCCAGTGCGCCTGCGGCAACCGGCCCGCAAGATTTCGGGCCGCTGAAAACCTATGCACAATCACCAATTCAGTCCACCAGCCTGAGTCCGCAGCTCAGAAGCGGATTCGCGCTGCCTGTACATGGCAAAGAGTTTTATCTCAATACGACGGCTGCCAGCATCTGGGCCGAAACCGACGAATACAGAGCAGATTATTACCAGTCCACTTTCAGTACAGGCTTGATGTGGCAAGTCACACCAGGCTGGCAACTTGAACTGGATGCCAGTTGGCGGGTTGCACTCGATACACATCTAGATAATCTGACCTTTGGCTTTCACCGCATGTTCGGGATTGATCTGAATGGCAGGGAAGATGTCCCCAGACACAGTTTCGACATCTCCATTCCTGAATACGGCGTTGAGTATTCAGATTTTAAGGGGGAAACACTCACGCGGACCGTGACTCTATACAGTGGTTGGCAGCTTTGGGATCAACCCAACGAAGCTTTGTCGCTGGGCGCTTCACTCTATTACAACTATGTCGGATCCGGTCCCTTTCATAACCATAACTTCGAACAAGCCCTGCAACTCAATTACAGCTATCATCGGGATCGTCACCGATTTCATACCCTGCTTGGCGGCGTATATCGCCATCATCCGGCGGCACTGATTCCATACAACAAACTCACTTATGCTGCAGCGGCTGGCTGGCAGTACCAGTTCAACGGCCCGCACCGGTTCCTGCTGGAATACCACTTCTATGAAGGAGCGACCGAAGCGACATCCGCTTTATCTCAGCCTTCCAATGAAGTCTTGATCGGGTATCGTTACCACTTCCCCACCAGCGTGCTTGAATTCATCCTGATTGAAAACGTCTTTAACATGGATAACAGTCCGGATGTAGCGATTACCTTGGGCTACCGTCAACGCTGGTAAGCACTTCGAATCTTTCCAGCAGAAAATCAATAAACAGGCGGAGTCGATTGGGAATTAAGTCCCGTTGCGGATAAACGAAACTGATGGGCACCACAGGCGAAATCCAGTTTGGCAGAATCTGGACCAGCTCCCCTTTTTCCAGATGTTCCCGACAGATAAATTCCGGTAACATCGCGATGCCCAACCCATCCAGACAAGCACTGACTGCCGAGGTTATCGTGTTCACACGAAAGCGATACGGCAGATCGATCTGAACCCGTTCATCGCCTTGCTCCAATTCCCAGTACGCCAGTTTCACCGCGTTAAAGATCTTGACCTGATGATGAGGGGGCACCAGATCCGCCGGGGTATGGATCTCGCCCTGTGCCGCTAAATAGTCCGGACTGGCAACCAGAATCCGGCGCGATGAATGAAAGGGCCGGGCAACCATGCCGGAATCATTCATATCACCAACCTGAACATATAAATCGATCCCTTCCGCAACCAAATCCACCTCGCGATTGCTCAATTCGAGATGAAGGCTGACCAGCGGATAGGTTTTCAAGAACTCATTGATATGTTTGCCAAACACCTTCTGACCGATTTCTACCGGCATCACAACGTTCAGACGCCCGCGAACCAGATCCTGATTCGCAGACACTTCCAGCTCTGCCTGACTGGCAATTTCAACCAACTGTCGGCAGGACTGATAAAAGGTTTCACCTTCATGGGTGAGTACCAGATTCCGGGTGCTCCGGGTCAGCAACCTGACGCCCAAGTCCTTTTCCAGGTCAGCAATTTTTCGGCTGATGGTCGATTTCGTAATATCCAATGCTTCAGCAGCCTGCGTAAAGCTGCCACATTCCACCACCTGAGCAAACATTGCCAGCGCATTTAAATCCATGCCTTCACCCATTTAACTAAATTCTGCAACAGTGTTTTCGTTTTTTCCTAACTAATAAACTAATTCATATTTTTTTACAATTGCCATCCAAATGATAAATCACAACAATATGAGCACACATGGCTGATCAGTCTTCCCAAAAAAAATCTCGTCTTCCCCTGATTGCAGCGCTGACTCTGGGCGTTGCTGCCGCTTCTGTCGCCGTTTACTGGTCCAGTTACGGCCGCTATTTTCAATCGACCGATAATGCTTATCTGCAAGGTGAAATCACCAATATCAGTCCGAAAGTGTCCGGTTACATTCAGCAGACCTTTGTCAGTGATAATGATCAGGTTCAGGCCGGTCAGTTACTGGCAATTCTGGATGACCGTGATTATCAGGCCGCCTTCGAAAAAGCCAGCGCTAATCTTGCCGTTGCTGAAGCGGCGATCACCAGCCTTCAGGCCCAATCGATCCTTCAGAAAACGGTGATCCGCCAGTCAGCCAGCCAGGTTGCTTCGGCACAGGCCGATCTCGAACGCGCGGCACAACAGGACCAACGGGCACGTTCACTGTTAGCGAAAAGCTACTCCTCTCAGGATGAAGTCGATGATGCCCGCTCACATCTGAAAGTCAGCCAGGCCGATCTGGATGCTGCCCATGCCAGCCTGCAGGCGGCAAAAGATCAGCTCTTAGTCCTGAACAGCCAGAAAGTTCAGGCAGAAGCTGCTGTTCGTGAGGCGAAAGCGCAGGTAAAACAGGCGGAACTCGATCTCAGCTATACCCGCATTACGGCACCCGTCGATGGCATTGTCGGCAAGCGCAGCTTGCGGATTGGCTTATATGTTCAGCCGGGCATGCCGCTCCTGAGCCTGGTGCCGACCGAAGCGGTGTGGATTGAAGCCAATTTCAAAGAAACTCAGTTGGCCGACATCCAGCAAGGGCAACCGGTCGACATCGCGCTGGATGCTTATCCAGGCCAGACAATCACAGGCATTGTCGACAGTTTCTCTCCGGCGACTGGCGCAAAATTCGCCTTACTCCCCCCGGAAAATGCAACCGGCAATTTCACCAAAATCGTCCAGCGCGTCCCGGTGAAAATCGTGATTCCGCATCCGGAGCAATTCAAGGGCCAGCTCTTGCCAGGGTTGTCTGTGGTGGCCACCATCGACACCCATCCTGCGTCTGAAAAAGCGACGGAAACGCTGGCAAAAGCAGAGGTCAGCCATGAGTGAACAGGCAATGCCCCAAGCGGCCTCTTTGCCTGCACAACCCGCTGAGCATGAAGTGCCACGACGCCATTGGATTGCACTGCTCGGCGGGATGCTGGGCGCTTTTATGGCTATCCTCGACATTCAGATCACCAACTCATCCTTAAAAGATATTCAGGGCGCACTCTCGGCAACACTGGATGAAAGCTCCTGGATTTCGACCTCTTATCTGGTGGCCGAAATGATCGCCATTCCGCTGAGCGGCTGGCTTTCCAGAGCACTGGGCACCCGGCGCTATCTGATTGGCACCACGGTGATTTTCACGATCGCGTCTTTGCTGTGCTCCATCGCTTGGAATATGGAGTCGATGATCCTCTTCCGAGCCATTCAGGGCTTCAGCGGCGGAGCTTTGATCCCACTGGCGTTTTCATTAGTCGTGCAACTGCTCCCGGTCCATAAACGCGCCATTGGCATGGCACTCTTCGGAGTCACCGCGACTTTTGCGCCTTCCATTGGCCCAACGCTGGGCGGATGGCTGACCGAAAACTTCTCATGGCATTACATTTTTTATATCAATGTGCCCCCGGCCATCCTGATGATTGCCATGATCCGTTACGGTCTGGATGATCAGCCCGCGACCCCTGATGCGTTGAGGCAGGCCGATTGGGTTGGTATTGCAACCATGGCGATTGGCCTGGGGTGTCTGGAAGTGATGCTCGAAGAAGGAAACCGGGAAGAATGGTTCAGTTCCCAGTTCATTATCGGACTCACCGTTATCGCCTGCGTAAGTTTGATCGGATTTGTCATCACCGAGCTGCGGCATCCCAAACCACTGGTGAATCTCCGGTTGCTTAAAAATCCGCATTTTGCCATGTCCGGACTGGCCTACCTGATTCTGGGAATGGCCTTGCTGGGCTCTATTTATGTGCTGCCTTTATATCTGGCTCAGATTCAGCACTACAATGCGTTAGAAATTGGCAAAGTGCTGATGTGGATGGGATTTCCACAACTCTTGCTGTTCCCGTTCATTCCAAAGCTCACCCGGGTGATACAACCCAAATATCTGGTGGCGTTCGGATTTACCATGTTTGGAATCAGCTGTTACGTGAATACACACATGACAGCCGACTTTGGGGGCCAGCAACTGATTCTGTCGATGTTACTTCGGGCATTGGGCGGACCTTTCATCATCGTGCCGCTGTCCCTGGTCGCAATGCAAACCATCCGCAAGCCAGACACGGCAGATGCATCCACAATCACCAATGTGCTGCGGAATCTGGGCGGTGCATTCAGCATTGCATTGATCGCCACTCTGCTCGACAACAAAGCACGAGAGCATCTGGCCCGGATCAAAGCCAGTTTACCCAGCGTCAGCAATGATGCCTGGCACCAACTCGCGCAACAGGCTGGGAACTACCTTCAGCAAGGCAGCGATCCCAACACCGCCATTCTGAAAGCCAAAGCCAGCCTGGCGCAAAGCATGCAAACCGACGCTTACATCATGGCCTACAACGACGTGTTCATGATGATGACCGGTTTTCTCGCCTTTGCCGCCATTCTGATCCTATCACTGCCCAATGCTGCGCCCGCCAAAGACTAGCGCATCCGGCTGACTTGACACACAAAACGCCTTGCCTATCGGTTCTGGCAAGGCGTTTACTTTAAGCGACACATCGGAATCAGCAGGCTCAAAGATAATGAAAAACGATAAAGCACATGGTTCCAGTCCTATGAATGCCAAAGTAAATCGAGGCAAGAAATCCATCATCAAAGGAACAGCAATCAATCAAAATTTATTCACTGGATAAGTCCTTTTCTTTTAACTCTTTCGGTGAATCCACGTCGTCTTCCGTATGCCAGTACACATAGACGGTTCCCAAAAAAATCAGGCTGCAAAATACAATCCAGAAACGATACATATTCAGATTCACTTTGATATAGCTGAATTCGGGCGGAATCTTTTCCAGATGATAAATAAACACCACCAGGGTTTTCTCATCGGTCAGGAAAAAACTGACCGATGCCTGCATCGTCTGATTGGCACCGTACAGATACTGAGTGACCAACTGCCGGATTCTCGTGTACAGCGCATTCGAGTGAACCCGTTGATTTTCTGAGAGATGGAACGCATTGGCCCGAAGTGCTTTCAGCGACAAGGGTTTTACATCAAATTTTCGTTCGCCAATATCAATGTTGATATAAGGCTGTGATAACACTTTTTCTTTTGCTGCAATAAATTCAGATTCAAGGTCCACTTTCTGTTTTTCAACCTTGTCCTTCCCTCTCAGCAGAGATTTGATCGTTCTGAAATCAAAGCTTTCCCGACGCAGGTGCACTGGAATGGTCTGCCAAACTTCGCTGAAGAGATTCTCCGACAGTTGCTCAACCAAAGGCATATCTATTTCACTGGTGGCCCGTAACATGCCAGGACGATTTCCGGGAGAAAAATAAACCCCTTCAAATTGAATCGTATCTCCTGAATCAAAAGTGGATAACTGCTGAGGGTCAATCGTATTCAGGATCTGGTAATTTTCATGGAGATTGACAATGCGTGCATAATCCCGATAAACCGCAGACTGATAAAACCGATCGGTCATCAGAACCAAGACATAGCCCAACACAAACCAGATCAACATACCCCAGCGCAGGTTTTTCTTGGTTTCTTCTGAAGACACATGAAGGGGCTGATGATCAACCGATTGAACTTGAATATGATATTCTGGCTGAAACACCACATGACCATGGACGGTATAATTTTGATCTTTTTTAAATTCAAAATTCTTCGCTGTTATCGGAAATCCATTGATTTCACCAGGGCTTGAAAATAAATAACCATCCGTTCTTCCAACAGGACAAAACTTCCCATTCAGCTCATAAATAACGTGCTGTGTGGTTGTTTTTTTCGACACCCACAATAAAAAAATGATACCAATTGCATTACACAAAAACAAGAAGTCCGGTGAGTCGTAGTATGTCATGACAGCGAATACAATCATATTTAATAATACAACAACACCTGAAAATAAAATAATCTCCAACAACCAAGGATGATTATTCTTGATTTCCGGCAGAGAAAAATAGGGAGACAATGACTCGAGAATATCGAAATCATCTATTCGAGTCACGTAGAATTCATTTTTAAAAAATACACCTTCGATGTGAAACGGTTGCTTTTCAGCCTGATCAAACGCCTCCGTTTCTTCGGCGGAAACAACGGTCGGAATGCCCGACTCAGGCCAGTACACAGAGTTCAACTTCAGATCATCCATATACACAGTTGAATACGTTTTGTGCAATGGCCCTTCAAGCGCAATCACTCGATTATCCCTGAATTTTTGTTGATAAATTTTCTTCAACAGTTTCATCTGCTGAGTCGACAAATGAACTTTGTGCCTTTTTCTAGCGAGTTTTGAAATCCTTTTCTGTTTTTCACATCCATCCATGACCAAGCCAGCGATCATGGCCACAAACAGGTACACAGACCCAATCATGAATAAAATCAGTAAAATCATAGCAACGGAGGGATCAGCCGAACACAGAGAGACCCCTTTCTAAAGCGACTATCAGCGCCAAAAAATGAAATGGGTTGTCTATTGATTTCGCCTTTTATTGCGATATTTTTTCCATCTCATCACCATACGGCGATGTTTGGGCTTCCAAATCCATAATTTCTTGTGGCGGGAGAAATCTGACAGCACCTTTAAATAAGTCCTTTTTGTCGTAAGGAATCGTCCCATAAGGAAATAATTCTTGAAACTTATTCATGAGATCTCCCTTTCTACCTGGATGACAGAAAATATCTGTCGAAGTGAACTTATACTTATCAAGGACAATGCTTCCGTCTTCACATTCTTTATAAATATAGCTACGATGATAAATCAAAAAATAGTCTCTTGGTTCATCATGATCATCATGTTCCCTTAAAAAAAAGATATCATTATGTGTACTGATTCGCTGCGACAGCAGGTACTTATCTAAATTTGTTTGGCTTAGTACCAACCAGGTCACCCCAAGACCACCAAAACCGACCAATGCAGAAGAGCCAATGATAAAAACGGCAGGAATCATTAAGATCGCGGTAGTAATCAGCATGATTTTTAATATTTTATTGCCAATTTTAGATGCGTAAACATGATCTTCAGAAATCAACCGCCTACTTTCTCAAAAGTTAGAAAATTTTCTCATTTTTTGAAGCGGGGAATCAGAACCTTGGGGGACGGTGGGGATTTTTCTGTGGTTCGGAAAGCCAAACAGGGCGCGCTGCGCCCTATTTACATTGTAAATTCGCTTACTTTTTCACGGTCAGACCTTCATGTGCCAGCAACCATTGTTTTTTATCCAGCCCCCCGGCATAGCCGGTCAGTGTGCCTGAACTGCCGATGATCCGGTGGCAAGGCACCACAATTGGAATCGGATTTCTGCCATTCGCTGCACCCACAGCCCGGACGGCTTTCGGACGCGCAATGCGTGAGGCAATGTCGGCGTACGAACAAGTCACTCCAAATGGCACGGCAGTCAGGGTTTGCCAAACCTCCTGCTGAAAATCAGTGCCTGCCATGTTCAGCGGCAAGTCGAACGTTGTTCGCTGACCCGCAAAGTATTCTGTGAGCTGCTGAACCCCGGCTTGGGTAATTGCGTTATCCATATCCTCTGGCTTTTCTGTGGCATCAAATTCAATGGTGAGAATTGCAGATGCATCCGCAACAACCGCCAGCCAGCCGATCGGGGTATCAACCAACTGCCGGAATCGCGGGGATTCAATTGACGTTTGAGACTTCATAACATGCTCCATAAATACAAAGTGAGATAACTGCGCCAAGGGGCGGCGGCTGTTTCTTCGACCGGGTGTTCCCATTGTGCCAGCGCTTTTTTCACCCCCAAATCTCCCGACAGAAAAATATCCGGGTCGCTTAAGCCGCGCATCCGCATATAGTGAAGTGTCCAGGGACCAATACCCGGCAGGGCCAACACTTCTTTTTCCGGCGCGTCCAAACCTGCAGGATGCGACTGCGCAAAGCGGGCAAAATGCTGTAAGGTTTCACGCCGCTTCTGTGGCATGCCGAGTTGCTGCAAATCCGCCGCCAGCACCTGCTGTGGCGAGGGGAAAAACAATTGCGTTTCACCACTGTCCGGGTTCAGTTTCACCAGTTTTTCGACTAGGTTTCGGGCCGCTTTGACAGAAACCTGCTGACCCAGAATCGCACGAATTCCGGCTTCAAACGGGCTCCAGATCCCGGGCAACCGGATGCCAGACTGAACCTCTGATGTGTCGGTTGATGCCATCGCCTGCCGAATTGCATCTGCGATCCGATCGCTGTCTGCATCCAGATCCAGACAACGCCGAATGTTTTGAATCACCGGGATCAGACCACTCAACTGATCAATCTGAATCGTCACGTCAAAACAACATTTTTCCGGGCGGTGCGTGGCCGTAAATTCTCCCTGATAATGTTGTTCGGGCGTCCCAGCGCGCGAAGAAAATGTCCGGCCATAGCTATTTTCTTGCTGCCATTCCAGACCGGGAATGAATCTGGCGGCATAAAAGCCATGCACCTGTTTCCAGTCATAAGGGGGTCGATACGCAAGCTGAAGCTGAATCCCCTGCCCCAATGGCTGATCAGCTTTTCCTTGCTTACGCAGTTGCGAGGGCGACAGATTGAACTGTTTCTGAAAACAGTCATTGAACCGGCGAACACTGTGAAAGCCACTCGCATAGGCAATTTGCGTGATCGGCAGTTGGGTTTCATGAAGGAGTTTTTTAGCCATCAGGCATTGCTGATACAGGCTGTATGCTTTCGGCGAAAGGCCCGTGGCTTCGGTGACTAACTGGCGTAGGTAACGATCCGTGACGCCCAAACGTTCCGCCAGATTTTCCAGTGACTGATGCATGAGCGTGCCCTCATCCAGCAATCTCAGGGCACGTTTCACTGTTGCCCCTGTTCCCATCCAGGCCGGGGAACCCGGCGCACTGTCCGGACGACACCGCAGGCAAGGACGATAACCGGCCTGAGCGGCTTCAATGGCGGTTGGAAAATATTCCACATTGGTTTCTTTCGGCGCGGGTGCAGGGCAAATTGACCGGCAATAAATCCCGGTGGTTTTCACTGCCGTAAAGAATAATCCATCGTAACGCGGGTCTTTTGCCAGCCTTGCCTGCTGACACTGGGTGGGTGATAAATCCATACACTGAGCCTGTCAAAGTCCATCTGCACGCCATTGCTTGCTGGCGTGACTTCATTCATGTGCTCAGTGTACGCTGCTGACCGGTGAAAACTAGCCAGAATCGGAACTCAATCCAAAAGAAAACAGTTAGCTTAGTTTCACCGCTGTTCCATACACCAGAATTTCAGAAGCACCCTGCATGATGGTGCTGGTGGTAAAGCGCAGATTCACAATCGCATCCGCTCCCATATGCTCTGCTTCCGCAATAGCCCGGTGCATGGCTTCTTCTCTGGCTTCCACCAGCATCTGGGTGTAACCACGGATCTCTCCGCCAAAGATGGACTTGAATCCAGCCATGATATCGCGGCCAACATGTTTGGATTGCACGACGCTGCCGCTCACAGTCCCCAGCACTTCCCGAATCGGACGATGCGCGACGTCCGGTGTCGTTACACAAAGCATAAACAGTCCCCCGGTCTCTCAAGCGCGGCACCTGTGTGCCGCCCTGAATTTTTATGATTATCAGTCTGTTGAATTATAGTTCTTCATCCAGATATTCAAGAAACCGCTGCCAGGATTTACGGTCAGCATCCTCACGATACCGGTCGGAACCAAACACAGTGAATGCATGCGGCGCACCACTGTAGACAATCATTTCATTTTCAATCCCGGCTTGTTCAAGAGACTGGTTCAGACTGACAAAATCCGACATCGGCACTGCGGTATCAGCAGCCCCGTGAAAGACCAGCACATTCCCTTGCGTCTTGCTGTAGTTCTGCCCGGCCGGTGTATCCAGCCCACCATGGAAAGACACAAAGCCTTTCATATCCGCCCCGGATCGTGCAAGCTCCAGCACGGCAGCCCCGCCAAAGCAATACCCCATGGCAACGGCATCTGACACATTCCCGCCCTGACGCTTCGCTTCCGCGATGGCCCCTTGCATCAGCTTGCGCATCTTCTCCCGGTTCTGATAGAGCTCACCCGTCAGTTTTTTTCTGTCTTCTACTTTGTCCGGTCTGATGCCTTTGCCAAACAGGTCAACCGCAAAAACCGAGAAGCCCTTATCCGCCAGCATCTGAGCCCGTTTGACCTCATAGTCTGTCAAGCCATCCCAGTCGTGAATCATCAGCACCAGCGGTGCATTGTTTTCCGGTGAGATAAAGTACCCTTCATAAGCCGCACCATCGACCTGATACTGAACAGCTTTCCCTTCAGCCGCCATGCCCGGT
Source organism: Photobacterium sp. GJ3 (assembly GCF_018199995.1). NCBI lineage: Bacteria > Pseudomonadati > Pseudomonadota > Gammaproteobacteria > Vibrionales > Vibrionaceae > Photobacterium > Photobacterium sp. GJ3. The sequence goes on along the minus strand of NZ_CP073579.1, from coordinate 63,282 downwards.
CCCGCTATCATCCCGGCCAGCACTGTCAACGCACATCCCGCTTTTGCCATTTTCATGAACATTTCCCCATCTAATTGAAAAACGACAGATCTCAAGTGTAGGACAGCCAACAAAGTCGGTGCTTTTTTAGCCACCGAACAACTTGGTGCCCTTAAAGTTACCCACCGTTTTTGTGGATAAACTTATTTACTCTTTCCAAAACAGTCGTTTAAAAAATGCAAACAGCATTTAGACCAATTTCGCATTTCAGTTTTCGATTGTCGAAATCTTCACCACATCGATTTCTCATGAAACATCGTCTAAGATCAACCCTCATAAATAATTGATTTATATGGATTATGTTTCATCATCACTCGCCTGCCATACACCGCAGTCGGTGAAAACGACTCCGCCTGTGATGAAAAAACCATTGTTCATGTTCAGTATTTTCAGTTTTTTCTGTCATCCAGCGTGATTGGAAAGGCGCCGGAAGGATTGATAAAACTTCACGCAAACGCCCGTTCTGCTTCAACGTAAGCCGGAAACAACAATGCTGCCTGTGACAACAGACAAGATCGTGTCTTCAGACAAATCTCACACTCTTTTGTAAAAACAGGACTAATCTTGATCTAAATTCACGACACAACAAGGAGTTGGACATGGGCAGTTTTGAGCTGAAAAAAGCAAAAAATGATCAGATTTACTTTGTTCTGAAAGCCGCCAATGGCGAGGTTATCCTTAAAAGTGAGATGTATACCACCAAGGCTGCCGCACAAAACGGAATCAAGTCCGTTCAGACCAATTCTCCGGATGCTGGACTGTACGACCTGAAAGAAGCCGCAAACGGCCAATTCCACTTCAATCTGAAAGCCAAAAACCACCAAATCATTGGCAGCAGTGAAATGTATAAATCGAAATCAGGTGCAGAAAATGGGATCAAGTCGGTGCAGAAAAACGGGCCGACCGACAAGATTAAAGATCTGACTGTCTGAGCCGCACATGACCAATCCGGTGCATTTTCCCTGACTGACTCGTCAGGGAAAATGTCTATTCCTGCAAATTTGGAATCAATCTTTTTCATTCATTCTCTATTTGCCACGCCAACGAAGCGTTAACATCATTTCAACAATTCACAATCGTGTCAGTCATGTCACCGCATGTTGTTCAGGGAGCGTCCATCGTGCAGATTCATCGCCTTTATCCTGCAAAACCACAAAAAGTCTACCTTTATGCGACCTGCCTGGTGGATCTGTTTGACCCGCAAGCCGGGCTGGATGCCATCGCTCTGATTGAACGCGAAGGCATTGAAGTCATTTATATCCCCAAACAAACCTGTTGCGGACAGCCTGCCTACAGCAGTGGCTACAATGACGAAGCGCGTCAGGTTGCTTTGAGTCAGATGGATCTATTTCCGGAGCCCTGGCCGGTGATCGTCCTGTCCGGTTCCTGCGGCGGTATGATGCACCACCATTACCGGCGTCTGTTTCAAAACACGGCATGGGAGAAAAACGTCGTTCAGTTTTGTGACCGGGTGTTTGAACTGACCGAGTTTCTGGTCAAGGTTTGCCGAGTGCAGTGGCAGGACAGCGGGACACCGGCTTCCGTGGTGATGCATACCTCCTGCGCTGCCCGGCGTGAAATGCAGGTTCACCTCACTGCGGGCGCGTTGCTGGCACAACTGCAGCAGGTAGAAGTCCGGCAACAGGCTTACGAAAGTGAGTGCTGTGGCTTCGGCGGGACTTTTTCCGTTCGTCATCCCAAGATCAGTCAGGCCATGGTGGAAGATAAGACCCGCCACCTGAGCGACGCGCACGCGGATCATCTTGTCAGTGCAGACTGGGGATGCCTGCTGAATATCAACGGCGCATTGTCCTATCAGGACAATCCGTTACAAGGGCAGCATCTGGCCAGTTTTCTGCTCAGCCGGACCGGAGGTGTCCATGAGTAAATATCAGCCGGAACAGTTTCATCAACAGGCTGCTGACGCCTTAGCCGATCCGCAACTGCGTCAGAATTTTCGCGGCGCCATGGACTACCTGCAGGAAAAAAGACGCAGTGCTTTTGCCGATCCTAAAGAAGAAGCTGATATCCGTGATTGTGCAGAAGCCATTCGACAACGCTGTTTAAGCCATCTGCCTGAATTACTGGAGCAACTGGAAGCGAACTGTACCGCCAATGGCATTCAGGTCCACTGGGCAGAAAACGCCGCCGATGCGAATGCGATTTTTCTCGCCATTGCTCAGGCCGCGACTTCGCCTTCTGATCATCCGCTGCTGATGATCAAAGGCAAGTCCATGGTCAGTGAGGAAATCAATCTGAACCATGAAATGGCGAAACATGGGATCACCTGTCTGGAAAGTGACATGGGCGAATATATCATCCAGCTGGATGGCGACACGCCCTCTCACATCATCATGCCGGCCATTCACAAAAATAAGCAGCAGGTCTGTGACACTTTCTCTGAACATCTCCCCCACTTCACACCGACTACAGATGTCGACACGCTGATTCAGACCGGCCGCCAGCAACTGCGGGAAAAGTTTCGGACCGCGCAGATTGGCGTCTCTGGCGTCAATTTTGCCGTCGCCGAAACCGGCACGCTTTGTCTGGTAGAAAACGAAGGCAACGGCCGTATGTGTACAACCGTACCTGACATTCACATTGCCATTACCGGCATCGAAAAAGTGGTGGCGTATCTCAGCGATGTACCGCCGCTTTACAGTGCGCTGACCCGATCGGCGACCGGGCAGGCAATTACAACGTATTTCAATATGATTTCCTCGCCGAGAAAGCCGGGCGAGCTGGATGGCCCGAAAGCGGTGCACCTGATCTTGCTGGATAACGGACGGACCCAAGCCTATCAGGATGAAGAAACCCGGCAAACGCTGCAATGTATTCGCTGCGGCGCGTGCATGAATCACTGCCCGGTGTATACCCGGATTGGCGGACATGCCTACGGAACCGTCTATCCCGGCCCCATCGGCAAAATTATTTCTCCTCATTTGCTCGGTCTGGAAGCAACGCAGGATTTAGTCACCGCGTCCACTTTATGTGGTGCCTGCGGCGAAGTGTGTCCGGTGCGGATCCCGATTCCATCCCTGCTGCAGCGACTCCGGCACGAAGCAAAACAACCGCCGGATCCTGGCCATGATCCCCTGAAAGGTCAGCGAGCTGCCGCCAGTACCTCAGAAGCCCTGATGATGAAAGGCTTTGCGCTGGCCGCCACCCATCCCGCTTTGTATCACGCGGGCACCTGGACTGCGGGGAAGGTAAATCAGTGGATTCCAGACAAACTCGGCCACTGGACCCAATGCCGCACGGCCCCGAAACCGGCGCCCAAAAGCTTACACCATCTGATGAAACGAAAACGCAAGGGAGAGTCCTCATGAGTCAGGCCAGACATGCCATTCTGGCAAAACTGCGGGCAGGAAAAAAATCGGGGAAAACGGACAAGCCCACACCTCTTTATTCACCCTGGCTCGCTTCCGATGAAGCCACCCGTCTGACGCGGTTTTGTACGCAGCTCACCGCCAACCACGCGCAGGTTCACCAGTGTCAAGCAGCAGACCTGCAGTCACAAATACATGACATTGTCACAAGCATGACAACCCCCCGAATCGCCACAGGAACACAGGGACAATATCTGGCGAAAATTCGTGAAGGCTGTCAATCGGCAGACATTGTGCCGTTTATACAGCCGATTGAGCGCTGGAAGGAGAGTTTATTCTCTGAAATCGATATAGGTATCACACATACCCATGCAGCTATCGCAGACACCGGGACGCTGGTTCTTTGGCCGGATTCGACTGAGCCCCGGACTTTGTCTCTGGTGCCGCCTTGCCATCTTGCGCTGGTGAACGCATCTGACATTGCCGACAACTTTGCCGATTTGATACAAGCCCAAGACTGGCACCATGGGCTGCCGACCAATGTGGTACTGATTTCCGGTCCGTCAAAAACAGCCGATATTCAGCAAACCCTGGCGTATGGTGCCCATGGCCCCCGGCAACTGATCGTCATTGTGCTGACTGATCGGTAAAAACAGCGTCTTCATCATGCATCTCCAGCCAGACAGGCAAAAGAAAAGCCGCACATTGCGTGCGGCTTGTTTTCGTGATTGCCTCAGTCTACCTACTCAGCACACTGATGGCCTTTCTACCGGGGGCTTCGCCACTCATTACGTTGAGTATGCCGGACTCGATAATCGTCAGTATTTTTCAATCGAGCTATATGCTTTCTTGGCGAAGAAGTATCAATTTTTGTGATGTTGCTTTCCAAATTGTAACACTAAGTCTTCACGGGCTTAGTGCCTTGGTGGTTGTGCCCTCTGAAGCCGGATACAACCTTGAAGTATGGAACCCAAGAAAGTCGAAGAACAGCTTAATCCTCCAGAAGCTAGAGCATGAAACTCTCTCACTTCGCACACTTCACTATTACTATGGTATCAAATCCTGTATTTCGCAACTTTGTCGGCCGATTCTTTAGCTAAAAAAGATGCTTCAGGTCACAAAAGAGAAGCCCGTCTTCTGTCCTGAATCACTCCGGATTACTCTGCGACGAGATTCACAAGCCAGAATCATTTTGCAATCATTTCGTGTAAGATCCGTTCTTTTGATTATCCAATCAGTTGTGAGGAAACAGAGTGACACTTGGCAGAGCATTTATTCAAGTCCCAACCGCCCAGGCTGCATTAGCGCTTGCCATCACGGGTACCGGTCTTGCCTGGTCATTGTTCTACCCCGAAGTCGGGGGCCATATTCGCGCCATTTGCGCCTGGGTGGGCGCTTGCCTGCTGATACCGGTGATCATGAAATACCTGTTCAATCCGAGTCTGTTTCTCTGCGACCTGCGTCATCCCTTATATGGCAGTCTGATGGCACCGATTTCGATGACGATGCTGGTGCTCGCGGATTATCTGGCCGGTATCCATCAGGCCAGCGCTAAACTGATCTGGTATCCGGCCCTGTGCCTGCATTTCACCATGATGGTGCTCTTTTTCAGGTTTCAGTTAAGCCAGTTCCGGCTCATTCACTTGTATCCCAGCTGGTTTCTCTACCCGGTAGGAGCGATCAGCGGCACGATGGCGGGTTCTCAGCTGGGGTATGCTGAGTTTTCAATTTTTATGACCAACGCCTGTGTTGCGATTTACTTTTTCATGCTGCCCGTTGTGCTATACCGCCTGTGCTTTGCCGGTAGACTGCCCCGCGTTGCCAGACCGACACTCACCATCATGGCCGCGCCAGTGAACCTGTCTCTGACGGCTTACCTGACCAACCTGACGCAACCCGATCCAATACTGACCGGTGCACTGGCGGGTATTGCAATCACCATGACGATCTTTGTTTACCTGTGCTACATCGATATTCTCAAATACCGCTTTCAGCCTTCCATGGCAGCCATTACCTTTCCATCCGTCATCAGTGCCGTCGCGATGTACCGGCTCACAGAATGGCTGCCGGATGATCATGCACTGGCCAAGTATCTGAACCTGACCGGCGTGTTTGAAATCACAGTCGCAACCTTGCTGGTGCTTTGGGTCGGCACCAACTATGCCATCCATTACTGGAACTGCTATATTCGCGAGCCGCTTCAGGCCAAACAGTAAGCAGAAAGGCCCTTTCGGGCCTTTTTCATTGCAACCATGTTTTTACTCGAAGTCGTGCTGCACTCCGGTAAAAAAGCGCTTGAGTGATAGGAATTTAGAGTTGATTGACTACATACGTTTAAATTGTTGCTTCCAATACAGCTGCCTTTGTGCCTTTTTGTTCAATATTTTTATATGCCTTAGTAATCGCATCAATCACCGACTGTCGTTGGACAATCGATTGATCGAAGATAGTGTCTTCAGACAAGAGCGCTTTGACCATAAATTCGGCAGTCCTGTGCTCTTTACTGATGGACAACAAATGATCAGATAGAGGGTCAATAACCTCTATGGGTTGATTATTTTCATCGATTCCCCTGATGTAGCGCATCCAAGCTGCGACTCCCAATGCTAGTGCAGTAAAATTGCGTTCTTTTGTCGCTAAAATTCCTATCGATTCAATCATACGTTGTGGGAGTTTTTGGCTGCCATCCATAGCGATTTGAGATATCTTATGTTTTAAATGTGGATTCGAAAATCGTTTCAAGAGTAGTTCTGAATAATCAACAAGATTAATATCATCGATCTCTTGCAGTGTTAGCTGCTGCTCGTTGAGCATTAGGCGACGGGTCATCTCTTTGAAACTAGGGTTCTCCATCGTATCTGAAATATACTCATACCCAGACAAGTAGCCTGTGTAAGCAAGAAAAGAGTGACTGCCATTCAGCATTCTAAGCTTCATTTCTTCATAGGGCTGTACATTTTGTACAACGGATACACCTTCAATTCGCTCCCATTGCGGTCGACCGGATACGAAGTTATCTTCAATCACCCATTGCAGAAAAGGCTCAGTCATCAAACCACAAGGATCGATCTTACCGGCTAATCGTTCTATGTTTTTCAATGATTCATCTGTGGTTGCCGGAACAATACGATCAACCATCGTATTCGGAAAGCTAGCTTCAGCTGAAATCCACTCAGAAAGAGCTGGATCCACAATGTTGGCGTAAGCAATAATCGCGGCTTTCGTAACATCGCCGTTGTGAGGCATATTGTCACATGACATGACACTGAACGCTGATAACCCTCGTTCTTTTCTCAAGCTTAACGCTGCAACAATGACACCTATGGCAGATTTGGGGGCTTTGGGTGTCGAAATATCTTTGGCGATTAAAGGATGACTCGGATTGAGTTGGCGTGTATTCGGGTCGACGCAATAGCCTTTTTCTGTGATGGTTAATGACACAATCGACACTTGAGGCTCCGCCATACAGCTTACAATTGAATCGATACCATCCAGGCTCGGGTGCATGCTATCTATTATCGATTCAACTGTATGAACGTTTACGGTCGTATGATCTTGCTCAACCACAGTATAACAATGATCTTGATCCCTCAATTTCTGAATGAAAGGCTTTCCACTCAATAAGCTTACGGTTGTATACCCCAATCACTTGGACATATCTGGTTGAGCCTCTGTAATACTAAAGCCTGATGAGCACGAAAAAAAGCACCACAACCAATATGAACGATTCGGCTTTTAAGTAACGAGCGATCATAATCTGAAATGAACGGTAGGTCACATCCAGTTAAACTTGAAGTCATATAAGAATCCTTAGCTGTAAATCTGATGGTGGGAATAAATGAGCTATCGAAGCCTCCAAGTGAACATAGAGGAGTTATATATAACGAAACTTTAAACGAATTCTGAATTATAAGAACAATTAGTGCAGCTTTATCAGAGCCTTACGTACTTTTTGTGGTTCAGTTTCAATAAGTTTAATCGCACTGGGAGCCGTATCTAGGGTAAATTCATGGCTGATTAAAGAATCGGTATCGAGTTTCCCTTGGGCCATCCATTCTATCACTTTAGGGAACATCCTATTATTTAGCCGAGAGCCTACAATCGTTAATTCTTTTTTGATAACTTCTACTTGCTGTAATGGGCTGTCCTCACTTGAAAAGCCGAGCAAACAAACGGTTCCAGCAGGTGCCGCTATCCTCATCATTTCAGGAATAAGTGAAGGAATGCATGCAGCGTCAGCAATGAGGGGAACACCTTGACCATTTGTCAGCGCCATGACTCGTTGCTCGGTGTTTTCTTGTTTAGGATTAATGGTGCAGGTTGCTCCTAATTGTTTGGCTGTTTCTAACTTTTCATCAAGAAGATCGACAATGATAGATGATATACCTAAAACATTTGCAACCTGTACAATGGTTAATCCAATCACACCAGCACCATAAATGAGTATGGTGTCCCCCGCTGAAGCGTTTAATCGGCTAAATACATTAGCAGCGATACTATAAGGTTCAATCAGAGTTGCAGCTCTTAAATCGATACTGTCTGGAAGTGCAATGACATTAGAAGCAGGAACGGCTTGAAACTGTGTGAACCCACCATCGGTGTGAACACCAATAACTTTTAGTTCAGTACACACATTAGAACGACCCATTTGGCAAAGGCGACACTGACCACAGCTGATTACTGGATTAATCACAACATTTGTCCCGACCTCAAACGCACTGACACGGTTTCCTATTTTTTCAATAGTCCCAACAAATTCATGCCCAGTGATTCTAGGATAAGTTGCAAAAGGATTTTGACCATGAATAATATGTAAATCCGAGCCACATATTCCAGCATACTCTACACGAACTAACACTTGGTCATCGGATAACGGGGGGACGTCTTGCTCAATAATCTGGTAGTCATTAATTCCATTTACAATAAGTGATTTCATTTTTAATTACTCAACTTGTTTACAACATTATCAATATGATTGATCATGGCTGATTCGGCCTGTTCTGGCTCTCCAGACTTAATTGCGTTAAAGATTGCAAGATGATCGTCAATCCAAACGCCTTTTTCTGTAGGTTCGTTAGCGATGACCTCCATTCGATCCCACATTTTTCCTTTCATATGCAGGGACATGAGATCTTGGTGGAAAAGCGTAAGTAATGGGTTTTGGCAGGCGTTTGCGATAGCAAAATGAAACTGCTGGTCAGCATCATGAGATGCCTTGAGCCTCAATTCGGGGCTAGAGAAAAATTGAGAAGCATTCATCATGCTGATGCATTGTTGTAGTTCGGTGATCAATTCCGGTGTATTGTTTAATGCAGCTTGCTTAGCGAATTCAGCTTCAATGACTTTTCTGGCAGATAAAATATCGTTTGGCGTAAACTCGCTCAATGAAGGTGAAGATAATTGAGGCTGACTTTGTAAAATGTAAACACCTGCCCCTTTCTTTATTTCTGCTATTCCTAATAGTTCTAAATACACCATCGCTTCGCGTATGACGGTACGACTCACATTGAGCTCTTCTGACAACTTGCGCTCTGGTGGAATTTTTTCCCCTACGAGGTATTGTTTTGCATTAATTCGGTTAATGATCTGATTGGCGACAGTTATGTAAAGCCGTTCAGTTTTTATTTTCATATCTTACCTTGTGACGTAATAAATTCTATTGTCTCGATCGTGAGCCCTGTTACACCCAACGTTGGCTTTTACTCTCTCAATCGAGCGACCTCAAACGGTAAAAATGGCTCTGAGTTTTCATGGCTGAATATGCAACCACCATCACTTACCGAAGGTGCTCTTCATTAAACCATCATTTTTTCAGTAGTTATGTGACCAAAGGCAAGTTAACATGAATATATTGTCCAGACCAATTCATATTCTCCTTGGTTAATTGGATAGGCCAAATCTTATTTCATTCTAACAATGTGATTTTTCAGTAGTGGAAGTCGCATTGCACGCTTTACGCGCTGAGTGTGAGTCACCCGAAGTCAATAACTGACAGTGTTTTCGTAATAGGTAACCTTTCACCACAGGGGATTGACTCAGCAGGAAGGAAGCTAAACACGTCTGGGGAGGCCTGCTTACGAATGACTACCGTCACGATATCGCAGATGACATTCAACGCAAAAAAACCTTCGTTTCCTGTAGATTCCCCCCCCCCCGACAGAACGAGAGAGCAAAGCTGTTCACCACGGTGCGAGTAGTGCCAAAGCAGACTTTTCGCATGATGACGCTGCCGCGAATACAGCGTCTGCTCCGTTATTGGTAACGGAACCCCCTCATGACTCAGGAACACCCAAAGCCCGGCTTCATGCTTCAGTATATAGGCTCACCGTCCCGTATCTCGTGAGGCTGGAACCTACTCGCCTTTTCTCAGCCAGTCTGTGAGGCTTTTTCTTAGCCGGGCCATCCGGCTTCGCTAGCGCGCTTCATCTATATTTTGTTTTCGAACCAATCCTGGACCCGAAACACACTGTGGCAGAGTAACACCAGGCGCCTACCGATATAGCCTGTCAGCCCAATCTGTATCACTGATTGATGATATGTTGGTTCTAATACCATGGAATGTCGATCGGGTTGGCGTGAGTCAGCACTTTACTGCTTCATTCACCGCTAACGTAGACCCAAATTTTATGAAGGTAAACCAAGCGCGACTGCCTCGTTCAGAACGACAGCAAATGAGGCTTAGTGGTGAAATTAATATGTGTTATCTGGCATAAAACTGTGATTGTACACATGAAAAAAGCATGCTAGGAGCCATATTTTTGACACGTCTATCACAGTTAACATATTTGTCAATTGTACAAGTTTTATCCAATGCTAGATTTAATTGGTCTGTACAATAAAATATAAAATGGAAACCAACATGAAGCATAAACTCTTGAGTGCCACTATCATAGCAACCTCTCTTTTCACTGGCGTTGTATCCGCTGCCGATTACACTTTGAAATTTGGCCATCTGGCAAACGATGATAATGTTTGGAATGAAGCAGCTCTACACTTCCAAAAAACAGTAGAAGAAAAATCCGATGGACGAATTGAAGTCTTGGTGTATCCGAACTCAGAACTTGGCTCAGAGATGGATATTATCAATAGTATTCAATTAGGCACGGTCGACCTGACTATCTCTGGTGAATCATTGCAAAACTGGGCACCTAAAGCTGCATTGCTTGCAATCCCATACGCCATCCGGAATAGCGAGCACTTAACAGCAGTCGCAAATGGTGATGTTGGCAAAGAGATTGAAGAACAAATTACTCAACAAGCAGGTCTCGTGCCACTGACTTGGTTTGAACGTGGAGCGCGTAACCTGACTTCGAATAAACCAATCAAGACGCCAAAAGATCTCAATGGGACGATTTTACGTGTTCCAAATGTACCAATCTTTGTGAAAGTGTGGGAAGCGCTTGGTGCTAAGCCGACTCCAATGGCATTTTCGGAAGTATTTACCTCCCTGCAACAAGGCACGATTCATGCGCAAGAAAACCCATTATCTCTGATTAACAGTGCATCATTCTTCGAAGTGCAAGACTATGTGAATAAAACAGAGCACGTACGTAGTTGGATTTACGTCGTGATGGGTAAGCGTCAATTAGATAAATTACCAAAAGACTTACAAACAGTGGTTCGAGAAGCTGCTGCTGAAACACAAGTTTACGAGCGAGAGTTATTCCTTGAAGATGAAAGAAAATTGTCTGAGGTATTGCATGAAAAAGGAATGAAATTTGTTGATGTCGATCAAGAAGCATTTCGTAAAGTAGCACTACCCGCTGTTCGTAATAGTTTGAACCAAGATCAGCTACTGCTGTTTGAAAAAATTCAAAAACTATAAAAACTACAAATAACCCTTGGGGAGGATAGCCTCCCTATTCTATCATGAGGGAAATGATGACGACGATCATAAAAGTGGCAGAAGAACCAAAAGATTCACTCGTTTCAAGAGCTGTGAATTGCATTGACCAAATTGCCACTCGTTTTTTTAGTTTTTTTACTATCTGTTGCTTGATAGCATTATGTTTTGTTGTTTTACTACAGGTATTTTCTCGGATTTTTTTAGAGCATACTCCAGCATGGACAGAAGAACTTTCCCGTTATTTTTTTATCTATACTGTTTCCTTTGGATCGGGTTTAGCGTTTAAATCAAAAGAACTTGTCAGTATCGATATTATCGTGTCCAGGTTAAGCAAGAAATCGAAAAGTATATATAAATTATTTGTTAATATCGTTATTTCTATTTTTATTTTTGTTGCTTTACCTAATGCAATTCAATTTATGAGCATTGGTGAATGGCAAACATCACCAGTCCTTGCAGTTCAAATGGACTACATATTTTTTGCAAGTGTTTTAATTTTTGCAAACTTACAATTATTTATATTAATAGACTCTATTAAAATAATAATTAAATATACAGGTCTGAGAGAATGATATGGAAGTCTATCTATTATTTTCTGTTTTTTTCATTTTACTAATAGTTGGTTTCCCGATTGCAATTACGCTCGGAATAGCATCAATGAGCTACTTATTGGTTTCTGACATTTCGTTAACCGTTATCCCACAAAAAATGTTTGCCGGGATTGATTCATTTGTACTTCTGTGCATTGGCGGTTTTATATTAGCTGGAAACCTAATGAACAGAGGGAATATTACAAATCAAATCATTGGGTTAAGTAATGCTTTGTTCGGGCATATTCGCGGTGGACTCGGTTTAGCAAATGTTAGTGGATCAATGTTATTTGGCGGAATATCAGGTACAGCAGTTGCTGATACTGCATCAATTGGTTCTGTCATGATTCCTGGCATGGCAAAAAGCGGTTATGATAAGCCATTCGCCGCCGCTGTAACTGCTGCGTCTTCAACAATAGGACCTATTATTCCTCCCAGTGTTCCTATGATCATTGTCGGTACTTTAACAAGTATTTCGGTTGGAAAGTTGTTCCTTGCAGGTGCGGTACCTGGTTTATTGCTGGGCATCGGTATGATGGCAACAACCTATTTCTTATCGTTAAAACGTGGTTATCCGAAAGAAAAGCGAGCTACTTTATCAGAAATCCTTCTTCATTTACGCACCAGTTGCTGGGCGATCTCACTGACATTCTTAATACTTATTGGCATTGTTGGTGGCTTCTTTACACCAACAGAAGCTTCTGTCGTCGCGGCACTCTATGCAATGATTATCGGTATGTTTGTTTATAAGGGATTATCCTTTAGAGATCTTCCTCAAATACTACTTTCTACCGCAGTAACCACTGCATCTTTAATGCTGCTTGTTGGTTTAGCCAATGTTTTTGGCTGGATATTAACCTCTGAAAAAATCCCACAAATGATTGCTTCAGCAATATTAACGATAAGTGAAAACCCAATCATTGTATTGCTTATCATAAATTTATTATTGTTGTTGGTTGGTTCATTCATGGAAACCATCGCAGCACTCATTATACTATTTCCGACATTATTAGGTGTAGCGACTGCAGTTGGGGTTGACCCGGTACATTTTGGCATCATCGCAGTACTTAACTTGATGATAGGTTTAACAACACCGCCAGTAGGGGTTTGCCTATTCGTCGCTGCAGGCATTGGAGGTATTCCCATGGAAAAAGTCGTGAAAGCGATTGTACCTTTCTTACTGTGTAATATCACTATTTTACTCTTAGTGACTTATATTCCTGCGCTATCGCTGTGGCTACCAAGTATGTTTCTATAAATAACTAGAGTTGATGTGATGTTAAACCGACAATACCCAGATCATTCCAGAATGAGAAAAAAAACCAAAAAAAATATTCCAAAGTTCATTTATGAATATTTAGAAGGAGGCTGCTTTGATGATATTGGTCTGGAGACAAACCGTTTAGCATTGCAGAAACATAAGTTATCACCACGGTATTTAATACCATATTCAAAATGTAGTCTAACAACAACAATTCTTGGTAAAAAATATAATGCACCATTCGGAATAGCGCCAATAGGATTGCAAGGTCTAATTTGGCCAAATTCCCCTGCTATCTTGGCTAAATCGGCAAAGAAATACAACATCCCATATATTCTCAGTACTGTCTCTTCAGAATCGATAGAAGTTATTTCGGAGTTGGCTGAAGATAATGCATGGTTTCAGCTATATAATCCAGTTGATGAAAGTATACAAGATTCAATATTGAGCCGTTTAAAGATTTGTGGCTATAAGAATCTGGTTGTAACTGTAGACATTCCAACATTTGGATTTAGGCCAAAAGATATTGTGAACGGTTTAACCATGCCACCTAAGCGCTCTGTGAAAAATTTTATCGATATATGCAAAACACCATATTGGGCAACTCAAACGCTCAAATATGGAATACCAAAGTTTAAAAACCTAGAGCCATACATGAGAGAACATCGGTTAGAGTTACCAGAGATGATGCGTTCAATGGCTATGGGAAAAGTGGATACAGAAGGCTTAAAACGAATCAGAGATAAATGGGAAGGAAACCTGATAATAAAAGGTGTGTGTTCAATCAGTGACCTCAAATTACTGAAAGAGACCAATGCTGATGGTGTTATTTTATCTAACCATGGTGCTCGGCAACTGGATGCCTGCGAATCCCCTGTAGATATATTAAGAAGGATTGATGGTGACTGTCTGCCTTCAGGCATGGCGGTGATGATGGATAGTGGCTTACGCTCTGGTGTAGATATTGCTCTCTCTTTAGCATCTGGTGCCCAGTTTACATTTTTAGGTCGTTTCTTTATGTATGCCGTTTCGTCTTTAAGTAGAAAAGGCGGGGATCACGCAATCGAATTATTGATACAGCAGCTTACTCAGGTTTTGGAGCAAATTCGGTGTGAAAATCCCAGTCACTTAACCGATTTTCTAGCAAATTAGAAAATCAATCAGAATTATATTTCGATTGGGAATTTTTTGATGACGAATAACTACGTGAGTATGATCCTGTCTCAAATTTACATTATTTTGATATCACAGAGAATATAAAACCATGTAATTAATTCGGTATAACTTTATTGGTATATTACTAGAAATCAAAAACATTTTTAATAAATAGAACGTAATTTTGGAGTTAAATATGAAGATGTCATTTCGCTGGTATGGTGTAGGGAATGATGAGATAACCTTACCTCACATTAAACAGATTCCCGGAGTTGAAGGAATAGTTTGGTCCCTGCATGATATTCCTGCAGGAGAAGTTTGGACTGAGGAACGTATCCTCGCTGAAAAAGAGATCATAGAAAAGGCAGGTTTCAATATTGATGTGGTTGAAAGTGTAAATGTTCATGAAGATATAAAGTTGGGGCTACCGTCAAGAGACAAGTATATTGAAAACTATAATGAAACCTTAAAGCGACTAGCTAAAGTTGGAGTAAAAGTCGTATGTTATAACTTTATGCCAGTGTTTGATTGGACAAGAACTGAACTCTATAAAGAATTGGAAGATGGTTCCAATGCATTATTTTTTGAAAAGAGTCGAATTAATGACATTGAACCAATGGAACTGATTGAAAAATTATCAAGAAACGTCTCTGTAACTATGCCAGGCTGGGAGCCAGAACGACTCTCACAATTAAAAAACACATTCGAAAAATATAAATATTTTACAGATGAGGAACTTTGGAAAAACCTAAAATATTTCTTGGATAAGGTTATTCCTGTTTGTGAAGAGTACAACATAAAAATGGGTATTCATCCGGATGACCCTGCCTTTCCTATATTCGGATTACCGAGAATAATTATTAATAAAGAGAACATACTAAGGTTATTAAATTTAGTAGATAGCCCGTACAATGGTTTAAGTTTATGTACAGGATCTCTCGGGTCAACCGATAACGATATTCCAGGTATTATAGATGAAGTTCACAATCGAATTCATTTCGTGCACATACGCAATGTGAAAAGGTTTGATAATGGTGACTTTATCGAATCATCTCACCGAGCATGTGATGGTTCAGTTGATATTATTAAAGTCATTCAAACTCTACATAAGCATAATTATCAAGGATATGTTCGACCAGATCATGGTCGTCATATCTGGGGTGAAGAAAAATGGGCGCGCCCCGGTTACGGTTTATATGATCGAGCTCTTGGAATCATGTATATTCTCGGCGCATGGGATAATCTTCAGGCTCAAAAATTAGATTAGCAGTCATTTATTCTAGACTATCCGTAGAGTTATTTATGTAAATTGGAGCGAACAAGTAATATTCTAACCAATTGACATACCTGTGAAAATTCTATTGTTGATAGATTAACTTTTGTTGTGTAGCGAAGACAAAAAATGAAGAAATTAAAAATAGCTATCATTGGCGAATGTATGATTGAACTACAGCATAAAGATGGGCAGTTACAGCAATCATTTGGCGGTGACACGCTAAATACAGCACTCTATCTTGCTCGTCTGTGTAAATCACAAGAGATTAACATAAGCTATGTGACTGTATTAGGCCAAGACTCTTTTAGTAAACAAATGCTGAACGCTTGGCAAGACGAACTGATTGACACCTCTCTAATTAACCAGATCCCCGAGAAACAACCAGGGATATACTATATTCAGACTGACGATACTGGTGAACGTAACTTCTATTATTGGCGAAATGAATCAGCAGCAAAGTTTTTATTTGATCAAGGAAATTCAGATGAACTAATAGCAAGATTGAAGAAGTTTGATTTTATTTATGTTACTGGTATCACACTGGCCATTTTGAATGAACATAGCCGAGAAATACTATTTAAACTTTTGGACAGTTTTACAGGTCAGGTTTTATTTGATAATAACTATCGTGCAAAGTTGTGGAATGACCGAATTGAAGCACAGAAAATTTATTTAAAAATGCTGTCTTATACACATACAGCATTGTTGACTTTCGATAATGAAGAAGAATTATACGGCGATACTGATGTTGAACAGTGTATGGCACGTACAAAAGAAGCAGGTGTATATGAAATTATTATCAAACGTGGTAGCAAAGATTGTCTTATCGTTGAAGGTAATTATTTTTCATCAGTCGCAGTACAAAAAGTCGAGAATGTAGTCGATACAACTGCAGCTGGAGATTCATTCAATGCAGGTTTTTTAGCCAAACGCTTTTGTGGTGGCAGTGCAACACAATCAGTGGAAGCTGGGCACATTGTGGCAAGCACCGTGATTCAGCATAAAGGCGCAATTATCCCACAAGAAGTAATACTGGGTTTATCTTTATAAACAATTCAAAAAAGAGAGTATCCACATGACGATGTTAAATAATCAATTAGCAAGCCTGAAAGTTATCCCTGTTATCGCAATAAACAAGGTTGAAGATGCAATCCCACTGGGTCGTACACTTGTTGAAAATGGCATGCCTTGTGCTGAAATTACACTTCGTACAGCATGTGCCATCGATGCAATCCGTTTAATGCGCAAAGAATTCCCAGAAATGCTCATTGGTGCAGGGACAGTACTGACGAATGAGCAAGTTGATGCGGCCATTGACGCGGGTGTTGATTTCATCGTAAGTCCAGGTTTTAACCCTAAAACAGTAGAATATTGTATCAATAAAGGCGTTTCGATTATTCCCGGTGTAAACAACCCAAGCCTTGTTGAACAAGCAATGGATATGGGCCTACGTACACTAAAATTCTTCCCTGCGGAGTCTTCCGGTGGCGTAGGCATGCTCAAAGCGCTGACCGCAGTTTACCCTGTAAAATTTATGCCAACTGGTGGTGTTAGCCTAAGAAATCTGGATGAATACTTATCTGTACCTTCGGTATTGGCATGTGGTGGTACCTGGATGGTGCCAACCAAACTCATGGATGAAGGCAAGTGGGATGACTTAGGTGCACTCGTTCACGATGCAGTAACACACTTGAGTGGGCCGCAATCATAACAATTGAAGTGCTCATAGACAGAACCTTAGATGGAATATATGAAAAGCTTAATGCTTGAGGTCCTGTCTATGAAACACGCTCAACAAATATGTTTGCAATATGATGAATAAACTGCCAAAGGACACATGCAGAATTAATCCATACATCAGTGATTTTCTTTGAATTTGGAAAGGAATATAGTTGCATTCATGCTTTAATTTATCGTGACCAAGAAATGAAAATCAATTGATCCAAAAGATTGAGATTCACTTCACACGCTCATTGTCAGTGCCCTGAGTATTCAGGGCACAAAGAAAAAGCATGGCTGCCGTTTAAGACGAAACAACCACCCGACCATTCAGGGGTTGAACTGGCCGATTGTTACTGTGACCCAATAATTTTTGGAAGGTTGCCACCTGTGCAGACGAAATGCTTTGCGGTTGTTTCATCACAATCCAGCGAACGCCCTCCGTACACGGTGGTGTGGTTAAAGAACCACTGAAGCGATAGTAATCCTGCTGCGCAGGCAGGATTTGGCTTGCATCTACAGGCTGCGACAATGCAACCGTTTCACCCACCGTGCGCGACAGCTGCGACCAGATCGTTGCTAGCATCTGATTTTCTGAGCCTTCCTGAAACATCACGGCAATCACAGCCAGATTGCCTTGTTTATCGGCATGCACAAAATGGCCCTCGAGCGGGAAAGATCGCCCGTGAATTTGATTTTCGCTGGGTGTATGAAAATGGAATTGTTTTAATTCAAATTGCCGCCCATCTAAAGTGATATAACTCCCCGGCGCATAATTCACCTGAACAGTATGGCCGTTATCAATCACGCTGGCTTTAGAGGGTTGATAATGTAGCGACAATGGGCTCAGTTTTCCCTCAACCGTTGCCGTTAAATCAATCGGCGACTGATTTTTTCCAGTGCCGCAAGTGCTGTAATCCCCGCTTAAAGCTGCCCAGTGTTCCGGCCCTTGTTTTCCCTCATAACCCCATTCAGATTCTGAAGCGTGGGCAACCATCGCTCCCTGTAACCCAAAAACGATGCCAATCACTTGAACCAGTTGTTTCTTTTTCATGCTGAACCTTTTGAATAAACCTCAAAGTAAAAAAGCCTCACCCAATTCATTCAATGAATGTTTGAAATAAGACTGAACAATCGATAAAACGAATTCATCCTAATCAGGGCCGCCGTATCAAATCATTCAATGAATTGTTAGTTTTTGTCCAAGATCAAAGAAAAATATGTAACTATTTTTTTCATCATCAATTTTGCAAAACGCTGACAAACATCAATCGACATTTAATTCAAAAAGAAAGATCAATCGACTTTGCATCAATTTTATTTTTCAGTTTTATTCAAGTCAGAATGTTCTGAATCTTATTGTGCAGACACATGTCACTCTCGCCCGCTGATCAGTTTGTCTAACATAAAATCTCCAGGGTCGCCTCATCTCACAGTTCATCTGTCCCTTTAGGGACATGTGCAGCGCCGACCGAAACATTAACAATTGGGTAACAATCACTTCAATCTGGAAGAAGTTATGGAAAATGTTATGCCAAAAGAGCATTCAAGAACGCCGCGCCTCTTATGGATGTGTGCGATCATCTGCATCGCTTGCGTCGCTGCCATCAGCCACTACTTTTTTTCTGCCGCTGAGCACTATGGCGTTGCCTCGCTGTTGCCCAGCACTATCGTGATTTGTCTGGCACTGATCACCAAACGAACCCTCGAACCTTTGATTGCAGGATCTCTGGCCGGCTTTCTGATGATTTCTCCTGCATCCGCACTGCAGGATTTCACGGGCGCGGCACTGGAAGTCATGCAAGGTCCGGTGATGGGATGGATTCTGCTCCTCACCGGATTATTTGGCGGACTGATCGCATTGCTCCATCTGTCCGGCGGCACACTGGCATTCAGTGAGAAACTACAAAAACACATCAAAACCCGACGGCAGGCATTACTGGTCAGCTGGGTGCTGGGATTGCTGATTTTCATCGACGACTACCTCAATGCACTGACCGTCAGCGCGGCCATGAAGAAAGTCACCGACAAACTCCGGGTTTCCCGGGAAATGCTAGCCTACGTAGTGGATTCAACCTCAGCGCCCGTCTGTCTGCTCGTGCCCTTGTAAGCAGAAAGGCCCTATCGGGCCTTTTTCATTCGATCCATCTTTAAACCGTTGCGGATTGTGTTGATCTTACCGCCGCTTGATCGAACCGCCCAAGTACAGATGGTACTGGCATGGGGGCGTCAGCAGGGATTTGTGACCATTCCTTCTTCGACCAAACAGGCCAACATCGACAGAAATCTGGACGCCGAATGTCTGACGCTGGATGAAACGGATCTGGCAGAGATTACCACATTCGATCTTGGGCACCGGGTCGCCAATCCAGATTTCACCCCCGACTGGGATTAAGTCCTGTCGTTTCCAGACAGGCCCTGCGTCATCGCACCAGGCAGCCGGACAGTAAACCGGCTGCCTTCTCCCAGCACAGAATGCAGTTCCAGCTTTCCCTGTAAGCTGCTGACCATGGCGGCCACCATCGAAAGTCCCAGCCCGTAACCCGGCTGGTGACGACTGCTTTCGACCCGGTACAATCGCCGGAAAATCAGCGTCTGATGCTCAGGTGCAATCCCAACGCCCTGATCGGTAACACTCAGCCAGCCCCCCTGGTCATCACGGCCGCAGGCCAGCTGCACTGCACTGCCTTCCAGACTGTATTTGATACTGTTATCCAGCAAATTCACAACAATCTGTGTCAGACGGCTGGGCTCCGAAATCACGGGGGTCGATGTCAGGCCGGACAAATCCAATCGGATCTCAGCCGCTTCTGCGACTTCTTCGTACCAGGTGGCGACCTCAGACATCAATGCAGCCAGATCCAAAGCTTGCGGATGCAGGGTATGACGACCAATCTGCTCATCGTGAATCCGCATCAGCGTGGTCAGCATCCGGCTGGCCTGATCCGCAGATTCAGCGCAATCGGATAAGGCTGAATGCAACGCGGAAAGCTGTTCATCCGGCGACTGTTCCTGCCATGCCGGCCCCAGTGCAGCCTCTGTCGTCAGCAAGATTCTCGACAGCGGCGTCCGGACATCATGGGCAATCGCATCGACGGTATTATCCATGCCTTTGACGGTTTCTTTCAGCCGGTTCATGACCTGCCGGACACTTTGACTGAGCTGCCCGAACGCTTCATTGCCGCGCACTTCAGGGAGTTCAGCCAGCAGCATTGCATCCAGCGACCAGCCGCTGAACTGGTCAATCTGCTTTGCCAGATGATGCAATGGCGATAAAGTCCGGTGCAGCAATCGCCAAACGAACCATGCCATCACAATCACCATGATCGTCAAAGCCGCGGCCAGCCATGTCATCTGCGTGATGAGCTGGTTCCGCTTTGGTGTGCCGTCCATCAGCAACCAGTAAACCAAGGGTTGTCCTTCTAAGCGGTGACTCAGAAACGGCTTGTCGCTGAACAGGTGATACCAATGACGATGCTCGGGCTGAAACCGTGCGGGATCTGTGATTGGCTTCGGAAAACGTGCGCCACCGATCTCGCGGAAGAGACCTTCAGGTTCTGCACGCACCACACTGAGCGCATTCTCAATCAGACGGTTGGGATTACTGACGACCACATGCTCAAGCTTGGCATCCGATTCAAACTTCAGGATGCGCTGGTATTCCTGCGCGATAGAGTCCAGTAGTTTTCTTTCCTGCGCATCAGCCTGATAAGCCAGAATCCAGCCAAAGGCTGCAATCACTAACAGAAAACAAGCCAGAACCGTGGCCAAAAACCGCAGAAACAGGGTACGCTGCGCCTGACGGGAAGCCGATTCAGCCCTGAGATTTGAGGACATAGCCGACCCCCCGGATGGTGTGGAGGAGCGGGACCGCATAGCCCTTATCAATTTTGCTGCGCAGGCGGCACACCAGAACATCAACAACATTGGTCTGCGGATCAAACTGGAAACCCCAGACCTGCTCCAGAATCACGGTTTTTGACAGTACCCGTCCCGGTTGGGTCATCAGTAACTTCAGCAAGGCGAATTCCCGGGGTTTGAGTGAAATAGACTGCCCGTCTCGGGTGGCCTCCCGGCTCAGAAGATCCAGCGTCAGTCCGTGGCAGGTTAAGGTTTCCGTCACACCGGAACCGGTTTGCCTTCTCAGTAGTGTGTGACAGCGGGCAGCCAGCTCTGCAAACGCAAAAGGCTTCACCAGATAATCATCCGCCCCGGTTTGCAATCCGAGCACACGTTCATCGACCGAATGACGGGCGCTGAGAATCAGGACAGGCACCTGATGACCCTCCCCACGGAGGCGGCGTAGCAGATCAATGCCGTTCATCCCGGGCAGCATGAGATCCAGAATGATCAGGTCAAATGGTTCCTGACTCGCGAACTGATATCCCGTCTGGCCGTCTTCACTTACCGTGACCTGAAACTGCATCTCTTCCAGTCCGTGACGGATAAATTCGCGAATATGCGGTTCATCTTCGATGACTAATATGTGCATCCGGGTCTGCTCCTCTCACCAAGCCTTAGCATGGTGCATCTTAACATGGCAGGCAAAAACCCCGGATTACAAACCGGTAATGTTCAGGCAAGTCACCCGCAATGGTCAGCAGATAGAGTGATGCCGTACCCAACCAACAAAAGGAAATAAGATGAAACACTTCATGACACCGGTTTGCCTCGCCTTCACTCTTTTTGCGGCCACGGCAGGTGCCAGCACGGTCAACGAAACTCAGCTGGCTTCGTCAACGGCCTTCGAACTGGCAAAATCAGCCGTCGCAGCATGTGCCAAAGATCATTATGCCGTCACCGCCACTGTGGTAGATCGCTCCGGTCGCGTGCTGGCACAGCTGCGTCAGAATCAGGCAGGAACCCATACGCTGGACAGCTCCCGCAAAAAGGCCTTTACCGCCGCAAGTATGAATCAGCCCACCGCCAATCTGATGAAACTGGTGAACGAAAAGCCATTACTGGCCCCGCTGAAAGATATGGATGACAATTTGCTTTTCCTAGCTGGAGGTCTGCCAGTTCAGGTGAACGAAACCACAGTTGGTGCCATTGGTGTGGGAGGTGCGCCGGGCGGCCATCTTGATGTGATTTGCGCAGAAACCGCCATCAAAGCCGTGATCAAATAACCCCATCCAAGCCCTGAACACGATTTTGTGCCAGAGCGAAGCTGAAAGCATTCGACTTTGGATTGAAAACTGGCAGCTACTGTTGAATGGCTGCCAGTGCCTCCCGGGTGTTATTCGCCTTCATACCCCGGAAATCAAGTTCAAAGCCTTGTTCAAACCATTGCTCTTCTTCTTCCCGAAACGTTGGCCGCATTCACATCAACCAAAGTCACACACGCATCTTTGATATAAAGATGATAAGTATTCATTCTTTTTCCTTTTTCATGATCATTTTTCTATCCGGCATTCCAAACCAGTCAATGGAGAGCACGGGATTCTCTACAAAGAGGCTGCCGACGATATAATTTTTTACCCCGAAAATATCTGAAGGATTCAGATTTTTCCGATGTAAGAATTAAAATATTCCGAATAGATATATTGAGTTTGCAGCAGAGACTCCATCGGTCCATCTTGTGTTAGTTCAACCCATAAACGGGAGGAATTTCCTTTGAAAGAGGAAATAAGATAAGTTTGCATCGTTTACTCAACTTTCCGTGACAGAGAATAAAAACAACAAATGTCTGGACTATTCGTGAAAATATTAATTTCAGCAAGACTTTAATCCATAAGAGATATTTTCAAAATAGAAAGAAAATAAATCAGTCGATGAACAATATTGCGATTCACTTCACGGTGGATTGAAAGTGCCCTGAGCATTCAGGGCACAAAAAAAGCATGGCTGCCATTTAAGACGAAACAACCACCCGACCATTCAGGGGTTGAACTGGCCGGTTGTTACTGTGACCCAATAATTTTTGGAAGGTTGCCACCTGCGCAGACGAAATAGTTTGCGGTTGTTTCATCACGATCCAGCGAACGCCCTCCGTGCACGGTGGTGTGGTTAAAGAACCACTGAAGCGATAGTAATCCTGCTGCACTGGCAGGATTTGGTTTGCATCCACAGGCTGTGACAATGCGACTGTTTCACCCACCGTGCGCGACAGCTGTGACCAGATCGTGGCGAGCATCTGATTTTCTGAGCCCTCCTGAAACATCACGGCAATCACAGCCAGATTGCCCTGTTTATCCGCATGCACAAAATGGCCCTCGAGCGGGAAAGATCGCCCGTGAATTTGATTTTCGCTGGGTGTATGAAAATGGAATTGTTTTAATTCAAATTGCTGCCCATCTAAAGTGATATAACTCCCCGGTGCATAATTCACCTGAACCGTATGGCCGTTATCAATCACGCTGGCTTGAGAGGGTTGATAATGCAGCGACAATGGGCTCAGTTTTCCCTCAACCGTCGCTGTTAAATCAATCGGCGACTGATTTTTCCCGGTGCCGCAAGTGCTGTAATCCCCGCTTAAGGCTGCCCAGTGTTCCGGCCCTTCTTTTCCCTCATAACCCCATTCAGATTCTGAAGCGTGGGCAACCATCGCTCCCTGTAATCCACAAACGATGCCAATCACTTGAATCAGTTGTTTCTTTTTCATGCTGAACCTTTTTGAATAAACCTCAAAGTAAAATAGCCTCACCCAATTCATTCAATGAATGTTTGAAATAAGACTGAACAATCGATAAAACGAATTCATCCTAATCAGAGCTGCCGTATCAAATCATTCAATGAATTGTTAGTTTTTGTCCAAGATCAAAGAAAAATATGTAACTGTTTTTTTCATCATCAATTTTGCACAACGCTGACAAACATCAATCGATATTGAATTCAAAAAGAAAGTTCAATCGACTTTGCATCAATTTAATTTTTCAGATTTATTCAAGTCAGAATGTTCTGAATCTTATCGTGCAGACACATGTCACCCTCGCTCGCCGATCAGTTCGACTAACATAAAATCTCCAGGGTCGTTTCATCTCACAGTTCATCTGTCCCTTTAGGGACATGTGCAGCGCCGACCAAAAACTTAACAATTGGGTAACAATCACTTCAACCTGGAAGAAGTTATGGAAAATGTTATGCCAAAAGAGCATTCAAGAACGCCGCGCCTCTTATGGATGTGTGCGATCACCTGCATCGCTTTCGTCGCGGCTATCAGCCACTACTTTTTTTCTGCCGGTGAACACTATGGCGTTGCCTCGCTGCTCCCCAGCACTATCGTGATTTGTCTGGCACTGATCACCAAACGAACGCTCGAACCTTTGATTGCAGGCTCCCTGGCCGGCTTTCTGATGATTTCTCCTGCATCCGCACTGCAGGAATTCACAGGCGCGGCACTGGCAGTCATGCAAGGTCCCGTAATGGGGTGGATTCTGCTCCTGACCGGTTTATTTGGCGGACTGATCGCATTGCTCCATCTGTCCGGCGGCACACTGGCATTCAGTGAGAAACTACAAAAACACATCAAAACCCGTCGGCAGGCGTTGCTGGTCAGCTGGTTTCTTGGCTTGCTCATTTTCATCGATGACTACCTCAATGCACTGACCGTCAGCGCGGCCATGAAGAAAGTCACCGACAAACTCCGGGTTTCCCGGGAAATGCTGGCCTACGTGGTGGATTCAACCTCAGCGCCCGTCTGTCTGCTCGTGCCCTTCTCGACCTGGGTGATTTACATTTCCGGGCTACTGGAAGCCAATCAGGTGACCGAGGCCGGGAGCGGGATTGCGTACTACTTCAGCCTGATTCCCTATGTGGTCTATCCATGGATTGCTGTATTCATCATTCCATTCGTTGCGATGGGCATCATTCCACCACTGGGCGCCATGAAAAAGGCAGAAGCATCGCTCGTCATCCCTGAGGAAGAAACACAACCCGATCTGCCGGACCAACCGAAAGTCATGAATTTCATCTTGCCCATTCTGATTCTGATCGGCGCAACCTGGTATTTTGATATTGATGCTTTGATTGGTGTGGGTTGTGCGCTTGCAACCTGCTTTGTGTTGTACACCGCTCAGGGAATCGCCTCATTCAGCCGATTGTTCGATGAAATGATGTCCGGCCTCCAAACCATGCTGGTTCCGATTGGCATCGTATTTTCCGCCTTCATTCTTCAAATTGTGAATGAGAAGCTTGGACTGACATCGTTCATGATTGATGCCGTGACGCCCTATATGACGGCCAGGTGGCTACCGGTGCTGACCTTCATTGTCCTGTCCGTTCTCACGTTTTCAACTGGCTCTTTCTGGGGGATCTATGCGGTTGCATTTCCGATCATCGTCCCGCTGGCAGTCGCGCTGGATGCCAATCTGCCACTCACCCTTGGTGCCCTGATTTCTGCCGGAGCATTTGGGAGCCATGCGTGCTTCTTCGGTGATTCAACCGTGATTGCCGCCAAAGGCTGTGGCATTACGCCCGTGCAGCATGCCATCACGCAACTGCCCTACACACTGATTGCCGCGACTGTCAGCGCAGTCCTCTTTATCGTACTTGCTTAAGGATTTAAACCATGAACAAGACTGGTTTTGCTTTTCATGAACACTGCTTGTGGCACGATACCGGCCCTTGCAGCGTCTTCGACGCCCCGGGTGGTTTTATTCAGCCAGGCACCGCTGCCGAGAACCCTGAAACGAAACGCCGCTTTAAAAACCTGCTGGATGTCAGCGGATTATCTGAGTTACTGACGCCCATCAAAGGCGCGCTGGCGGAGCATGATGATTTACGTCGCTTCCATACGCCGGATTATCTGCAGCGTCTGGCGACTCAAAGTGATCAGCAATTCGGAGAGGCTGGCCTTTGTGCACCATTTCGTCAGGATGCTTTTCATATTGCCAGGCTCTCGGCCGGGCATACGATCGCCACACTGGAAAGTGTTTTGAAAGGTGAGGTCGACAACGCCTATTGCCTGACCCGCCCACCCGGTCACCATGCCGAAAGCCATCAAGGGAACGGCTTTTGTCTGCTGGGAAATATTCCCATCGCCATCAAAGCTGCACAGGCAAAAGGGCTGGTGAACAGAGTTGTGGTCGTCGATTGGGACGTCCATCATGGCAATGGCACTCAGGAAGCGTTTTACGACAATGCGGACGTGCTGACGATCTCAATTCATCATGACAACAATTACCCGATCGACTCCGGTGCCGTGCACGAACGGGGCGATGGACCAGGCTTTGGCTATAACCTTAACGTGCCCTTACCTGCCGGTTCAGGTATTGGCGCTTACAAAGCCACGATCGAGCAGATCGTCGAACCCGCGATCAAGCGGTTTCAACCGGAGCTGATTGTGATTGCCTGCGGTTTTGATGCCAGTGCCATGGACCCGCTCGGCTGCATGATTCTGAATGCCGAAACCTACCATTGGATGACCAAGCGGATGATGCAATGTGCTGCTGACACGTGTGGGGGCAAACTGGCGATGATTCATGAAGGCGGTTATTCAGAAGGCTACGTCCCTTTCTGCGGGCACGCTGTGATTGAAGCACTGAGCAATGCTGCGATTCATGTCCCTGACCCGCTGGGTGCAGATATCGCCCGCTGGGGGCAACAATCTTTGCAACCCCATCAGCAGGCGTTACTATCAGAGATATCACTATTATTAAATGATATCCATTAACCGATAGAAGTCGTCCCAATGCCCATATATCCGGCCAGTTTGCAGCCTCTCGCAGATCTTGCGGCTAAAATCAGAACCCCTGATTTTTTACCTGCATTTGGCCGGTTACTGGACGACTATTTCCCCGGCATCAATCTGGCGGTCTTCTTTTACCAGCAAGATCAACGGCCTGTCACACTGGTTCATAACCTTTCCTATGCGCAGGAAGTCAAAGCCATCATTGCGCTGGAAAAATACTATCAGGATGACCCCTTTTATCTGTACTGGCTCGCCCACCGTGAACCCAGTCTGAAGACGCTGGAAGATGTGATTCCAGAGGATTTTTACCAGAGCGATTTCTATCATCAGTACTACGCGAAACTGGGCCTGTATGATGAACTGATGGCTTATTTCTCGCTCTCACAAACTCAGTGCATCTGCGTCTCTTTTGGGTTTTACAATCCAAGAAGCCGCTACATACGAGAAGAGGCGTTTGCTCTAATCAATTATCTGTTTCCAGTGCTGCAGGCCTTGTTTGAGCAATACTGGCTCAGCAGTTACCTGCACGACAATATGTCTGAAACCGAACAACTCTATGTCTCTGACCAGTTTGCAGCCGATCTCCTGACCGGGCGGGAACGGCAAATTGTACCGCTGATCCTGCAAGGGCTTTCAAGTAAGCAGATTGCGGCCAAGCTAGAGATTGCTGTGGGGACGGTCAAAAATCACCGGAAGAATATTTATAAAAAATTAAAGATTAACAGCCAGCAGGAACTGTATCACCAGTTTTGGCTTTATCAGAATCAAGAGCAACATAACCAACTGACAATGCCTGAAAAGGCCTCAGGGGAGACGTAGATGACACCGACTGTCAAACGCTATCCCCCTACAATTTCAGTGCAATCCGTGCCAGTCATTCAATCCACCAGCTCAACGCCGAGGCTTTCGAGCAGATTCAAGGCTTCGAAGCGGGAGAATTTCGCTCCTTCAACCTGATTTTCCAGTACATGAAGATGGTACTGGGTCGATTCGGTGAGATCGGCGCCACGCAGGTCGGTGCGCATAAAAAGGCTGTGGGTAAAATCGCAGAAGGTCATTTTAGCTGCTTTGAAGTCGCCTTCTCTGAAGTCAACATCATGCAGTTTACATTCGGTCAGTTCCAGTTCATTCAGCGTCAGTCCGAAAAAAGATGCATCATTCAGGATTGAGTTTCTGAATCTCAGCTCATGGTCAACATTAAACGATGGCCAGTGCGCCTGCGTCCAGTCGACCCCCACCAGTTTGGATTCAACAAAGGTGACACCAAAAAAACGGGATTGCGGGATCCGGATTAAACTCAGGTTACAGCGATCAAAATAGCAATTAATGAACTTACAGTGCTTCAGGGTCGATTCAGAAAAATTACAGTCCGTGAATTCGCAATCTTCAAATTCAACCTCAGTAAACTCTGAAAAGGATAATGAAAGCTTTTCAAACGTTTCATCAAAATATTGCTGATAATCCTCAATTTCCCGCACAATACTGTCTCATTGAATGAACTGACAAGTCGCCAGTTTAGCACTTTTACGAATCCGGTGCAGCGGAGCTTTCTCTGAGTCCCAAAAGCGAAATCATCAAAGAAAACCTGCCCGAAATCTATCTCGCAGCAGGCTTGCTCAACTCAGGAACACCGGAAAACATTAACGGTAACTGATGGCATATAATCGGCAATATTTCCCATTAGATCCGGACCAAATTTCGTCAGATAACCCGTAAGCTTCGATAGAAGATTTGGCGTGGTATGCCGCAATTGCCATCGACAAATTCGCCTCAAAACCAGGATCAGTTTTCCGCAGCCAGTAACCGTTTGGACAAGCCGTCGTTTCTGGTTCCGTCAGCGTAAAATAGACATCACCGCCACCATATTCAGAGTAAGAATGAAGTATCTTGATTGTTGAAACACCTGAACCGACATAGTTCATATTCACTGCATTTGCAGACATCGATAATAACCCTGCAAGTAAAACCACTAACAGTCTCATCTCTTCTCCTTTTTGACTATTGTGTGTTCAAAGTCTGGGATTATAACTGAATCAGGTTGATTTCAATCAGTTATCTCGCCTGAAAGTGCAGACCTCAATCGCATGATCAAAAAAACCCACCCGACGAAACCGGATGGGCTGGCCGTTCCGATAACGCGCCTCCGCTAGATCACGATGCGCTGCTCCGTGGCCGCATCGAAGAAGACCGCTTTTGAGAGATCCACAGACAAAGGCAGCGTCTCCCCAGCTTTTGCCTCAAAATCCGGTGAGATACGGCACGCCACTTCCTGACCATTCAGTGTCACCATGGCAATGGTGTCCGGGCCGGTCGGTTCAAGCACATCAATCGTCAGCGGCAGACTGGCCATGAGCTCGCTCTCAGCCGCCTGCTCCGTGATGTTTTCCGGACGCAGACCAATCACGATAGATTGTCCGTCCCGCTCGCGCAAAGACGCAGGTAAGGGTAAAGCATGTGACTGCTCACCAACCGTGACGACTGCGACAGGCTGATCCTGCCCATCCAGATCAACCGTGGCATGAATGAAGTTCATGGATGGCGAGCCCATAAAACCGGCAACGAACATATTGCTGGGCTGGTTATAGATTTCTTTGGGCGTCCCCAGTTGCTGCAGTTCACCGTCTTTCATCACCGCGATGCGATCAGCGAGCGTCATGGCTTCAATCTGATCATGAGTGACATAAACAATGGTGGTGCCCAATTGCTGATGCAGCCGTTTGATTTGTGTGCGCATTTCAACACGCAGTTTGGCATCCAAATTCGACAGCGGTTCGTCGAACAGATACAGCTTGGGCTGCCGAGCCAGCGCACGCCCCATCGCCACACGCTGACGCTGTCCACCGGACAACTGGGCAGGTTTGCGACCCAGCAGATGGTCGATTTGCAGCATCGCTGCCACACGATCCACTTCCTGCGCAATTTTAGCTTTTTCCATTTTGCGGATTTTCAGACCGAACGCGATATTGTCGCGGACTGTCATGTTCGGATAAAGCGCATACGACTGAAAGACCATGGCGATGTCCCGATCTTTCGGGGCCACCTGTGCCACATCCACACCATCAATCAGAATCTCACCGGCGGTGATATCTTCCAGACCCGCAATCGTGTTCATGAGTGTTGATTTACCACATCCGGAAGGTCCCACCAGAATCAGAAATTCTCCGGAGTCGATGCTGATATCAATCCCTTTCAGCGTCTCGATGTCAGCGTTGCGGTATGTTTTACGAATATGTTTAAGAGCGAGTGTTGCCATCTGATTATCCTTTCACTGATCCCGCGGTGAGACCGCGTACAAAATATTTCCCGGCCAACACATACACCAGCAGCGTTGGCAGTGCCGCAATAATGGCTGCGGCCATATCTACGTTATATTCCTTCACCCCGGTACTGGTGTTCACCAGATTATTCAGGGCCACAGTAATCGGCTGGGTTTCAGCCCCGGAATACACCACACCGAAGAGAAAATCGTTCCAGATGGCGGTGAACTGCCAGATCACGGTCACCATGATGATGGGCGTGGATAAAGGCAGCAGGATCCGGAAGAAAATCGTGAAAAAACCCGCGCCATCGAGTTTCGCGGCTTTGACCAGTTCATCCGGCACGCCCACATAAAAGTTACGGAAAAACAACGTAGTAAATGCCAGACCGTAAATGACGTGGACCATCACCAGACCGGCTGTGGTATTGGCTAATCCCAGTTTCCCGAGCAGTGCCGCCATCGGCAGCAGAATCACCTGAAACGGAATGAAACAGCCAAAGAGCAGTAAGCTGAAAAACAACTGGGAACCCCGGAATTGCCATTTACTGATCACGTAGCCGTTAAACGCCCCCAGCAACGTTGAAATCGCAACCGCTGGAATCACCATCCGGAACGAGTTCCAGAAATAGCCTTTGATCCCATCGCAGCTGACACCGGTACAGGCTTCAGACCAAGCCTTTTGCCATGCATAACCAACCCATTCCTGCGGCAGTGACATCAGGTTGCCGCTTTTGATATCCGGCAAGGTTTTGAATGAAGTGATCACCATGACAAAAAGCGGCATCAGGTACACCACACAGAAGAAGAGCAGTCCGCTGTAGATGGCCAGCCGGCCGAAGGTGAAATGCTTATTCATGACTGTTTCTCCCGCAATTCCGAGTAAAGATAAGGCACAAGAATCGCCAGAACGCCTGCCAGCATCATCATGGCGCTGGCCGCACCAAGACCTAACTGACCCCGGGTAAATGAATGGGCATACATAAAGAGAGCCGGTAAGTCTGAGGAGTAACCCGGTCCCCCCGCTGTCAGCGCCGTCACCAGATCAAAACTCTTGATGGCAATATGCGAGGTGATAATCACCGCACTGAAAAAGACCGGGCGCAGGCAAGGCAGAATAATTTTCCAGTAAATGGCCGGCATGCTGGCACCATCCATTTGTGCCGCCTTGATGATAGAAGAATCAATGCCTCTTAATCCCGCCAGAAACATCGCCATCACAAAGCCGGAAGATTGCCAGACCGCAGCAATCACCACGGTATAAATCGCCATGTCCTGACTGACCAGCCAGTTAAACTGAAAGTCGGTAAATCCCCAGTCATGCATCAGTTTTTCAATCCCCAGACCGGGATTTAAAATCCATTTCCAGGCCGTCCCCGTCACAATGAAAGACAAGGCCATCGGATACAGATAAATCGTGCGGATCGCGCCTTCCTGACGAATGTTCTGATCGAGCAAAATCGCCAGCGCAACACCCAACACAATCGCGATCAGCATAAACATGAGTCCGAAAATGCCCAGATTGGTGACAGAGGTCACCCACCGGTCATTGTCCAGCAATTTTTCATACTGCAGTAACCCTGCAAAGTTAAAACTTGGCAGAAAACGGGAATTCGTCAGCGACAAATAAAAAGTCCAGAGCATAAAGCCATAAATGCAAACCACAGTCACCAGCATGGTCGGTGCCATGACGATCTTCGGCAGCCATCGCTGTAATCGGTCAGCCATGGTAGGGCGGGTCGCTTTCTGCTTGGTCAGCGACAAAGTGTGCTCCATAGTGCGTCCTTGAAATCAATTCAATTTCTTTCGGGTGATCTCTGGCCGCTGCAAATCGCAGCACGATTGCTGAACGGTGAGATCCATGAAATGCGAATGAAGGTCTGTTGACCAGGAAACAACGGGCCAGTCTCCCGGCCCGCTCAAAGATTAAAGGGCTGCTTTCACCGCACGCGCCAGCTGTTGCGCGGCTTGTTTCGGATCAGCTGAGCGATCATTGAAGAAGTTCGTGACCACATCAAAAATCGCCCCCTGAACATAGCTGGTCGTTGCCAGACCGTGCGCCATACTCGGGACCAGATCGCCGGTTTTCGCAGAGGCTTTGAACGTGCTCATGGAGTCCAGTGCACATTTGTCGAACTTGTCCATATTCATGTCCAGACGAACAGGAATAGACCCTTTGTTCAGGTTAAACACTTCCTGGAAATCTTTATCCAGAATGGTTTTCGCGAGATGTTTCTGCGCGACCTGGTTGTCCTGATTGCTCAGTTTGAAGAAGGCGAAACTGTCAATATTGAACGTAAACTGATTCGCTGTTCCCGGTGCCGGGGCGCAAATGTAATCTTGACCCGGTGTTTTACCGGCAGCAGCAAACTCGCCTTTCGCCCAGTCGCCCATAATCTGCATCGCGGCTTCCCCATAAATCACCATATTGGTCGCAATGTTCCAGTCGCGGCCCGGAGAATTATCGTCGATGTAATTGTGTATCCGCTGGAAGGTTGCAAAGGTTTCAACCATCTTCGGGCCCGACAGCACCTTCATGTCTAAATCTACAAAAGCTTTGTTGTAGTCTTCGGAGCCCAGCACATCCAGCGCCACAGCTTCAAACAGGGTTGCGTCCTGCCATGGCTGCCCGCCGTGTGCCAGCGGAATAAAGCCCGCAGCTTTGATCTTGTCTGCTGCAGCGAAGAATTCTTTCATATTCGTCGGAACTGAGGTGCCTGCTTTTTTGAATACTTCTGGGTTTGCCCACAGCCAGTTCACCCGGTGAACGTTCACCGGTACGGCGACATAGTCCCCGTCATATTTCATGACTTTGGTTACCACAGACGGCAGAATGTCATCCCAGTGACCCGCTTTTGCCACATCATCCAGCGAGGTCAGAAAACCCAGATCACCCCACTCCTGAATATCATGGCCTTTGATCTGTGCCGCAGAAGGTGGATTCCCGGAAACCGCGCGGGTTTTCAGGACCGTCATCGCACTTTCACCACCACCTCCGGCAACTGCGAAATCTTTCCAGCTATCCCCCTGATTTTCGAGCATTTGCTTCAGCACAGCGGCCGATTTCGCTTCACCACCGGAAGTCCACCAATGCAGAACTTCAACTTCACCGGCATGCGTCACAGACGTCGCAGCGGCAAACGTGATTGCAAGCAGTGATTTTTTAAACACAGATTGTTTCTGAGCAGAGGTACGTTGCTTTTTCATGTTGAACTTCTTCCTTGTTATCCGTTTTTATCTGGCGTGTAGGGTTAATATCGCCAGTGAAGAAGAGTCTACTGAAGCCAGGAAGCCGCACTGTAACAAAAGGCAACCCGAACGTAACACCCCCGTAACGTAAGGATTTTTTACATGATAAAGCAACAAGATAGATTATTAATAGAATGATAAAAAGTGTGAGATCAGTACGGGAGCAGGTTCTCAAGCGAAAGAAGACAATCCGGCTTCATCACGATTGAATGAAGCGAGACCCCGGATTTTTCAATGAATTCTCTAAATAACTTCGCCTACTCGGTAAAACATTGATGATATTGAGATGACAAGAGTTCATTTCAATCAAATTCAAGTGATGCATATGCTCATTGTTCAGAGAAATCTTCAGGCACAAATCTAAAGTTTACGTCTGCCTCATTCAAACGTTAATCATTCAATCGACTGAAATCATTAAATATTATAAATAAAAATGGAACTCAATTATTAAAATCAATAATTAGTTGAAAATATAATAAATATCATAAAATCATTTCATCCTTCATTGAACAGCCACTAAAGTCATTATAAAAAATGAAGGAATAATGCAATGTCAGTCAAGCTATTTACTCTCGGCGATAGTATTTCTCAAGGCTTTATCTCAGGAGCAGCAGCAGAACCAAGTATTGCATACAGCACTTTAATTGCGAACAGCATGTCCATCGCTAATTATAACGCAGTAATCTGGCCAAATGGCTACAAGCTTAAATATGATTTAGAAGCAGTTTTAAGAGCACTTCAATCTGTTTATGGCAATAATTTTTCGCGAAAAGATATTTTCACTCATTGTCCAGGAACTTTTTTAAAAACCATAGATAAGGTGTTTGATAAATCAGAAAAGTACTTTGAGTCTGGCCTTGGAAAAGTTTCAGAACCCATACCTGGAGCGCCTCAGTTTTATCATAATATCTCCATTGAAGGCATGAACATTGCGAATGCATGGCTCGTCACCCCAAGATTAGCGGAAACCATAATCAACCAAGACAGTAATTCAAAAAAGGACAATGATTTTAAAAGTGCAAGCTGTCCATTTTACCGGAATGCTTACCGGACACTGAATCCAACTGCAAGTAATTTACATATGGATAAATCAGCTTTATCCTGGTTAAAATTCATTGCCGAAAGTGAAGGGATAGAAAACATCGTTCTATGGTTAGGTTCTAACAATGTCTTGAGCACCATCTTTGACCTGAAATTAAATTGGACAGATGGCTCTGGCAGCATCACAAAAACACCGCAAGTAGAGAGGCAGAATTTCAATATCTGGGACATTCGCGACTTCAGAAAGGAGTACGAGATCTTATTGGATCGAATTATTTTGTCCCTAAGCCGAAATAAAATATCCAAATGCAATATTTTCGTTGGCAATATCCCATTGATTACGATAACCCCAGCATTAAAAGGCTTTGGAAAAGAGATCACCATAAAAAACATCTCATTAAATAACAGCAGTAACGCCTTATACTTCGAATATTACACGCTGTATCCGCTCCCTGAATCACTTGCAAGAAAAGAAAAACGATATTTAACTTTCGACCAAGCGATTGAAATTGACAAAACCATTGTTGAATATAACAAGATCATCAAAGAACTGATAAACAAAAAAGGAACAAATGGCGTCACCTTTCATTTAGTCGACCTTTCAGCTTGTTTAAATAAGCTGGCGTATAAACGTAACTTCAGGCAACCATCCTATAAGCTCCCAGATTATTTCACAATAAATCATATCAATGTAAACACTCTATTTTATGATGTCGATGAAAATGGTCGTGTTGCCAAAGGTGGTCTTTTCGGTTTGGATGGTGTTCACCCTTCAGCCATTGGTCAGGGGTTAATTGCATATGAATTTCTCAAAGTCATGAGAAATCATGGCATCACAGCAAATGACTTAGACTGGGATGCGATCATAAAAAGTGACACACTTTATAGCGATCCAATACGCATCATCCGCTCGTTAAATGAAATAAAGGAACAAGATCTTGTCAAATTATTTTTAAGCGCGCTTTTAAAGATAAAAGATTTAAGCTGAAATACGAACGTTCACAAAAAACGCATCCACGATGCGTTTTCATACTCACTGCTCATACGTGACAGGCGCCGTAAAAATGTAGCCGTTTCCCCGCATGGTTTTGATGAATTTGGGCTGTTTGCCACTGTCGCCCAAACGTTGCCGCAACCGGCTGAGCTGAACATCGATGCCCCGTTCAAATGGCAGGGCTTCCCGGCCACGGGTCGCATTGGAGATCGTATCGCGGTCCAGCACCTCGTTCGGACGGGACAAAAACAACATCAGCATGCTGAAATCCCCGCCGGTCAGTTCAAAATCTTCTTCTGTCTGCAGGTTAAACAACCGGTGAGACAACGTTTCGAGACGCCAGTGGCCGAAGCGAATCGAACGGGGCAAAGTCGTCGGCTGCTGAATACCTTCCTCTGGGACAGGTCTTGTCCTGCGCAGCAAGGCTTTAATCCTCGCGAGCAATTGGCGCGGACTGAAAGGCTTGGCGATGTAGTCATCCGCACCGATTTCCAGCCCGAGAATCTGATCCATCTCATCTGACGCTGCGGTCAGCATCATGATCGGCACTTCGCAAGATTTACGGACGAACTGACACAGCGTGAAACCGTCATCCCCCGGCATCATCACATCCAGCAAAATCAGATCCGGCATCTGTTGCTCAAGCTGCCTTTTCATCGTGATACCGTCTTCTGCGGCCATCACGGTATAACCCGCTTTCATCAGGTACTCTTGCAATAATTCGCGGATTTCAGCATCGTCATCCACAACAAGAATGGTCTTCATCGACATTCTGGCGCTCTCTTTCCTTGTACACGTCTTTATACCCAAAGCGGCTCAGTTGCAAAGAAACTGTCATTCAGGAGTCATTCCCCAAATTAGACGGAAGCACCTGAACCTGCTTTACGTTTTATTTTTTGACAGTTTTATTCATTCAAGACACGAGATCACGGTCATTGGGGTAAAAGTTTGAGGCGGGTAAGGTTTTCAGAGCCACGCGAGCACAGAAAGAGACGATTGACTTTGACTCATAAGCCATTCAGGCATAAGGTCTGAAAAAAACAGAAATCACAAAAGAAGTACCACAATGCTGACCATTCACAAGGCAACTTTCGACGATCATCAAGCCATCGCCAGCCTGCATGTCCAGAACTGGCAAACCGTTTACCGGCATGATTTATCCGAACAATATCTCACGCAGGATATTCATCAGGACCGTTTTCAGGTCTGGCACGGGCGTCTCAGCCACCCTGAACAGAAACGACACATTCTCGTTGCGAAACAAAACGAGACGCTGTGCGGCTTTATCTGCATCGAGTTAGATGCGCATCCTGAGCTCGGCACACTGGTCGATAACCTGCATGTCAGCCCGTCCGCCAAAGGACAGGGCATAGGGAAGCAGTTACTCCGGCGTGCAGCTGAAGTGATGACACAGCATGCCAGTCATCACGGGCTCTATCTGGAAGTACTGGCGTCGAATGTCTCAGCCATCGGGTTTTATCAGCGGGTGGGTGGTACAGAATTCAGTGCGCAAACCTGGCAGGCCCCAGATGGCACCATCGTCGATGAATATGTCTACCACTGGGCAGATCACGGACAACTTCAGCTCTAAATGCTTAAAAAGCCGGGTAATAA
The DNA here is from genome assembly GCF_018199995.1 of Photobacterium sp. GJ3. Classification (NCBI taxonomy): domain Bacteria; kingdom Pseudomonadati; phylum Pseudomonadota; class Gammaproteobacteria; order Vibrionales; family Vibrionaceae; genus Photobacterium; species Photobacterium sp. GJ3. The sequence continues at coordinate 26,285 of NZ_CP073579.1, read as the reverse complement.
CTGACTCAGTCGTTCAAAACCCGGCTTTTTTCAATCATGCAGGCTTTAAAGCTCAACAATCAGCTTGCCTTTGTTTTCCCCGGTAAACAGCAGGTTAATACCGTCAATAGCGCTGTCCAGCCCGTGCAATGTATGGGCACGATACTTCAGCTTGCCCCCCATCAGAAGTTCAGCCAGCTTCTGACCATATTCTGCAAACCGATGATAATGATCCGGCATGGTGAATCCCTGAATCATCAGACGCTTACGGACGATATTCATCCAGTTTGGTCCCGGCTGAGGCGTCGCGGTATTGTAATCCGCAATCATGCCACAGACCGCCACACGACCATGGGCATTCATCCGGTGATAAATCGCTGCCTGTGCCGCACCTCCGGTGTTTTCAAAAAACAGATCGATCCCCTTCGGCGTTGCTGCAGCCAATTGCTCAGCGAAGTTCTCGTCGTGATAGTTTAAAGCGGCATCAAAGCCCAGCGTTTCCGTTAACCAGCGGCACTTTTCTTCACTGCCCGCCACACCGATAACAGTGACGCCTTCCAGTTTGGCCAACTGACCCACCATGGAACCCACGGAGCCTGCAGCACCTGTCACAACCAGTGTCTGGCCCGCCTGAGGTTTCAGCACTTCATACAAACCGTGATAAGCCGTCACACCCGGCAGGGCGACAACAGAAAGCAGAGCTTCCTGAGGCACTGTGGTCGGGACTGGTGACAGACCGCCTCGAGCAACGAAATACTCAGTCCAGCCCATCATCCCCATCACACGGGTGCCCACCGGAAAATCCGGGTGTCTGGACTCAACCACATCCCCAATGCCACTGGAGCGCATCACCTCGCCCAGCTCAACCGGCGGAATATAACTGTCTTTGTCGGCACTCATCCAGCCACGCATTGCAGGATCCAGTGACATATGTGTCTGCTTCACCAGAAACTCCCCATCCGCCAGTGAAGGCATTGGCTGAGAGACTTTTTCAAAGACATCCGGCGTGATCCGAATTTCTGGTCGTTTTTTTAATAAAATCGCGTTGTAGCTCATGTTGTTGTTCCTCCCGATTTCTTCAGGCACACTTTATCTCTTGCTGAGAATGAAAATAAGACAGCCAAATCAGAAATCACTTTTGCTGAAAATGGGAAAGTTAAATGGACAAACTGAAAGCAATGGAGGTGTTTGTCGCCACCATTCAGTGTGGCAGCATTTCCGGCGCTGCCAAGCAACTCAAACTGCCGGTGTCCAGTGCTTCACGCCAGTTAAGCTGGCTGGAGTCTGCGCTGGGATCTGAGCTGATCAAGCGAAGTACACGCGCCATTCATCTCACAGAAGTCGGGCAGGCGTATCTGGCGCAATGTCAGCAAGCCATTGAGCAGATCCGACAAGCAGAGGAGCTGGTTCAGACCTATCAGCATACGCCGTCCGGGGTGCTGAAGATCAGTTGTATGAGTCATTATTTTGAAAATCAGATGCTGCCGCATCTGAGTGAATTCGAAGCCTTATATCCTGAGATCAGTCTGGATATTGATGTCTCAGACACAGTCAATGATCTCAGCAAAGCTGAAGTAGACATCGCGATCCGGGGCGGTTACATGCCGGACGACCGGATACATGCGAAATGGCTGTGCGACAATACGCCGCATCTGTGTGCAAGCCAGACCTACCTCCAACGATTTGGCCGTCCGGAAAACCATCAGGCCCTCCAGCAGCATCAGCTGGTATTTTATCGCGGGCCGAATCAGATTCTGCGCTGGGGAATTGTCCAGCAGGGACAGTGGCGTCCATTGAATCTGAAACCGCATACAGTGACCAATTCCGGCCGCTATATCCGGGAATTGATGCTGGCTGGCAAAGTCATGGCGCTGCTTCCCGACTGGGCATCGAAAGCTGATCGGGACAGCGGTGAGATTGTGAAAATTGACTGGCCGCAGCCGGTTTGCCTGTCGACAGAAAAGCTGGGGCTTTTTCTGCTGTATTACAAACCCAGGTATCAGGTATCTAAAATTAAAGCCGCCGTCGATTTTTTCTCTCAGCGGCTTTTTTCCGGATCAGACTTGCCCGTCCAGTAACACTGCGCCAGTTCCCTCTGATGCCAGCGCATCGTCCGGGTTTCGCAGTTGGCATTTCTTCAGCGACAGACAACCGCAGCCGATGCAATTGCCCAGTGAATCGCGCATCTGCTGCAGTTTCTGAATCCGCTCATCCAGTTGCTCCCGCCAGGCACTCGCCATTTCCTGCCATTCCTCCTGCGTTGGAGCGTGATCTAAAGGCAAATGAGACAGCGCCACCCCGATATCCTCCAGCGAAAACCCGAGTTGCTGCGCGGTTTTTATCACCGCAATGCGCCGAAGGACACTGCGATCATACCGGCGCTGATTCCCCGGATTGCGCCAGCTCTGAATCAGCCCCTTTTCTTCGTAAAAATGTAGCGTCGATACTCTCACGTTAGAACGCTGTGCCACCTGCCCGACCGACATCTCCATCCCTGCTTCCTTCTGTCTGAAAATCTTCACTATTGTGCTTGACCTCAAGTTTACTTGAGGTTTTATGCTCTGCACAACACCAATAAAAAGAACAGGGAAATCATCATGTCACGTTCCACTCCTTATCTGGCAGGCCGCTTTTTTGATGGCATCTCTTCCGGTATGTTCATGCTGGCTCTGCCCTGGATCATGCTCAGTCAGGGAGATATGGGCGTTTTTGTCGCGGCATTGTCGCTGCTGTGTACGCTGCTTTCATTTTTCACCACACCCTTTTCCGCCACATTGATCGATCGGCATTCCCGGAAATCAATTCTGATCACCATTCAGCTCATTCAGGCTTCAACGGCACTGGCCGTGCTGATCGCGTTTCAGCTGGAACGCGACACCCTCGGGTTACTGGCGCTGGCACAAATGATTTTCTGGCTGACCAATGATATCGCCTGGAGTACCAATAACGCATTCACTCAGGAAAATTACGACAAGTCAGAATACGCCAGAATCACGGGTCAGCAGGAAGTCGTGATGCAGTTGACCACGCTGGGGGCCGGTGCGGCGGGCATTGTTCTGCTGACCACCTGGTCGATGTTTGAATTTTCATTGCTGGCAACGCTGGCATCCGCAATCGCTGCATTCAGTTATTTTTGCACGCCTTACCGGCGTCAGCTGAAACCACAAAAGTCTCAGCCTTTCTTCTCCCAGTTAGGGGCAAGTCGAGCGATTTTCGCCCGTCAGCCCGCTTTCTTTGTGTTTATTGCACTATCGTGCCTGACGTATCCCATGTTGTCTTATCTGGCCAAGCTGGTTCCGGTTTATTTTTCAGAACAGCAGATCAGCGGTAGCTGGTTTGCCTCCTGGTCGCTGAGTTACGGCGTAGGCGCATTGATCACAGGCTTGCTGATCACCCGTTTACTGGCCCGATTCAGTCACGAAAAAGCGATGATCAGTTCCGTTCTCATCATGGGATGCTTGCTGCTGATCATGTCGTTCTGGCTGATCCCGGAAGTGCTTGTGGCCCTGACCGTGGTTCTGGGTTTCTTCAATGCATTCAACCGGATTGCCCGCACCAATAAAATGAATCACGAGGTCAGTGTGCATGAACGGGGTCGCATCGAAGGCGGACTCAAGCTCTTTTCGGTCCTGAGTCAGGGGCTGGGTTTTACGTTGATTGCTGTACTCAGCGGCCTGAATCTGACCGCATTCGGTTTCACCATCATGGGCATCATCATTCTGCTGGCCGGATTCACCATGCAGTTTCTTTACCGGCGTCAGGCACATGTCCATCTGGCCACGGCCTGATTGCCACGCGTGACACCCCTTCCCCAGCAGTGTCGGGGAAGGTTTTTTACAAGGTTTCCATCCAGTCAAGCAGAAACGCAGTAAATGCCTGAACCGGGCGGGGCTGGAATTTCCGGCCGGGATACACCAGATGGATCCCGACTGATCCCGCATCGCTGCGATTCAGCCCAATCACCTGATCGTCGAATAACAACATCAAGCGACCATCAAGTACATCCCGGCGCACATCCCACCAGGATTTCATTGCAATTCCGCATCCGTCGACGGCCCATTGCCGAATCATCGCGCCGTCCGTACTGGTCATCGCGGCACGCACCCGGACGGCCGACTGCCCCGACTCTGTCGTGAAATACCATTCATCCATCGCCAGACCGCCCCACTCCATCACCAAGCAACGATGCTTTGCCAGTTCAGCCGGGGTGTCTGGCGTACCGGCTTTTTCAAGATAGACCGGAGACGCACATAACACGCGACGATTTTGCACCAGTGGCCGGGCCACCAGCGTGCTGTCCGGTAAATTACCCAGCCGGATTGCCAGATCAATCCCTTCATCAACCAGCTTGAGGTTACCGTCGGTCAGATTCAGGTGCGGCATCACATCCGGATGTTCACTGGCAAATGCCGTCAATGCCGGCGCAACATACTGACGGCCAAAGTCCGAAGGAGCCGTCACCCGCAATGTGCCGGATATTGCCGCTTCCTGATGACTCAGCGTGGCCTCAGCAACAGCCACTTCATCCAGCACGCGTAAACAGCCCTGGTAGAATCGCTGTCCGGCATCGGTGAGGCTCACCTGCCGGGTATTCCGGTTCAGTAACCGGGTTTGATAACGCTGCTCAATCTGATTCATCCGGGCCGTCATACTGGCCGGAGACAGCCCGAGCTTTCGTCCGGCAGCTGCCAGCCCGCCAGATTTAGCCACCTGCACAAACAACGCCATATCATCAATTTTGGACATACCCACAGACACCTGAGTTCAGAAATAGTGAAAAGTATTTTTGTATTTATACCCATTATCAATTTTTTCTGAAAGTTTAGACTGCCATGTATCCCATCTTTTTTTGATTCACGGAGTATTCAGATGACGCACGCACCGCTGTTCACCCCATACCTACTCGGTAACATCACACTTGGATACGCCATGAAACTTTCAGGAGAAACACCACGGTGCGGCAATGAAACTGGCTACACCGATTATGCTTATGATCAATCACAAATCTGAGGACCCTCTGATGAAAGCTGTTGCGCTGACGCACTATTTACCGATTTCCAACCCGGACAGTCTGATCGATGTTGAACTGCCTGCCCCCTCTGTCTCCGGTCACGATATTCTGGTCCGGGTGGAAGCCATTTCGGTCAATCCCGTAGACACCAAAGTTCGGGCACCGAAAGATAAAATCGAGCCCCAACCCCGCATTCTGGGCTGGGATGCCGCAGGAACTGTCGTCTCTGTCGGTGAGCAGGTCACCCAATTTCAGCCGGGGGACGAAGTCTACTACGCAGGTGACATTACCCGCCCCGGCACAAACAGTGAATATCATGTGGTGGATGCGCGCATCGTCGGCAAAAAGCCACAGTCCCTCACCATGGCAGAAGCGGCTGCGCTCCCGCTGACTGGGATCACCGCCTGGGAAGGGCTGTTTGACCGTTTAGGGATCAAGCCGGAAGGCGATCAGCGCCAGCAAAGGCTGCTGATTATCGGCGGTGCAGGCGGTGTTGGTTCGATGGCCATTCAACTGGCCAGTCAGTTCCAGGGGCTGACTGTGATTGCGACTGCATCACGCCCCGAAACGGCACAATGGTGCCGGGATTTGGGTGCTGCGCAGGTGATCAGTCACCGTGAGAACATGGCTGAACAGCTCGCTGAGCTGGGGGTGACATCTGTCGATTACATCTTCTGTCTCAACGATACCGCCGGACACTGGCAAACCATGGCGCAAATCATCAAGCCCCAGGGCATGATCTGCAGCATCGTGGAAAGTGATCAGCCGCTGGACTTGGAACCACTGAAAAGTAAAAGTGCCGGTTTTGTCTGGGAGTTCATGTTTACCCGCACCCTGTACCAAACCGAAGATATGGCGGCTCAGGGCAAGCTGCTGGATCAACTCGGTGAATGGATCGATCTGGACAATATTCAGACCACCTTGCGGGAGCACCTCACGCCAATCAACGCAGAAAACCTTCGTCAGGCCCATGCCATTGTTGAGCAAGGCAATATGATTGGTAAAGTCGTTCTCTCCGGCTGGTAACAACGCACGATATTCCATCACCCGACACAACCCCTGCATGGCCCCGGTGATGCAGGGGCTTCTCGCTTCTATCCTGCCCTCGCTGATTGTATTCATCTGCAAGCTGATGTTGTCTTGAGTGTTGCTGAAATTGCCTATCGTGAGGATGAAGTCCAGTTCATCCCTACGCTGAAAAAGGTCGAATAACGAGTTCCGCCCTGCACGCGAGCAGGGCGGGTATTTCTCATCGGATTAGGATGTCGTTTTGACGGGTTTGAGCACCGTCATTGCCACACCAAACAATACGACGGCCAATAACGCCATGCCCACCGGACCTGCCGTGTATGCAAAGCCAGCAACACCGGACCACAGGGCGACACCCAGATGCATCATGGTCATTCCCAGCGACATCAAAACACCGCGATGTGCGGCAGACAACCCGGCAATATAACTTTGCAGAGCAGGAGAGCCGATACCGCCCGCCAGCGCCCAGAGGACCAGCGGGAATAACAGCCACGGCAGACTTTGCGACGGTAACAGATAAAACCACACGCTCACGATCGCACAAACACCCAAGGCGATGCGCATTAACTGACGGCCACTTTCCACACGTTCAGCGAGCCGTGGCATCAGCAAATTGCCGATCACACTAATACAGCCCAACACCGCATACAGCCCCCCAACCGCCCACATTGAGATGCCCTGTGTATCTCTCAGATGCTGACCAATGAGATTAAATAATCCGATGCCGCCCCCTAAGCCAAAACACATCGCCAGTAGGGCGCCGGCGGCACCGGGGATCTGCCAGATCGGACCGCTGTGTGTTTCATGATCCCCTCGGTGGCCTGCCTCGCGGGCAGTTTCTGCATCACTGAGATATATCCCAATGCAGCCGCGACGAACCATGCGCAAACACCAAGCACCAAAAATGCAGCCCGCCAGGACAAAGTCTCTGCGAAGAACGCACCGAAAGCCGGGCTCGAAATCATGCCCAGTGTCAGCCCGGACTGAACCCAGGCGATTTGCTTCATTGCATTTTCACCGGGTGCATCCGCCGCCAGCGCAAAAGCAATCGGCAACATGCCAGCACTCGCCACTCCGGTGACAATTCGGGTCAACAGCCCGGTTTCAAAATTACCCACAAGGCCAGTTGCTACCGAAGCCAGACCAAACAACAGACAGGCTGGAATCATGATTTGAAGCCGCCCATGTCGGTCGGAATAGGCCCCGAGAAACGGGGCAATGGCTGCCAGTGCAAGACTGTAGGCCGTGATAAACAAGGTGACCCGTTCAGGTGCAACCCCTAAATCCTGTCCGATCGGGACCAGAATCGGTCCCAGCATCAGTTCATCAGCACCGACTAAGAAAGCAATGAAAAACAGCAAAATTTTCATTTTATGATTCCTTAAACTAATGCTGAATCAGCAACTTGCATCATCTTCTGGATGTTGATCACCTTGTCTGGCCATCCGGCGACAAAGTCCCGTTCATGAGACACCAGAATCAAAGTGCCGGTGTAATCCATCAATGCCTGTTTCAGTGCCGCCTTCACTCTGGCATCCAGATGTGTCGTGGGTTCATCAAGCACCAGCAGATTCGTGGGCTGCAAGGCCAGACGGCACAGCTTCACCTTGGTCTGCTCCCCGCCGCTGAGCGAATGAATCGGCTGCAGCGCCAGTTTCCCGGACAGGCCGAATCGTGCCAGATGCTGTCGGGCGGCTTTATCATCGAGACCATGACAGGCAGATTTCACCAGATTGACCGGCGTCGCCTGTGGATCGTACCAATGCAGTTCCTGCTCGAAATACCCCAGCTTCACGCCCTGCGCCAGTTCAATGTCTCCCGCAATCGTTGCCAGCTCACCCACCAGGGTTTTCAGCAGCGTCGATTTACCGATCCCGTTGAAACCGGCAATCACGACTTTCTCTCCCCGCGAAATGTTGAAATCCATTTTCGGGAGCAAAGATTTGGTATAACCAATTTCCAGATCCGTGGCTGCCAGCACCTGCTGTGCGCTGTGCGAAGCTGTCCGGAAGCTGATCGACACTGTTTTTTCCTGCTCGGGTGCGCTCAGTCGCTCCATTCGTGCCAGCTGCTTTTTCCGGCCATTGGCAATACTCGCATTCACTCCGGCGCCATTTTTAGCGATAAACTGTTCCAGCTTGTCGATGTGCTTTTTCTGCGCCAGATACTGCTTTGCATGCGCCGCGTCATCACTGGCTTTCTGTGCCATGGCTTTCTCGACGTTCCCTTTGTATTTGCGGATCTGCTGATGATCGATGTCGCATATGCCTGTCGCGATTCGGTTCAGAAAAGCCCGGTCATGCGACACCACCATAAATGCACCTTCAAAGCTGTTCAGATACTCTGCCAGCCAGTCCACATGCACGGTATCAAGATAGTTGGTCGGCTCATCCAGCAACAACACATCCGGTGCAATCAGCAGCAGCGATGCCAGCATCACTTTGTGCCGTTGCCCGCCACTCAGGCTGCCCAAGCGGGTTTCCATGCCAAACTGGACGATGCCAAGCCCGTCTGCAATCGCATCGATCCGGTTGTCGATGAGATAAAAAGCCTGACTTTCCAGCGTCGCCTGAATCTCGGCAGCACGGGCCAGAAAACTGTCCCGCGAACATTGTTCAGGGGAGGCGTAAATCGCCATCATCTCCGCTTCAAGGGCATATAAATCGGCAAATGCCGTCTGCAGATAATCCCGGACAGTCATCGCTGCGTTCATTTCCGCATGCTGATCAAGATAGCCAATCCGGACCGCGGGCTGCCAGATGATATCGCCCCCATCCGGTAACAAATCAGACTGCAGCAGTTTCAACAGGGTACTTTTGCCCACACCATTCTTGCCGGTCACCCCGATATGTTCACCGGGAAAGAGTGTAAAGCCGGCATTCTGATAAAGCGTTTTATCACCAATGTGGTACGTCAGATTTTGAATTGTAAGTAAACTCATGGTGTTACATCCATAAAAAACGGGGGCGGTATTTTGATACCGGCCCCCGTCGCAAGCATTTTGCTTCAAGACATACTGTTTCTGAATCACAGAAACAAAAAAGGCCGACGATGAAGGTCATCGTCGGCCCACTCTCTACTTGCTTCAGATACGACATGTCCTCCTGATAGGTTCAGGCAGACAACACAGTATCTGATGAAGATTCAAAAGAGTTTCAGCTCCGAGCAACACTTCACCGTGTTAATGCGCGGAGCTCACTCGTCTGACAAAATTCTTGTATAGGATGTAAAGCATGGTAGAGCAGTCCAAATTCGTATTTCGGTGGCAAAATACCCAAATTTGATCCGGGCGTCAACTGTCCGGCCCACCGCTTATCCAAACAATACCGCCAAAAGTACGATCACAACGGCTAACCCGAGAATCGCTTTCACTATCAGACCCATGCTTTTACTGCCGCCGTTTGGTGCCTGGTTACAGCATCCCATCAATGTTGCTCCCTGTATTCGGATTCCCCCGCATGCTAAACCTTCCCCTCAATAGAAGGTAAAGAAAAATGTTAACCGCTGCACAATTTTCTCAGGTCACTGAATCACCCACGAGCATACTCAATGGATTGCAATTATGGTGAAGGCATCTTGTTTTTTTGTCACCGGAATTTCACATGTCTGTAAAAATCGCTGCCGCCTTCCTTTCTCTGCTGCTTCTCATGGGCTGCAGCCAGCATGTAAGCAACGATCTGGGCGTGTATGCACAAGCAAGCAATCAACTGACCACGCAGCTGGGTGAGATGATGCAGGAAAATAAAGCCTTACAGACACAGCGTGCAACCCGCACATTAGCACTGGAACTCGAAAATCCAACGACCCTGCTCACCTCCGACCGCCTGACCCGACAAGCCAAAACCTATGCCGATATCAATCAGCAGCAATTAACCCTGCTTCGTCTTAACAATTCGCTGAAAGAATACAGCCAGGCGCTGGGCGAGCTGGCTGATGCGCGCTATCGCGCAGACATTGATTATGCCGCAGCCCGCCTGAGCGGTGCGATGATCCGTGCCAATCATCAGTATGAAAAATTAACGGAAAAACCGCTCTTTGACACCAATGAAGATACCTTTTTTGTCCTTTCATCTGCCATTGCCGGAATTGGCTCCACTGTGGCCGAATCTCAGCGACGAAAGGCCCTGAAAGCCATCATCCTGAATTCAGACCCAGCGGTCAGCGCCATCTGCGATGCCATCAGCCAGCGTCTGGCGTCCGGTCGCCTCTATGCTTCCTTATTATCTGAGCGCCGGGATAACCTCAGCACGGATATCCGCCAGTTTAATCTGATGAAAACGCAGGGAAAGCTCAGCCGGCAAGACATCATCAGCCAGATTGAAACACTCACACAGCGTTCGGTAAACATTGCCGCCACTGAACTCATTTTTCAGCAACTGGGTGCCGCAACACAAACCCTGAAGGATAAGCATCACGAAATCGCCAATCTGGTCGCGAACGATGAATTCAGTGGCAAAGCGTTCATCAGAATTGCTGGGGAACTCAGAGACACCGGACGCCATTATACTTCGCTCAACGATCTCCTGAGCAGTTGTGAAACCGGCTTTGAACTTAAAGATGACCAATTAATCTGTAAGGACGACGCATGAAACAAACACCACTGGGCAACTATCTCGTTGAAGCGATTGATGAGCTGAGAAAAGTCAAAGAAATCACCCTTGATTTTGAGCAGGCCCTGCACTTACAGCAAAGCATAGACACCATGTTGGATCAGCTCAGCCAAGCAATGGAACCAACGCAGACGCCAACCACAGAAGCCAGCCAGGATGCCTTATCACAGCTGTCCCAGCTCAGCCAGCAGGCTCGCCAGGCCAGACAGGATCCGCAGCAGGTTGCCCAGATCATCTACACGACGGCGAAAGTTGTCCGGGTGGTTGAAAAGGTGCTGAAAGGCGCGAGCAATGTGCTGCGATGATGCATTCAGACCATGAGGAAATCTTATCCTGAATGCAAAAAAATTTTGCTTTATAGACCCGAATTTTTTATTGCACCAATGCGGTGTTGACCTTAATATCGCGCCGCTTCTTGATGATAGCCAATCCGAGTACATCACAGCTTTGTGGCAAGGCGATAGAGCAACTATCCAAGAGTGACTTTGACTGCGCAACCGCGCTTTTTTTGACGCTCCACGTTTCATGACATCACCGTGAAACGTGCTTTGATTGATGGATGGCTTAATATGGCTCATGCGCCTTCTGTTCTGGACTTTCAGTCTTTTGCGACACAAGCGATCTCTGCTGAAGAGATTCAATTTATCGAATCTTCCGTGGCCCAGTTTGGCGCACCGCTGCTCATGCTGGACTGCGATGTGATCCGCCAGCAATACCGTGCTTTAAATCAGGCACTGCCAAATGTCACCCTGCACTTTGCACTCAAGCCGCTGCCTCATCCGGCAGTGGTCAGAACGCTGCTCGAAGAGGGCGCCAGTTTCGATCTGGCGACCAGCGGAGAAGTGGATCTGGTGGCACAGGCAGGTGTCCCTGCCGAGCGCACGATTCATACGCACCCGATCAAGCGTGATGCCGACATCCGCGATGCGCTGGCTTATGGCTGCCGTGTGTTCGTGGTCGACAACCTGAACGAGCTGGCCAAGTTCAAGCCGTATCAGGACGAAGTAGAATTGCTGGTTCGCCTGAGTTTCCGCAACTCAGAAGCTTTTGCCGACCTGTCGAAAAAATTCGGCTGCTCACCGGCACAGGCACTGACGATCATTGAAACGGCGAAAGCTTGGAATATCCGGGTCAAAGGTCTGTCATTCCATGTGGGTTCGCAAACCATGCATCCGCAAAAATACGTGAATGCGATCCGAACCTGTCATGACGTGATGCAGGCTGTGGTTGCACGTGGTCTGCCAGCCCTGAGTACGCTGGATATTGGTGGCGGTTTCCCGGTGTCTTACACCACACAAGTGATGCCGATTGATGCTTTTTGCGAGCCGATTAATCAGGCTTTGAGCGAACTGCCTGAAACTGTTCAGATCATCGCTGAACCGGGTCGCTTCATTGTGGCGCAGGCAGTCACAAGTGTTGCGTCCGTCATGGGCATGGCCGAGCGTGAAGGCCAAATGTGGTACTACCTGGACGACGGTATCTACGGCTCATTCAGTGGCCTGATGTTTGATGATGCAAAGTATCCGCTGGTGACACTGAAGCAGGATGGTGAATATCTGCCAAGCGTTCTGTCCGGGCCAACCTGCGACAGCATCGACGTGATTGCAGAAAATATCATGCTGCCGAAGCTGGAAAATGGCGATCTGGTCGTTGGCCGGATGATGGGCGCTTACACCAGTGCCACAGCCACTGATTTTAACTTCTTCAAGCGTGCTCAGACCGTGGTGCTGAACGAGCTGGCCCAAGACAGCGAACGCCTGATTGGTTAATCAAGCGTCACAAACCTGAGTCACTGAACACAACACCGGGAACCAGACAAGGGTTCCCGGTTTTTCAAACCCAGGTTCACACCATTCCCCCAAGCATTTCTAATCGATGAGCGACTTCGCCTCACTTCACAAATCACTGTGCTTCAATTGAAAGCGCTTCACGGCTTCATCTCTGAATTGACTTTGCCGCACCGGGTTCAAATTCACTGACTTTACTCACACGCCGTATTTAAATTGAACCGAAACGGAAAAGTTCACTCAATTTACATTGAGATGTTCACCCTGACTTTTCTGTCTGGAAATTCAACCTATCTGGAAACGAGGTCACAGATATACATCAGGTCCATTTTAAAAAATATGATGCGGATGGATAGCATTATACAATTTACGAAAAACCTGAATGATCTCTGCTCAACCCAAAAAATGGCTTGATATAGTGGACTTCAATCAAATTGAAACCTGAATCCATGAAATAATTCATGTTAAAACCAATTCATAATTCAATGAAAACTCTTCGAGCATTGATGCACTGAATGGAAATAGTGAATTTATAGTACGGATAAGAAAAAGAGACTGACTCGGAAATCTTTTATTTCTAATTTACTGATATGTGAAAGTGACATGAAAGATTCTCTCGCTTACAAGAAGATGATCAATCTTGCATATGAATTAACTTCTCCAAAACTCTTAAATGTTGGACATAAAATTAATGAACTCGAAAACTTCCAATAAGAAAATATATGAAAATATTCGAGAAGAGATCATGCGTGATCAAGCTCTTCTGGATGATTCATCACGCCTTGTCGTTTTTATGGAGCGATATGTTAGTCTGATGAAGGATGAATCAGCTATTCTCGAATGGGAGAAAGATGTTTGGGTGAAAGGGCTTAGACTGATATTGCTGATTATGTTTGTCTTTCTTTTTTCAATAACAGTATTTGTTTACCTAGATAATAATAAGGGGGGTATCATCATTGGGTCAATATTTTTATCTTCAATGTTACTCATTGGGTTATTGTCGTGTTATCCAGACAGACATCAATACAAAATCACAGAAACTGGGATCTATTTTCGGGGATATCGAAGGGGGAGGCGTTTTCGACAAAGTGCATTTAAGTTTATGATGATTGTCTGTATTCCGCTTGTGTTATTTTCTCTGATTTGGGGCGGGCCCATGATATTTGCGGGTGCTGGTGCCGGCATGCTCGGTATCTTCGCGCTTCCCGCCATGATGAAAGAAAGAAAACCAAAAGAAATGGCAATACCCTGGGAGGCAATATTTATTTTCTGTAATTATACTGAAAAAAGCTTTACAAAAGAGGACAAAGTCATTATTCCTCAATATCAAATTAAGCTGAGATGCAATGGTGAACTGGCTAATCGAGTTGAAGACATTATCAGAGAAAAGATGCGACCAGATTGTATTTATACAGAAGATTATTTTTCAGACATAGAATCTGATGATTTAAAATTTGCTAAGGAAAAGTTAATGGATGAATTACCTTTTGTTTGGGCGGCTCATCCTAAAAATGTCAATGATTTTATTTGAAGTGATTCGTGGATCATATAAAAGTGAATGTTTTCGATAGATAAAGACCATGAATATGAATACTAAAAACCGGCGACAATACCAAAACATTCGTGACTCGATTATCGATGATATAAATTTTACAACAGATGCTGAACGTTTATCTTCATTCATGAAGTCATACTGTATTATCATCAAAAAAGAGAAACCATTAATCGCGTGGGAGAAAAATCGGTGGGAAAAAGGTTTACGCGGCGGTTGTCTATTTTTCTTTCTCGTTGCTATTTCGATTTCTTCTGCGATTGAATTCTTGGGAGATGAGTATTTAAAAGGAACTGGGCTAGTCATTGGTGCAGTTATGTTATCTATACTTTTCATTTCAATGTTATTATCTTTTTATCCCGAGAAATATCAACACCGAATCACAACATCTGGTATTTATGTGCGCTCTTACCGTAGAGGTAAAGTAATTCGTCAGGGGACACTCAGAGTTTTTCTTCTGCTCGCAATTCCGACCGTGATCGGACTATTCTTGATCATGGGTCCGATGGTTTTTGCAGATGCGGGTGCAGGCGCTTTGGGTGTTTTCTCAATGGCGAGGGTATTCAGAGAAAAAGATCCTGAGGAAATGGCTTTGCCATGGGAAGCGATATTCTTCATTAGAGTGATTAACGAGGAAGGTTTTTTTTCGAAAGAAAAAGGGTTTAGAATACAGTTCAGGTTTGATCTGGTCTGTGATGATTCAAATTTTGATGAAGTGAAAGAACTCTTAGATTCTCATACGTTAGAACAAATGATTTATGTTCAAGATACACTTTCAGAGATGCGAACTGAAAAGTTTGAGAAACTATTGGAACATGGAAAAAGAGAGATTCCATTTTTAGTGAAGTAAATTTTTCATGTTATTTAACTTAGCGCACTCATTTGGAGTGCGCTAAATTGATTCGTTGTCTGATATTTACACATCTGTGAACATCATATTTTTGTTCACTTATGCCAAGTGAAATCGCCCATTATCTTGCATCTGTGGCCAGATGATTCAGGTAAGAACTCCACATGAACTGATGTTTCAGTTCCGCCACTGTCATTAGAAGCGAGTCTTTCCCCCACATCCCGGTCACCATCATGACTTGAGATTACTCTATGATGAGCCGTTCCAGATCATGACTCGCGAAGGCAAAACATAGCACTGGTCAAGACAGATCAAGGACTTCAAAACAGTACGGCATACATGCAATCCATCTCACCGTGCTGATTTGCCTGCCAATTCCACAGAATCCCCCGACTGCTCGGGGATTCTGTGTTTTGAATTGCCAAGGCCTGTCACATTCAATTTATCGCGTCTGGGTGAACACAGTGACGGCCGTCCCTTCCACCAGAACCAGACCGCTTAACCCGGTTTGGTTGCGCGCACCGGTGGCATCTGCCGCCAGTGTCCAGGTACCTGAGGGCAGGCTGATCGTCTGGTTGTTTCCACTGTTGTAGACCACAAACAAATCATGGGTGTCTTTCGGATCTGTGATATGGCCCGTAACCAACTGGCCGCCAAATGCATCTGGCCTTGAAACAGACAGGTAATTCGCAATGTCCTGATTCGATGTCATACGCAACCCGGCATGAAGACGGCGCAGTGCAATCAAATCTTTGAAGTAATTGAAGGTTGCTGCGTGTTCCGCACGGCGGTGCCAGCGGATTTTGTTGAAGCTGTCCGGGGCATTGTAGGTGTTGTGCGTGCCGCCGTGCGCGCCATAATTCCAGGCTTCGGGGACATTCATTTGCTCATTGTCGGTTTTTGTCCTCAGAAATTCATCCCCGGCATGTATAAAAGGAATGCCCTGACTTGTCAGCACCATGCCCATCCCGAAGTTCACCACACGTTTCGCATCATCCAGATTCGCAGGCGGCGTCAGTGCCAGCACCTGATGTGAGCTGTTCTGAACCACATTGCCTGAAAGGCTCAGAAAAACCTTATCCCACAAACCAAAGTTATCGTGTGCCGAGATGTAATTAATACTCTGCTCCGGATCCGCGGCAAAATTCCGGAACCAGGTCCCGTTGCGGCTGTCCTCCGGATCATACGCCGATCCACGCAAGCCATCGTAAACAGACCAGCCTGCATCTGCGCTGCCCAGATTGTTAAACATGTAACCCGTCCGGGTATCGTCATTTGATCCTTTCAATGCTTCGCGGTAAGCGCCGTTGAAGACGCCAACATGTTCCTCAACCAACTGATGTGTGGTGCCATAGCGCACGCGTTGCGCTTCCTTCGGATCGCTGGCATATCCGTTCCAGGGTTCACCGTATAAAAGCAAATTGCGATCAGGAAATTGCTGATTCAGCGCCCGTCCCCACTGTGCAACTTCCTGATGAGAGAAAATTCCTATCAGATCAAAGCGAAAACCGTCAACACCATATTCGTCGACCCAGTACGCCAGCGAATCCTGAATCATCCGGCTGACCATGGGCTGGTCGGCATCAATTGAATTTCCGGTGCCGGACAGATCAGTCGGGGTGTAATAACGGCCGCTGATCGATTCAAACATCTCTTTGGCGTACGTGTGGTTATACACCACGTCCATGATGACCCGAATACCCGCCTTGTGGAATGCATTGACCATGGTCTTAAACTCTCTCGCACGCGCCTCATAATCGGTTGGCGACTGAGAATAGCGCTCTTCCGGAACATTATAATTTCTCGGATCATAGCCCCAGTTGTAGCAGGGATCGCTGTCGGGCAGTCCGTCGCAGGTTGCAAAATCATACACAGGCAACAGCTGAACGTGAGTGACCCCCAGATCAACAAGATGATCAAGACCGGTTTTCAGCCCGTTGTAACGGGTACCCGTTTCCACCAGGCCCATAAACTTACCGCGCTTGCCCGAACTCACACCAGCGCTGTCATCCAGCGTAAAATCACGGACATGTACCTCATAAATCACCGCATCTTCCCGGTTCACCAGCGCCGGACGCGCGGCCCAGCCACCAATTGGCTCAGTTCGGGACATATCCATGACAATATTCACCGCTTTGTCGTTACCGGTGCCGGGTTCAGCCATTTTCCCGTAAGGATCCCGGACCGGGATACCATTGATTCGGAAGGTGTACTCAGCAAGATGCAAATCACCCGGAACAACCGTCTGATAAACATCGGTGTACCCATTGAAGTCGCTGACTTTCGTCAACGGGTATAGCGTACCGCTCACGGTCACCGTGACATCACTGGTTTCCGGTGACCAGATCGAAAACGTGGTTTGTTCCGGCTGATAACTCGCGCCAAGCATCATGGGTTCAGCGCAATCCGACGCACAGGGATTGACCGGCGTCAGCGAATACGCCAGCGTCTGATCATTAACTGTGACCCGATATTCACCTTGGATCGGGGTAAAGATATCTTCTCCCGATGCATCCAGCACACCATCACGCTGATCATCGCCATAGTTTTGCGACCAGTCCGCGGTGAGATCAAACTTAAATCGCTGATTGGTCTGTCCGTCAAAATCCATCAGCAGCGACCACGTATGATGATCAACCAGAGTCATGGCTGTTGGTGCCCAGCCATTTGGCGTGCCCCGAAAATAAAGCTGCGGGAAGGTCTGTGCGTAAGACGGGCTTTCACAGTCGGCAACCGGCGTGGTCAGAATCGTCTGGCTGTCGGTGTAAAAGTCGATGCGATAACTTTGATTGCCAGCCACCGTAAAATCGGCCACCGGATAACTTTCCGCCCAGTCGCCATAGCGGTCAATTTTAAAACGCGGTCCGCCTGTGGCGTCTCCCTGCTGGAATTGCTGGCACGTCTGAACATGGTTTGTATCGATTGGTGTCATCGACGCAGCCTGCCACTGATTCGGCGTGCCTCTGAAGTGCCAGTCGGCAAGCACCGGCGCGCTGAGCAGCGACGCGCCGACGGCGAGTATCGGTAAGGTTTTCATTTCAATTTCCTTTTGTCGTCCTTTACGGGAAATCTTTTTCCCGAAGAATCACGTTATTGTTGATCATTTCTCATTCACCTGATGAAACCTCAGCTTTCATTCAGGTGAGATGTAAATAGCACAAAAAATAACAAGGGAAATTCCACTGACCGCAAAATAGAAATGAATTGTGAGGCAATTAACTCATTGTATGGCAAGAATAAATTGAAGTGTGATCCTGTTATCTCAGCCCCCTGTCTACGCCCCTTGAACTACGCCCTCTCAAAAAATTCATCAAAAAACAAAGACAAATGACGACTTATTAAACCTTCTGCGATCCTATCTTTCAGATAAGCAGATGACCTTTAATATACAAAAAATTATCAAAGGAAGGCAGTTATCACATTTTTTATCTCAACCAAATGAGTGACTCTTATCTGAACTTTAATCATAAATCTCAAAATGTAATTCACAAAAAAGTGAACTGATTCATTGTTACAAATGAGAAATATTGAATCATAAGAAAGAAAAACAGTGAAAATTTGAAGTCGTTAAACCATGGAATATATGATTAGTGCAGGGTGAAGGAAAACCTCTTACGTTTCACGGAAAATATTTCATCCAATGAAAATAAAAATATATCTAAAATCACAAGGACATATAATGAAAAAAGTTAAGCCACTCACGGTTGTCCCAATTGTAGGTCACACTGATACAACAAGTGTACGGATATTTAGCAGAGCTAAATATAAAAACAATGAGCACCATTCACTGAAACAGCCTTTGACACAATCAGAATTAGACAAAAATTAACGAAAAACAAAATAGTATTCAATTAAAACTGAAAATTTATTCCAACCATAAAAACAAGGTACACCTATGAGAAAAATAATAATATTCCCATCACTCTTGGTTATCTCTCTCATTCATTATACAGTCATAGCCCAGGAAGATAGTAAAACTATAAATGAAACCACTACTGGTTCAGCTGGCATTAAAACAAATGGAAATAATAATATCCCAAACTCAAAAGACAACCCTTTACCTAAAGGTCTACTCAAATTCCCCTACTATTTGTCAGCAGATCAATACTGTATTCCAGCAAAAGTTTCTCTTCGGTTAATCGGTGAGGATGATAGTAATTACATTGTGTATAGACCAGATCGCACGTCATTCGGCAAATGGCTTTTTGAACCAGATATTGCGGAGAATAGTAAGATAATTTGTCACGAGGGTAAAACAGATGAAATCAAACCAGTGATTCCCGTCAGTACAAAAGTTCATCTGAAAAAATCAGAGACCAAGATTCATGAAGCAGATCAATTTGGATGGCAATACGGCGGTCTGATCGCACCCTATAAATACTATACAAGTAACGATGATCTCACTGGTGCAGCAACCATTGCACCCTACTTTGGCTGGCGGCTCAATTTTCCATCACTGAACTTTTCCTTTACGCCTGTCCTTTTTGCTGGGCCTACGATGATCAACGCAACGAAGTCAGATGGTTCTAGTACAAATTTATTTGGATTAAGTTCTGGTGCCGGGGTCTTGATGACATTACATCAAGAGTTCAATATGGGATTTTTACTCGGGTATGATGTGACTTCAGATGAAGAAGAGTTTGAAAACAACGGTAGACCTTGGATATCTATTTCTTTTGGATTAGATTTCAGCAAATAATTGGCTGACTCCAATTACAAAAAATAAATTATCAACCTCAATCATCACAGGGAAGATATCACATGAGATATCTTCCCACTACTTAACGTCCACGTTGAATACCATCACCCTTTACGATACACCGAGCTCTCACTCAACTTCGGCGAACCTGATTAAAAATCTCACAGGACATTTGATAGTTGTATTGTCTTGCGATTTTCTGAGAGAAAAACAATTGCGGCAACTCATACGCAACGAGCAAGAGCAGAAGATAGATAGCACTGGAATGCCCCAGGAAAAATCCAGTGACACTGACAATAAGAATCGTCAACTCAATCAGGAAAAGCGCATACTTACCAAGGTAACAATGATGAAATCCACCCAGAAAAAACCAGTTCAAAGCGGCATAAGTATCCGGATCTTTCAATTTTTGAGACTGAATTTGATAAAACGCTTTTTTTTGTTCATCTGGTAAGGCGTTGACTTGCTGCCTTAACAGTTCTTCATTTTTCTCTAGTTCCTCTAATGGTTCGAATAACCGCATCAAGGCACCTCGTCGTCTATTTTTTCTACTAAACCCGGTTGATTACATCGTCTGATTCTCGATAATCCCAACCGCCAGCCTTTTACCGCACCATACTTTTGAATACATTGTTTCGTATATTCAGAGCACGTCGGCTCGAAATTGCACTCGATGTTGAAGAGTTTTTTTGATCCACCACTCGCCTGGTAGCGATGGATCAGATGAAGCGAAATAAACTTAAGCAAGGTTAGCGGCCAAGCGTAATAATCACGGCTTCACGTTTCCAAAACAGCATGAAGCGTTTCTGCTCGACAACCTGAAACACAACCTGCCATCCATCTTGTGCATATTTGTTCAATTCTGCTTCCATTTTCTGCACAGGCAAACCGCTCGCCCCTAAAAGGATTGTGCCGCAACCCCCTTCGACAATATGAGCAACTTTATATTCGGTAAATTTTGTCATTTTTAACCAACTCATTCAATAAAAACAGCATGTTACAATACCAATAAATTCGCATCAAGGCCAAGAATGGATCGTATGCCACATAAAAACAAGAAAGAGGTTTACCCATGAATTTGACTGCTGATTGAGTCATTCTAACGATTGACTCAGTAAATTTGAATCCGAATCACATTATTCAATATCTTCATCATTCCCGATAATCTTTATATTTTCAAATCAAGCGCCCCTGAATTTATTTCGAAATTCAAGTCATCAGTATTCATTCACAGACCTATCCCAGCACAAAATTGATTTCATCACTTGAACGTCCTGACCTATCGTTATTCGCCCTCAAAATCTCGCTTTACCGCTTGAACATATGGTCCACTGCCTGTGTCGTCGCGATAAATGAATCCAAAGTACCTTCAATCACGAAACTGGCTGTAACAGCCACCACTTTGACGCAGAACAAGATCGAAAACGCACATCGTTCCCCAGTGAGATTGATAAAAAGACCTTCACCGATTAAGAATGTAACACCACAATATTTCGACCTTGTTACGTCATAGTCTTTCCACAGGGCAAGATCACGAACGTTTTTTGAACAAAATAGATCAGTTTGACGATCAAGGCTGGCTGTGATCATATACTCCCCTTTTTACGGGAGTTCCTGATGCATATCGATGCTTTTTCTCAATTCTTTTCAGTGATTCAAGACCCACGGCAGTCAGCAAAAATATCGTACCCACTGTTCGACATTTTGTTTCTGACCGTATGCGCCACCATTGCTGGTATGGAGGGCTGGGAAGATATCGAAGACTTTGGCGAAGCTCACCTCAATTGGCTGCAGGACAAAGGACTTTTTCGCCAGGGCATCCCTGTCCATGACACGATTGCCAGGGTTGTTTCTTCCATTGAGCCTGACCAGTTTCAAGACTGCTTTTTAAAATGGATGCAGGCAGCCAACGTCCATTCGAATGGCGAGCTTATTGCTATTGACGGCAAGGTGTTACGCAGCTCCTATAACCGAGAAGATCGGCAATCAACGCTCCACATGGTCAGTGCTTTTGCGACAGCCAACGGCGTTGTCATGGGACAAGTTAAAACCCAAGATAAGTCCAATGAAATCACCGCCATCCCTGAGCTGCTCAAGCTGTTAGATATCAAAGGTTGTCTTGTCTCTATCGATGCGATGGGCTGTCAAACCGATATCGCCAAGCAGATAGTTGAGCAAGGTGGCGATTACCTATTAGCAGTCAAAGGCAACCAAAAAAGCCTGGCTAAAGCAGTACAAAAAGCGTTGGCGCCATTGCTCGAAAAAAGCCCAGCGTGTGACATCGAGCGCGGACATGGGCGTATTGAAGCGCGCGAATACCACGTCATGCCAGCGCAGGAGTTGAAGACAGATTTCCCTGATTGGAAAGGGCTTCAAAGCGTCGGTGTTGCTATTGGTTATCGTATTGACTCAGCAGGGAAAGAATCGCTGGAGTACCGCTACTACATTAGCTCTGCGGTGCTCACCCCCGAACGTTTTGCCGATGCAGTCCGAGGTCACTGGGAAATCGAAAATCGGTTGCACTGGGTGCTTGATGTCACGATGAAGGAAGATGCTTGCCAAATCTATCGTGGCAATGCCGCCGAACTCCTGGCTGGTGTGCGTCACATGGCGCTTAACATGCTTCGATTAGAAACAAGCAAAAAGGCGAGTATCAGGCGCAGGCAAAAAATAGCTGCCATGAATATAGCCTATTTGGAGCAAGTAATATTGGCGGGAATCCAAGGTTTGGATAAAAACTGAGCATACGTGCTCTCGCCCTGAGTCTTTCCATTCACTTGATTCTGTAATGCAACATTCTTCCTGAGTACTTCATCGTCGGGATCAATTTCATCAAGAGTACCTTGAGCCAGCCAACTCGGTTCCACTCAGGAAAATCACCATAGAGTTTTGTCGAAACGTGCTCTAAATTGCTCGCCCATGATGCCGCTTCCCCATCGTCATCAGAACCATAGATAAATCGAGCGTTCATTAGTTTTAATGAATCATGTCTGTGCGAATGCTTCATGAGCCAAACGTTCACAACATCGAACAACAGTTCACTTTGTGGAAAACGTTCCGCCATATCCTGAAACCATTTTTTCACTGTGTCCCGCTCAAAATACATGAGAACGCCTTCTACGATGAACAGGAAAGTTCCTTCGGGGTTCTCTTTCACAAGGTCATCCATCCATTGCGTTTCAAACATCGAAGATGGAATCAACGTTTCATTTTCATGAGGGGGTAAGAGTTGCGCCCTGACCTGAATTATCTCAGGAATATCCAGTTGATAAAAAACAGCCTGTCTCGCAATCGTTCCAATTCGCTGGTAACGGCTGTCGAGCCCGGCTCCCAATAGAACAATCACAGGGTTTTCTGTATTCTCGATGAAGTCCTTCACTTTATCGTCGAAATAACGAGATCGAATAGCTATTCCGACGGAACTTGCAATGGCTTGATCGAACTTTGAAAAATCATAATCAAGTTTATCGACCAAATCACATGCCGTTGTATCGCAGATAATCGGGTCATTCAATTTCGATTCTCTCGACTTCATATACAAGGGAATCAAAAGCGTTTCCCCTATATTATTCTTCATAACCAGTTCTTCATTTTTCATCTTCTGCCTCAATAGATTTTATGATGCGTATAATGAATTGGTGATCAACACCCATGCCACAGTAAATCACTTTCAACACCGGAATAAAAGCCATTCCAAGATACGATGATTGATGAACTCGCGACAAATGTTTCGTGCGTTAAGATTCAATTCATCTCGCAATACATAATGATTCAATCAAACTGAAGCGATCTATTTTTCATGAAAAGAGATCGTGTCTGGCCTGAATTCAGAAGGCGCTCATTGATCTCACAGCAATTCAAAATGCCATTGCCTTGCAAGATGTTATTGTGACGCTTCAGGGAAGGCTCGGCATTCGAGATAAAAATCACAATGCCTCGTTTTATACTTTTGGCGCCTTCAGTGCTTTGCTGTAAAAACCCGAATGATCAAAACAGCACACCCGACGTTTTCCTTCCGCCAACATATTGCATGCATCCGAAACCCTTTTGGCACGGGTTTTAGCTTGCTTCGCAGACTCAACCCAATGCACCCAGTCCAGCCTTGCGATGGTGGTTGTCTGCTGCCAGGTTTCAAGCGCGCTCGATTGTCGATGTATCGCTTCTGATAAGTCATCAGGCACTTTCGGTTCAGGCTCCTCGTCCACCGGGATCAACTGAACACTGTACTCTTCACCCAAGGTCAAATGACCAGACACCAGGTCATTGTGACTTAATTTCGCCCAGTGGCTCAAATTGCCATCCGGCTCTAACGTAACTCGGAAACCATAGCCCTCAATCATCAAATCAACGGTTGTTCTGCCCCGTCGCGGGAGCTGCTCACTTACTGCTTTTGGAATCAGGATAAAGCCCTCAAAATCAGGCGCAGGTTTGAGCGGCTTAAGCAGCTTGGCCATAAACTCTGATCGTTCAATGATGGACATAACAGTGACCTTTATTTCAATACGATGGGATAAGGTGAAAATGAGTCTGTCATACTTTGACTCAGCGGAAACGACACAAGTTTAGTTCCTGATTCCATACTTTCAAATCACGTATTTCACCTGAATATCCATGAGTACGCCTGTGTATGATTGCCGGAACGTCCCTATGCTTCAATCAACGGCACAGAAACGCTCTGTACTCATGTCAAAGAATCAGATGCATTCTTTTCATGAACCTAACAGTACAGAGAAAGATCGCCATTGAATAAAATCACTGGGATGACATCACGAGAATAAAAGGATTTTGTATCGTCAGGCCGATTGCCAGTCATTCTCCATACTGACCAACCAACGCTGGTTTTTCCAAAACAATGAGGGGATCTGGATGTCTGTCACTAACGTTGGGACACCAAATTCTGGTATGGATGAGCGAGTTTTAGGGATAGCAGTTTTTATGGTAAAAAAACGAAATGAAACCATAAAAACTGCGAAGTTCAACTAACTTCACTATACGAACCCGTTAACGGTTTATCATTTCTAAAAAATGATCCATATCTCTTGCTTTCAGCACATTCACTTCACCGTCAATTCCTTCAGGCCCAGGATCACCACTCGCTCCCCTTGGCCCAGATCTTCCTGCGCCTCTTTTCCATAGACCGCACCTCTTTCCAGCGCCTCCTCGCCCACCATCACCGCCATCACCACCATCACCTCCCGGCCCTCCTTGAGTGATAATTTCTAAATATTGCAAAGGAAGTGAAATTGCATCAATACCAAGAATTAAATTGCCACCTCGTCCCCCTGCACCTCCCTGAGCCCCTTTCCCTCCAGGACCGCCATTCGTTGCTCCAGAACCGGTACAAGTTGCATTTCCGCCATTCCTCCCTCTCGAACCTTTCGCACCCTTTTCTCCTTTTTCACCGGTAGTATCTATAGTCAATCCTTTGATTTCAGTTTTTCCTAAATAGATAACAAGATTCACGCCATCGTCACCGGGCCCATTGCCTCGCCCTTCAAAACGTGTATTCTCTTCTACCCTTGACTCTTCGCAAAAAAGACTAAACTCCTGAAGCTGTCCATCGATCAATATTCTCGATCCTGCCTTCATGATCAGGCTTTTCACGAAGACAACAGTTGCACCGGCTTGCGGCGACCAATCCCCCTGAATGATGAGTTCATCTGTTCTGATTTCTGACATGACTATCCTCTCATATTGTTGGTTAATTGAATGTGCTTACGAATGACATGAGTTCCTCAACAGACTTCGCCGTACTGAGGAATTCCACTGACGAAACGACCGAAAGTCACCATGTCCTCATCTGATGAAAGCATGGATTTCGCCAAACACAGATTCAGTATCCACCGTGAGAATATTCAAAACAACTTATTGACACTCAGAATAATATCTCGATCAAAAGCCCTCTGCATTCACCAGATAAAGCTAAACAGGGTATTAACCGATCCAACTGTGGCATCGAAAAGCGAAGCAATGATTGATAAGTCATGCTGATTCAGCAAGAAAAAACTGGAGTATTCGATTTGGAAGAGAATAACAACTCAATTCATCAGACTTTGCCACGCAGAGTTAGTCGGATTCCAGACGGGCCGGAAACGGCACCGAGTGGCTGAATGATGCTGTGTTTCGCCGCAACATCAGCCAATCCTTCATCGCCTTTCGTGACACTTTCATCCCCGTTTGCGGCAGTTGGGGCATCCGATAAAACGCATCCGGAATTTTGAAGCGTTCGAGGTGATTTGCCAGCCACTGTGGCAGATTCAAGGCAGACAAATCGTCAGACGTGTCGATGAGCGCCACCGGGCGGGCACCGTAAACCTCACAAGCCACGGGGATCACCAGACTCTGGCGGATTGCCGGGTGACGGTTCAAAACGCCTTCGATTTCTTCGCAGTGAATGTTCTCCCCGCCGGAGATAAACTGATTATCGGCACGCCCCAGTATCCGGAGTTCGCCGTCAATCCACTGTCCCATATCCCGGCTATCAAACCACCCCTGTCCATCCACCAGCGGGGTGATTTCCCCCTGATGAAAGTAGCCGCTCGCAAGGGTGTCCCCCCCAATCAAAATCCGGTTGTTTTTGAGCTGAACCTGCCGATTGGGCAATACACGCCCGGCGGTGGCGATGCCGTCAATTTGCTTCGCCGTTACTGTCGATGCGGCTTCTGTCATGCCATAACCCAGCCAGGTCTGAATGCCTTGCTGGGCCGCCTGCTGGCATAACGACACGGGCACATCACTGCCACCCAGCAGGACCTGGTTGAGCGACAA